>NZ_JBFAPT010000008.1:0-331602 GCF_040676845.1 Nonomuraea sp. NPDC049504
TCCCAACACATCCGAGCTCGCCAATCGGCGGTAACGCTACAAATCCATTCGACTACAGTGCGACATCATGGACATTAACTCACACAACGCCCTCTCAGAACCCGCCGAAGGAGGACGCACATGTCGTCCGCAGAAACAGCCCCTGGGGCGCACACCGGCGCCAGAACCTGGCTCGGGCTGGTCGTGCTGGTCCTGCCCGCCATGTTGCTGTTCATGATGCTGACCGTTTTGTTCCTGGCCATCCCCCAACTGGCCGCGGACCTGAAACCGAGCAGCACCCAAACGTTGTGGATCATCGACATCTACGGCTTCCTCATGGCCGGGCTCCTGGTCACCATGGGCACCCTGGGCGACCGCATCGGTCACCGCCGGCTGCTGATCGCGGGCGCGGCCGTCTTCGCCGTCGTGTCAGTGATCGCGGCCAACACCTCCGACCCCGCCATGATGATCGTCTGGAGGGCGCTGCTGGGCATCGCCGCGGCCACCCAGATGCCCGCCACCCTGGGACTCATCTTCTCCACGTTCGCCAACCCCCGGCAGCGCGGCATCGCCGTCGGCATCTGGTCGGGCGGGATCTCCGTCGGCACCGGTCTCGGCCCGGTGATCGGCGGGGCGCTGCTGGAGGCGTTTTCGTGGCGCGCGGCCTTCCTCATCGCGGTGCCCATCATGGCGATCGTCGTGATCGGCGCGCCGCTGCTGCTGCCCAACCCCCGTAACCCGGCCGCCGGCCGCCTGGACCTGTTCAGCGTGCTGCTGTCGCTGGCGACCCTGCTGCCGATCGTCTACGGCGTCAAGGAGCTGGCCAGGCCGGACTCGCTGATGCCCGCGCTGGCCGGCATCGCGGCCGGGCTGGCCTTCGGCGCGTGGTTCGTGCTGCGGCAGCTGCGCCTGCCCGAGCCGCTGCTGGACGTGCGGCTATTCGCCAACCGTACGGCCGGTGGCGCGCTGGGCGTCTTCCTGCTGGCGGCCACCGCGCTCGGCGGCATCTATCTGCTGTTCACTCAGTACCTGCAGCTCGTCGAGGGGCTCTCCCCGCTGACGGCCGGGCTGTGGGTGCTGCCTGCCGCCGCCCTGCTGGTGGTCGTCTCCACCCTCTCACCCGTCCTGGTACGGCGCGTCCGCCCCGGATACCTCATCGCGGCCGGGCTTGCCGTGCAGGTGATCGGCTACCTGATGCTCACCCAGGTCAACGCCGCCGGCGGGCTCCCGCTGCTGGTCGCGGGCTTCATCGTGCTGTATCCCGCCGTCGCGCCGTCCATGGCCCTGACCACGAACCTGGTCGTCGGCTCGGTGCCGCCGCAGAAGGCAGGGGCGGCGTCCGGGCTGGCCACCACGTGCAGCGACCTGGGTATCTCGCTCGGCATTGCGATCATCGGCAGCATCGGCGCCGCCGTCTACCGCGCCCAGGCCGCCACCACCCTCCCCGCCGCCCTGCCGTCCGAGGCCGCCGCGGCAGGCCGCGAGAGCCTGGACGGCGCGGTCTCGGCCGCGCAGAGTCTGCCGGCCGACCTCGGCACGGCGCTGCTCGCCCCGGCTCGCGAGGCCTTCACCAGCGGGCTCAACACCGCCGCCGTCATCGCCGCGGCCATCGCCGCCGGCGCGGCGATCCTGGCGATCACCAAGCTCCGCCACATCCCCGCGACCGGCCCCGCCGCCGAGGCCGAGCAGTCCTGACGCATCCAGCCGCGAAAGAAGACCACCGTTGACCACGGACCCGAACACATCCTCACCGCCTACAGCACCGAGGAACTCCTCCGAAGGCGCAGCGTCAAGTGGCGGGAGTTCCCGCCGGACGTCCTGCCCATGCGCATCGCGGAGATGGACCCCCGCTCGTCGAGCCCATCTCCTCAGCACTGATCACCGCCATCGGCCGCGGCAATACCGGTTACGCGCTCGTCGGCCGGCTCCCCGAGGCGCTTGAGATCCTCTCCGAGGATCTACGTCCCTACACGGCGGGACGGCCGAGGCCCCGCAGCTGCTCAGGAGTGAGTGCGGAGACGTTCTGGTCGACGGGGGAGTCGGTGTACTGGTGGATGGTCCAGGACTTCCAGTCGGCGGGCGGAGCGAGCTGGCCCTTGGGCTTGCTGTAGTGAGCGACCCAGAGGGGGTAGTCGGCCAGGCCCTTGCCGTAGGTGTTGGCGAAGTTCCAGCCGCTGTACAGCATCGGGGTGACCCCGGTCTTGGTCTTCACGTGGGACAGCCAGGCCTTGGCCCAGGCGTTGACCTCGGCGACGGACCTGCCGTCGGTGGTCTCCAGGTCCAGGACCAGCAGATCGCCGGCCTTGGCGGGCTGGGAGTTGACCATGGCCAGGAAGTACTCGGCCTCAGCGATGGGGTCGTTGCCGGGGTGGCCGTAGTGGTAGGCCCCGCGCACGATTCCCTTCTTGCCTAGCTCGCTCCAGTGTCGGGCGAACGAGGCGTCGCGGAAACTCGTGCCCTCGGTGGCCTTGATGATGCCGAACTGTGCCGGGCTGGCGTTCCAGTCGTAGTCGGACTCGTACCGCGAGACGTCCACGCCGTAAGTAAACGACCTGGCTTCGTGCTGAGCGCTGTGGGTCGCGTCGTGGCCCGTGGTCTCGGCGAACGCCGTCCCCGTCACGCCGGTGATGGCTGCGGTTCCGGCCAGGACGGCTCCTGCTACGGCAATGCTGAAGCGCTTGTAGTCGAGCTTGATGGTGTTGACTCCTTGCTTCCATGCCGCCTACCGGGTTAGCTGACGGGTTCGGGACTGGAAGTGCCCTACGGACGCCGCCTGGTTGGCGTCCGATTCACCCCAAAGAACGATGGGTCCCCGGCTCCGCAGTGTCTGCGGACTCGGCGGCCGAGCGCCCTCGCACGAGAGTGCTGGAGATGGCGCACGGTCCGGTCAAGAAAGGCGGCGTCAGGCGAAAGGCTCATCCATAGGACGCCGCGCTGCCTAAAGGTACATATTTACCCAAAGAGAGTGCAAGTGGAGCAAAGTGGACGTCCACGAGTCGGGGCTCTTTCGGGCGAGAACTGCCGTGCCAGCAGGGGTTTCCGGTTTGGGTAAAGCCTCACGCCCGTCGCTGCTTGTCCTGTTCGGCGTAGCTCGTGAAGGCGAAACTCCGGTCGGCTGTGTGACTCCAGGGCACTGTGTGGCAGACGATACAAACGATTCGGCAACGCTCTCTCATCGATCGTGAGTAGGTAAAGGATTTTATCGGGATCGCCTGCAGGGCAGGGTATTCCGTCGCCTTCTCCCGAGGCTCGCTTGCATCTTTCTATGCGTTTCGCTTACCTTCGAGGACTCACGGCGTATCGCCTGGCAGCGTTGCCTGTCGCGGAACGTCTCTGTATTGCCGAGACCGCCTCTCACCAGCATGAACGTCGTGACTGCGGGTGTGATGCGGCCGCCGAATTCGCGATCTCGCGGAGCCGGGGACCCACATGTTCCTGGGGTGAATCGGCGCGCTCCGCAGGAGCGTTCCGTAGGGCACTTCCACGCCCGAACCCGTCAGCTAACCCGGTAGGCGGCATGGAAGCAAGGAGCAATTTCCACTCATGCGTAAGAACGTCTTCGCCCATGCCCTGAAGCCCGCGACCCTTGGCGGGTTGGCCGCCGCGGCCAGTGTGGCTACAGGCGCGATGCTCGCCGGCACGCCAGCCTTCGCCGCCGACCACCAAGCCCAGAAGCCTGCGACGCAGGCGTCCGCGCAGTCGGTGCTGAAGATCGCTGAGTCGCAGATCGGCGTGGCAGAGAACGCCGCGGGTGGCGGAACGCCGTTCCACAGCTGGTACATGTCCTCCCAGCGGGCGAAGGAGACCATCGCCCGTGACGGCGGCAGCGTGCAGGCCTACGCCAACGCGCCGTGGTGCGCCATGTTCGTCTCCTGGGTGGGCGAGAAGGCGGGTGCCCGTTCGACCGTGGGCTGGGATGCGTACACCGTCACCTGGGCCAAGTGGTTCCAGGCCAACAAGAAGTGGGGCACGCTCGCCAAGCCCGGCGCCGTCGTCTTCTACGACTGGAACGGCAAGAGCACTACGGGCATCGACCACATGGGCCTGGTCAAGCAGGACAACGGCAACGGGACGATCACCACGGTCGAGGGCAACACCGGCAACGGCAAGGTCGAGCAGCGGATCCGGCCCAAGTCGCAGGTGGTGGGCTACGGGTACCCCGAGTACAAGGCCTGACCTGTAAGCAGGCCGACAGAGAGCTCCTTGCCAGTGCGATGGTCAAGGGAACACGGGTGGTGCAGGACGACTTCCTGCACCACCCGTTGCATGTGAAGCCTGCCTGAGGCACGGTGAGCGGCCGGCGCCGTGCAGCCTCCGTATAGGCGGGGCAAGGTAGGGCCCAAGCTGCACTCCCCGCGCGGGGTAGATCTTTTTCGCATAGCATCACAAACAGGTCAACCCATCTACTACAGTGCATCGTACTGGTCGGGTGACCTGGCTTCTCCCGAAGTCGATCGGCCAGCCGCTCAATCCCGGCGTGTCCGGGAACCGGGGAACCAACCGCGTGGAGCGATCCACGTACGGGGTGAATCCGCCGCAGGTGCGGCGGTAGGGCGTCTCCTGGCCCGAATCCGTCAGCTAACCCGGTAGGCGGTCGAGGAGAAGGGCTATTCCCCCGGCCTATGGCATCCATTGACGAGGGCCTGCTTGAGGCTGCCCAGAAGTATCTCGGCTACCAGGAGCAGAGCAGCGGCTACACCAGGTTCGGCGACTGGTACTACGTCAACGTGGATTCCAGCGACTCCTACTTCAGGACCGCTCCCTGGTGTGACATGTTCATCACCTGGGCCGCCAACCAGGCGGGCGTCGAGAAGTATGTCGGCGAGTTCGCCTACACGGTGGACCACGCAAGGTGGTTCAAGTCGCAGGGAGCATGGAGCAACAGGCCTGAACCGGGTGCGATCGTGTTCTACGACTGGAGCGGCTCCAAGGACCTCGGCGGCATCGATCACGCGGGCATCGTGGAGCGGGTGGACGGTGAGAGGATCTCCACGATCGAGGGCAACGTCGACAGGGTGTGGCTCAAGCGCAAGGAGCGCGATCAGAACAAGGTCGTCGGGTACGGACTGCCGAAGAAAGTGCGGGAAAAGATGGGAGACGGCGGCAGAGAGGTCTACATCATCGAGGGTGAGTTAGGTTCCCCTCCACTGCAGCCGGCCGCCTTCGGCAAGGCAGGGCCTCCCAAAGCCGCCACAGCATCCGTGACCTCGGCCTCGCCCGACAGCATGACTTTGATCGACGTGATGGCTGTTCCGGCAGGCTCTCTCGCCATGCTGATCGGCGCGACCCTGATCATCAAGCGAGCAAGAGCGCGCCGCGTCGCCGTCGTGGCTGGGCGGCATCGCAAAGTGGCCTGCGGCCGACATCGAACTCCTTCTGACTAGCCAGCTGGCTCGCTCGTACCAACTTGAGGCGTCGCGGGAGGCAGACGCAAGATCGCCTTCCTGTACACGTAGACAAGCGGGGTGAACAAGCCTTATGCACTGCAATGGACGGTGAGTGACGCGTCGGCGGTGTGGCGGACATGAAGTTCGGTGGCGGCCAGCTGCTCCAGCTGGTCAAAGGATGCCTGCGCCTTCGACAGCCCAGGCTGAACGATGACGATCTCGAAGGTGTACCGAAGAAGCTTCGCCCGGTCTCGCAGCCGGTACAACGCGGCGAGGTCGCCGGCTTCCCAGGGTGAGACGCCGGTTCTCGCATACTTCTTGCGCGCGCGCTGCGCCAAATGCTGGAAGAGCCGCGTGGGGTTCTCGCGCCAGCGGACGCTCTTCATCGCCTGGCCGCAGACCTCGTACAGGTCCTTCACTTGTGCAGCAGCCTTTCCCGTGCGCGCGTACTTGCAGTGCACAAGGCGGACAAGAAGATGATCGCTGTTGAGCGCCATGGCCACGACATCAGCGACTTCGCCGGCACCGTCGTCGTCCAGCACGACATCCCAGTGACGCTCACTGAGCAGGTCCCGGATGGCCCTGGCCTGGATGGAGTGGGGTAGCTTCGCCGACTCCTGCGACTCCACCCTGAGGTCGGTGCCCGTCCAATCGAGGGCGATGAGCCTTTCCCGAGGGTAGGGCTCGATGTCCTGGTCGATCCGCAGCAGAACGCCATCCGGTTGCAGCATGAGATCGCCTTGGAACAGTACGGTCAGTCCCACTGTGTTCAGCCATTGGCTCAAGGACAGGGACGAGTTCCTGGCGTGGACGATCAGCTCGCTGGACGACAGGCATTGGTAGAAGAGTTTCCCTGCTTGGATGTCAAGCTGGTACGGAACGGTCCAGTGATCGGTGGCAACCTCGAACACGACAGGGCCGGTGGTCGAGCTGTTGTCCGGGCGGAGGTCGGCGTCGAGGATCCAATATCGGCGACCGTCGTACTCCAGCTGGAGGGTCTCAGTGGCCAGATCGTAGAGGTTCCATGGCCATTCGAGGGACAGGACCGCGGCGGTGGGGCGCTCCTGAATCGGTTCGGGCAGAATGAAGTTCGCGATGATGTCCTCGATGCTGATCGAGTCGTCGAGCAGGCGCGGGCCGATCTCGTTGCACCAGTCACGCCAGTACTTCACATTGCTGGCGGTGTCCGGGCTCCAGACACGGCCCTTGGCGCTGGCGGCGATGGAGACGCGTTCGCCACGGCGGTAGCCTGTGCCGGCGATGTGGGTCTGCGTCTTGGTCCGTGCCTCGGCCGTGGGGAAACCCTGGCTGACGTCGGTGCCGACGTGCATGGAGAATCGCCGGAACTGGTTTCGCACGTCGAGGACGCCGACGTTGGTGGGGATGAGGCGAACGATGTCGCCGAAGGCCCTGTAGACGGTCGATCCGGTGAAGCCGCTCGCGCCTTCGCCGAGCACGGCCTCGGCCAGGTCTTCGAAGATCCCATCGTTGGCGGAGTTGTTGATGTAGAGCAGCCGTCGTTCTTGATCGAAGTAGAGGACGTACAGCTCGTAGCTGGTCTCCTCCAGTACCCGGCTCTCGCTCCACCTGACCGGGCCATGGCGTTCGACCACACACCAGGCCACGCCCGCGCGCGGGTTCAGGCCGATGGGATCGGTGAGAAGGCTGTCAGGGCCGAAGTAGTCGTAGAGCGCGTCTGGATTCCAAGAGGCGGTCGGTGCGCGATAGACGACGGTGCTCAGCTTGGGCTGAAGGTTGCTCAGTACGAGGTCCTCGGGCCGGCTGGTGAACCCCATCTCGAACTCGCTGACCTCGACCTCGGCCTCCACAGCCGCTTCGGACAGGTTCCGAACTACAACGTTCCAGTTGGCATCCTCGGCGTACAGGCTCCGCAGGCGAGTGTCGAGCTCGCTGTCGGGGCGGCTGACGAACATCCACGCGTCCCCAAGGTGTTGGTCTCCCGGCTGAGCTCGAGTGAAGCGGCCGATGAACTGCAGCGTCACGCTCAGGCTCTTCTGCGGGTCGTGCACAGCCGCGATCTTCAAAGCGGGAAGGTCGAAACCTTCACCGAGCATGTTGACGCAGACAATGATCAACGCCTCGCGGCTCTTGATCGCCGTCAAGGCCTCCCGTCTCGCGCGGATTCCCATCCGGCTGTTCAAGATCACAGGATTGAGGTCGGGAGCAAGTTGCTGGTACAGCTCCAGGAGTTCCTGCGCTCGCGGGATGGACCTGGCTCTGGCCATCAGGAGATGGTCGAGGCCTGCGTCGAGATCCGCGCGCAACTGGGCAACGGCTTTCGTCGCAAGTGTTCTGTCGGGGTCGGCGAAGTCGAGGACGGACACGTAATTGATCGGGGCGAAGTACCCATCCTTCTGAGCCTCACGCAGCGGGAAGCTATAGACGATCTTCCCGGCGATGTGACGGCCGTCTTCTCGGAAAGGCGTTGCGGTGAACTGCACCACGCGCCGATCAGTGAACCACGCACGGACATACGACCAGGTTGGCGCCTCCACATGGTGTGCCTCATCAACGAACAGATGGGTGCATGCGGTGAGAATGGCGGTACGGACCCCCTCGGCGCACTTCTGCAGCACCTGAGGCGTCGCGACGATGACATTGCATGCCTCGGCAAATCGCGCGGCCTCGTCGCCGTCGTCCATGCCTTTGGTCATGCGGCCGACGACGGGCCGGCAGGCGTCTGGGTGCACGATTCCGAATCGCTGCAGGACACCGAGCTGCTCGAACTTTCCCGCCACTTGATCCCGTAAGTGATCCGACGGCACGAGTACCAAGAGCTTCGATATCTTTGCGGCGACCAGCAGGGCGAGCATGGTTTCGGTCTTGCCCGTGCCGGTCGGCATCACGACGGTGGCGGGTTCGGTGGGTGCGGTCGTCCAGTGCCCCAGAACGCAATGCAACGCACCGAGCTGAGCCCGCCGCAGTCCGCTCTCATCGAAACTCAGCGCACCGAAATAGGAGGCGACAACTTCCTCTGGCGTCATCAGCTCCAGATTGCCCGGCGAGCTTCGCCGGGCGACCTCTTGGGGAGCCAAGAGCTGACGAACGACGTTGCCGCCAAATGAGACGGGAGCTGCCCAGACATCGGCGGGCTCCTCTGAATGATTTCCGGCCATCGCATGCCCCTAGACACACGAGAGCACCGACCAGCTCAGCGTTCCCCGTCGCTTGCGCCCCGTGAGTTATGCGGTCGCTCTCTGTTAACGAGAGCCTCAGCATACCCTCCTCTTGGCCCCTGACGATGTGAATAACGGCCGACCCGTATCTGCACGAGCTACACCTCTTATGACCGCTGATTATGGAGGTGATCACTTAGATCGGGCGTGCCGAGCAGTACGGCGGCCATCACGATCGGGCGCATGATGGTGAGCCTCGCCAGGCCTCCAGCATGACCGGCGAGGCGATGTGGACCGAGATGGTTGCCAGGATGCGCCATGGGCACTATGGATCTTAGTAGATTCTGCCCGGAGAAGACTCATGCCACCTTGGACGGCTGTTCTCGGCCTGGTCACCCTGCTCGCTGTAGGCGTGCTTGCGATCTATCTGGTCTCGCTGCTGCTCAGTCCTCGTCAGGTCCTCGGCGCGCGTCCGTTCCTGTCCGGGAATCACCCTCAGGAGCATGCCCTCTCGCGCTACCACGTGCGGTGGTACGCGGTGACCCTGGTCTTCCTGGCCTTCGACATGGAAATGGTCTTCATGTATCCCTGGGCGCTCGTCGTCGCCGAGGTGGGCACCGTGGCGTTGGTGGAGATGTTCATCTTCCTCGGCCTGCTCATGGTGGGCGTGGTCTATGCCTGGCGGGAGGGGGCGTTCCGGTGGTCGTGATCGAGTGGTTGCTGAAGCGGGCTGCACAGCATCCGCGGACGGTCGTCGTCAACGCTGCGGACGGGACCCGGGCCCGGCTGCTGTGCGCGGCCGAGATCGCGCGGCGGCGGTGGCAATCCGCGCTGTCCCCGGGAGAGGCCGACCTGCTCGTCGTCTGTGGTGCTCCGAACGAGGAGTTCGCGGAGGCCGTCCGGACGGTCTGGGACGATCTGCCGAGCCCCCGTGCGCGAGTCGACGTGCCAGGCGACGCCTCGCAGGACCTGGTCGTCCAGTCCCTGGACCGTGCGGTCGCGCAGCTGGCCGATGGGGAGGCGCAATGGCGAGACGCCGCGAGCCGAGCGGGCAGACCGAAGTCACCTGATGCACGTGGATCGGGCACATCCCACGAGGGGCACGATCCCCACGGTATGCACAGCCAGAGACATGACAGCCATGAGGGCGGTCGCCACGGCCACCACATGGGTGATCCGGGTGGCCTGGCGATGGCGGGCCGGGGCCCTGACCGTGACGGGCTGAGCCTTGACCGCCTGCACGTACCGCTCGGCCCGATCCTGCCCGACTGGCCGTGCGGGTTGGTGGTGGACACCGTGCTGCAGGGCGACGTGATCCAGGAGGCCACGGTCAGGTGGCTGGGGGGCGGTGAGTCGTTCTGGACGGAGCCGTGGGACAGGGCGGCGGCTGGCCGGCTTGTGACGCGTGGTGAGGCCGAGCGGCGGCGGGCGGCTGCTCATCTCGACAGTCTCAGCCGGCTGCTGTCGGTCGCGGGATGGCCCACCGCCGCCTGTGGCGCCCGGACGTTGCGGGATCAACTGCTCGCAGAGGCGTCGCGCGCGGCGCTGACGGCTCCGTACGAACGTCTCGCCAGGCAGGTGCGTCGTTCCCGGACGCTGCGCTGGATGCTGCGCGGCGTCGGATCGGCCCGGGATGGCGACGCGGCGGCGAGGCTGGAGGCATGGCTCACCGCCACGCGGGCGGCCATCGCCTCGATCGAGGAAGAGGCGCCGCTCGACGTGGAACGCCCTGCCGGGAACCTCCTGAACCCCGAACTGCTCGTCGGCGCCGAGTTGGCCAGCGCGCGGCTGATCATCGCGAGCCTGGACCCGGCTCCGGCGGTCGCCCATGCCTGAGGTCGCGGCGCTGTCGCTTCCCCTGGCGCTGGTGGTGCTGGGGCTGGCCGCCGCCGGTCTCGATGCCGTCCTGAGCGGGGGCCGGGCGAGCGCCCCGTTCGGTGAGGTGGCCCGGCTGCTCGTCCAGCAGCGCCGCCGTACGTTGCTGCCCGACGTGCTGCTTCTGCGGATCGGCGTCATCAGTCTGGTGGCCGCGCCGCTGCTGGCGGGGATCGTGATCCCGCTGGGGGACGTTCCCGTGGCGGACCTGTCCGCGGGCATCGTCTGGTTCAACGCCATGGAGGTGTGCGTCTGGGGCTCGCTCTGGCTCACCGGATGGTCGGTCAACTCGGTGTTCCCGCTGGTCGGCGCCTACCGGTTCGTCGCTCAGGGGCTGGCCTACGAGCTGCCGCACATGTTCGCGCTCATCACCGTGGCACTCGGGGCGGGGTCGCTGCGGATGAGCGACGCGGTGCAGGCGCAGCAGGGGCTCTGGTTCGTGGTCTGGATGCCGCTCGCCTTCCTGATCTACCTGGTCTCCGCGCTGGCGATGGCGTTCTGGGGGCCGATGAGCCAGCCCGTGGGGAGTGATCTGGCGGGTGGCGTGCGGGCCGAGCTGTCGGGGCCCGATCGGCTGCTGTTCCAGGCGGGACGGTACGCGCTGCTGGTGGTGGCCGCGGCGGCGGCCGTACCGCTGTTCCTCGGGGGAGGCGCGGGTCCGGTGCTGCCGAGCTGGCTGTGGGTGCTGGTCAAGACGATGGCGGTGCTGGGGTTCCTGGTCTGGGTACGGCATCGCGTGCCGGCCGTCCGGATGGATCGCTTCACCCAGGTGTCGTGGCTGGTGCTGATCCCGCTCGCGCTCGTTCAGCTGCTCGTCGTCGGAATCGTGGTGGTGTGATGGCCGTCGCCTTCTGGATCCTGGCCGTCGTCTCCGTGGCCGCCGGGATCGCGGTGTTCGTGGTCGACTCGATGGCGCGGGCGACGTTCGCCCTGCTCGCCTCCCTGCTGGCGGTCGGGCTCGCGTTCCTGCTCATCGACCTGGAGTATCTCGGTGTCCTGATCATCCTGATGATGGTCATGGAAATGCTGGTCATGGCGGTGTTCATGATCATGTACATGATGAATCCAGCGGGCCTCATGCCGATGAAGATGGTCCACAACAACCGTGGAGCGGTGATCATCTCGGCCGTGGTCTTCGTGCTCCTCGTCGCGGGGATCTTCCTCACCTCCTGGCCGCGGCGCAGGGGAGAACCGCCCCCTGATCCCACCCACCAGCTCGGGCTCGCCATCATGGGGCCGAAGATGCTCGTCATGATGGTCATCGGAGTGGCCATCCTGGCCACGATGATCTCCACCGTGGTGCTCGCCACGCATCGCGGACGTTACGACCGCTACGGGGACGACCTGAGGCGAAACCGCCCGCTCGATCCCGGGCCGGGCTCCGGGACACCCATCCCGGCCGCTCCCGAGCGCCACGGCGGGCATGCTTCGTGCGGCTCGGCCGGTCCCGGTGAGGAGACCTGATGTCGCTCGAAGCCTTCCTCGTGCTGGCCGCTGCGCTGTTCGCCGTCGGCCTGTACGGCGCGCTGTCACAGCAGTCGATCGTGATGCTGATGATGGGCCTGGAGCTGATGATCAACGGGTTGATCGTGGCCGGCGGGGCGTTCTGGTACTACCTCGCTCCGCAGAACGCCGATGGCCAGGTTCTGGTGCTGGTAGCGGTCACGGTGATGGCCCTTGAGATGGCGATGGGCTTCGCCGTCGTCACCGCGCTGTTTCGGGCGCGGGAGGTGGACATGACCGACGACGCCCAGGACCTGAAGGGATGAGCCTGCTCTCGCTGCTGCTGCCGGCGCTGCCCGTCGTGGCGGGCGGCGTCCTGCTCCTCGTCCGCCGTGCCGCGCCGGCGGTCACGCTGCTGGTGGCGCTGGTGACCGTAGTTCAAGCCGTGCTGGCCGCGGTCGTGCGTCCTGCCATGACGTTCGAGGTGTTCGCCGGTTTCGAGGCGGGGCTCGCGGTCGACGGGCTGTCCGCGGTCATGGTCGTCACGGTGGCGGTGATCGCGCTGGCCGTGCTCGTCTTCGCGGCGGGGGAGATCCACGAGTCCGAGGGCCGGTTCTTCGGGCTGATGCTCATCTTCATCGGCGCCATGCTGGTCACCGTCACCGCGACGGACCTCCTGCTGCTGCTCATGGCGTGGGAGGTCATGGGCGCCATGTCGTACGCGCTGATCGGCTTCTGGTGGCGCGACCCGGGCCGGGTACGGTCGGGGACCATCGCCTTCGTCACCACCCGTGCCGGCGACATGGGGCTCTACCTGGCCGCAGGCGGCGCCATCGCCGGAGCCCACGCACTGACCCTGGCGAGCCTGAGCGCCTTGAGCGCTCCATGGCTGCACCTCGTGGCGGCCGGGCTCGTCGCCGCCGCGCTGGGGAAATCCGCGCAGCTGCCCTTCTCCTTCTGGCTCTCGCGGGCGATGGCGGGCCCGAGCCCGGTTTCGGCGTTGCTGCACTCGGCCACGATGGTCGCCGCGGGCGCCTACCTGCTCCTGCGGACCGCACCCTTGCTGGCGGCGACCGGCTGGGCGGGGCCGCTGGTGGCCTGGGCGGGAGCGTTGACGGCGTTGCTGCTCGGCGCGGTCGCCTTCGCGCAACACGACCTCAAGCAACTGCTGGCCGCCTCCACGTGCGCGCAGATCGGATTCATGGTGCTGGCCGCGGGCGTCTCGGCGGTCGCCGGCGGAACGGCGCAGCTCGTCGCGCATGCGGCGGTGAAGAGCCTGCTCTTCCTCGGGGCCGGCGCGTGGCTGACCGCGCTCGGCACCCAGCGGCTCCCCGAGCTTCAGGGCGCCGCACGGCGGTATCCCCTGGTGGGGGTCACCTTCGGGATCGGTGCCCTGGCGCTGGCCGGGCTGCCGCCGCTGTCGCTGTGGGTGACCAAGGACGCGGTGCTGGCCGCGGTCGACGATCCCGTTCTGTCCGTGGTGTCGCTGGCAGCGGGCGCGCTCGCCGCAGCGTATGCGGCGAAGGCACTGATCGCCGTCTGGCTACCCGCGCCGGAGCAGCGGGATGTGCCGCGGCTTGGGCTCCTCGAACGGCTGCCGCTGCCTCCGCTGGCCCTGCTCGCCATGGTTCTGGGGATCATCGGGCTCCCGGCCCTGTTCGACGCGTGGGCCCGGCTGCTCGACGCGCCAGGGCCCGCTCCCGAGGCGGGCGAGCTGACCGCGTCGGGATTGCTGGCTACAGCCCTTGTGCTGCTGGTCACCTGGACCCGCGGAGCGTTTGGCGAGGTCAGCGTGCTGACCGGTTGGTTGCGCCTGGAACCGCTCGTGGTCGCGGTGATCTGGCAGCCGTTGATGGCGGTGGCCAGGGCGCTGGCCCGCTTCGATGACAGCGTGATCGACGGTGCGGTCCGTGCCGTGGCACGCGCCGCGACAGCGACGGCCAGGACCGCCCGCTCGCCCTTCGAATCAGGCGTGGACGGCCTCATCCGTGGCGCCGCCGGCGGTGTGGGGCGGCTCGGCGCGCTGGCGAGGAAGCCGCAGACCGGCCAGGTGCACACCTATCTCGCCCAGGCGACGGTGGCCGCCGTCCTCCTGGCGATCGTCATTGTGCTGGTGAGGTGACCGTGCTCTCGCTGACCATCTTCCTGCCGCTCCTGGCCGCCGCGTTGCTGGCCGTGCCGCGGCTGCCCGCCAGGTGGGTCTGGGTAACCGCTGCAGCTACCGACCTGGTGCTGGTCGTGGTCATGTGGCTCGGATACGGCGAGGGGATCGGCTACGAGGAACGGCTGCGCTGGATCCCCTCCGTGGGCGCGGGATACCACGTCGGCGTCGACGGCCTGTCCCTGCCGCTGATCGCGCTCACCGCGGTGCTGTTCCTGGCTTGCGCGATCTACTCGCTGAAGCAGGAAGAGCGGCCGAAGTCGTACGCCGCGCTCTTCCTATTCCTGCAGACGGTCTCCACGGGCCTGTTCGCCGCCCTGGACCTCCTGCTGTTCTTCGTCTTCTTCGACCTGTCGATCGTCGGCATGTACTTCGTGATCGTCGGCTGGGGGCACGGCGACCGAGCCCGTTCGGCGCTGAAGTTCTTCCTCTATACCTTCCTCGGCTCGCTCGCCCTCCTGCTCGGATTCATCGGTCTCTACCTCGGCGGCGAGCCGCGCACGTTCGACATCGTCGAGCTCACCGCGGCGCCGCCGCAGGCCGGCGCGCTGGTGCTGCTGGCCGTCGGCGTCGGACTGGCGGTCAAGACGCCCACCGTGCCCTTCCACACCTGGCTGCCTCCCGCCCACACCGACGCCCCCGCCGCCGGATCCGCCATCCTGGCGGGGATCCTGCTCAAGATGGGGACGTACGGCTTCGTCCGGATCGCCATGCCCCTGCTCCCGGGACCGTGGCGGGACTACGCCTGGGTGATCATCGTCGTCGGCGTGGTGAGCATCCTGTACGGCGCCCTGGTCGCCCTGGCGCAGCAGAACATCAAACGGCTGATCGCCTACACCTCCGTCAACCACATGGGGTACATCGTGCTGGCACTGGGCGCCGCCGGCCTCGCCGCCGGGGACGTGCCGGCCAGGCAGCTGGCGGTCACCGGCGCGATCACCCAGATGGTCAGCCACGGCCTGATCACCGGCGCGCTCTTCCTGCTCACCGGCATCCTCTGGGACCGGGCGCACAGCTACGACCTCCAACGCTTCGGCGGGATCGCGGCGACCGCCCGCACCTTCACGCTGATGACGGCCGTGGCCGCCTTCGCCTCGCTCGGCCTGCCCGGGCTGTCCGGCTTCATCGCCGAGTTCCAGATCTTCGCCGGCGTGATCGGAACGGGCCTCACCGGTGCCGTCGTCGCCGGCGGGCTGAGCATCGCAGGCATCCTGATCACCGCCGCGTTGCTCCTCCGGGTCCTGCAGCAGGCCTTTCTCGGCCCTCCCGGTGAGCTGCGCGTAGCGGAGGCCCGGACGTACGAGGTGGGCTCGATCGCCCCGCTGCTCGCGCTGTCCCTGGTGATCGGCATCGTGCCGCGCTGGCTGCTCGACCTGATCGAGCCGTTCTCGGCGGCGCTCGTGACCTGGGTCAGCCGATGACGGGCATGAACGAGAACCCCCTCGACCTCCTGCCAGAGCTGCTCATCCTGCTGGGGGCGGTCGGAGGGCTGCTCGCCGGCCTCTTCCTGCCCCGGCGGCGGCAACGGCTCGTGGGCTGGATCTGCGGGACCGCTCTGCTCGCGGCCCTGGCCGCCACCCTGGTCGCGGCCTTCCGGCCGGACCTGATGGCTTTCGAGGCCTACTCGGTGGACCTGCTGACGCACGTGGCCAGGGCCACGGTCATCGTCGCGACCCTGCTGGTGCTCGTCCTGGCCGCCGGCTGGGCGCGGGACCACAGCCGCGAGGCCGAGCTGTACGTGCTCATCATGCTCGCCGCACTCGGCACCGTGATCCTGGCGGGCGCCGACGACCTGCTCGTCCTCGTGGCCGCCTACCTGCTGGCCAGCATTCCCGCCTACGCGCTGGCGGGGTTCGCCAAGGACGCCGCGGGCACGGAGGCCGCGCTCAAGTACTACCTCATGGGCGCCTTCCTCGGCGTGCTCATGCTGGCCGGCGTCACCCTGCTCTACAGCCTCGCCGGGACGACGGCCTACCAGGAGTTCGGTCCGGTCCGGAGTGGGGTGGCCGGGCTCGCCGTGGTGCTCCTGCTCGCCGGGCTGTTGTTCAAGGCGGGCGGAGTCCCGGCGCACTTCTGGGTGCCCGACGTGACAGAGGGCACCTCACGTGCCGTGGCCGCCTTCGTCACCACCGTCCCGAAGATCGGCGCCTTCGTCGCCCTGCTCCGCCTCGCCTCTGAGGTCTTCGCCGGCCTGGACACCGGATGGCGGCCGCTGATCGCGATTGTCGCCACGGCCACGATGACCCTGGGCAACCTCGCCGCCTTCTACCAGGACAACGTGCGACGTCTGCTCGCGTACTCGACCATCAGCCAGGCCGGTTACCTGCTCGTGCCGATCGTCGTCGCCGGGCGCAGCGAGCTGGCCGAACCCGCCCTGCTCTTCTACGTGGCCGCCTACGCGATCACGAACCTCGGCGCCTTCGCGGTGGTCCTCGCCGTCGGCAAGGACCTGCTGGCGGACTACGCCGGACTCGCGCGCTCCGCTCCCGGGCTGGTCTTCGCCCTCATCGTCTGCCTGCTCGGACTGGTGGGCACGCCGCCCACGGCGGTCTTCGTCGGCAAGGTGCTCGTCTTCACCGCTGCCTGGGACGGTGGCTACGCCTGGCTGGCCGTGGTGGCGGTGATCAACACCGTGGCGAGCGTCTTCTACTACCTTCGCTGGATCCGGCCCGCCTTCCAGGGCACTGGCACGGCCACCGTCAGCCGTACGGCGACGCGAATCGCTTACCTGGCCACTACTGTCTCTTTGTTCCTGGGCGCAGGCAGTGGTGCCATGCTCGCCAGCCTCTACTACGGCTCGTAGCCCAGAGCTGAGTCGGCGCATCTGGGAGCACGTCGCAGGCATAGAGGCGGTGTGGCTGGTCAGTATCAGGAATGAAGGGATGTTCTCGCACGTCAGGAGGGGTGCTAACGGCGGATGCGGATGGGCCTCGAGGCTGTCCGCAACAAGGCCGACAGCTGTGAGGAATCGAGAGAGCGACGCATCATGCGTACCAACCGCAAGATTTCCTTCACGATTGCCGCGAGCGCACTCGCCCTGTCGACCGCGTGCGGGGGCGGCAGTACCTCGACCACCGGCTTCACATCGCTGAGCCAGACGACGCCGTCCGCCACTGCGACCAACGGCCAGCCATCGCCCGCCTTCAATGATGCGGACGTCATGTTCGCCCAGATGATGATCCTGCACCACCAGGAAGCCATCGAGATGGCCAACCTCGCTGCTACCCGATCCTCCGACTCAGAGATCAAGACGCTCGCGTCCAAGATCGAGAAGGAGCAGGAGGAGGAGATCCAGACCATGAAGGGCTGGCTGTCCGAGTGGGGCAAGCCCGAGCCCACTCCTGGTATGGGGCATGGCATGCCCGGCGGTATGCCGGACGAGGACATGCGGAAGCTCGAAGCCGCCAAGGGCAAGGAGTTCGACAGGCTCTTCGCGGAGCAGATGATCACCCATCACAAAGGGGCGATCGAGATGGCCCGCACCGAAGAGGCGGATGGAGCCGATCCGCAGGCCAAAGAACTCGCCAAGACCATCATCGCTACTCAGCAGGAAGAGGTGAAGCAGCTGGAGCAGATCCTCAAGCGGCTCTGACCTGCCCCGGTTGCCCGACGTGCGGCCTTCGGCGGCCGGGGTCGGCATTTCAGCCGCGCGCGACGATGCGGTCGACCCGGGCCCAGCGATGATTCGCCGGGCCCGGCGGTGGCTGGGGTCCATCCATTCGACGACCATTTGTTCGGTGTCGCGCGGACGGTATGACGATCACGGGCGGACTGCGCCGAGCAGGCGGTTGCGCCAGTAGTCGTCGAGGTCGACCACCTTGATGACATCTCCGGTCTGAGGGGCGTGCACCATCTTGCCGTTGCCAGCGTACATGCCCATGTGTCCCAGTCCTTTACTGAAGAGCAGGTCGCCGGGTTGCAGCGCGTCCAGGGGGACGCGGCGGCTGGCGCCCCAGGACCACTGGGTCCAGGTCGTCCGCGGCAGTTCGACGCCGCCGGTACGCCAGGCGGCCTGCGTGAGGCCGGAGCAGTCGTAGGAGCCGGGCCCGGTGCCGCCGTATCGGTAGGGCTTGCCCACCTGAGCGAAGGCGAACTGGAGCGCGCGGCGGGCGTTGCCGGAGGCTGGACCCGTGTACTCGATGCCGGGGCTGTTGGGATCGCCGGTCTGGAAGGTGCCCAGCCGCCGTAGGAGCTTGGTCTGCTCCTTGACCAGTTTGTCCACCTTGGTCTTCTCGTCGCGGACCTTGTCGCGAGCGTCGTCGGCTTCTGTCAGGACTCGTTGTGCTTCCGCGCGCCGATTGCGCAGGTCCTTCGTCGCCGCTTCGTAGGCGAGTATTTTGGCCGCTCGGTCCTGCGCCAGTTGCTCGAGGGAGGCCATGCTGCTCAGGGCCGTCTCGGAGTTGCCCTGCAGGGCGAACGCCGGCCAGCCTCCGAACGGTCCGGCCTGGTAACTGTTGCTCGCTATCGTGGCGAGTTCTTCGCGTAGCGTGCCGACCTGTGCGTCCTTGCGGCTGAGCTCGGTGTTGAGCTTCTCGTACTTCTTCTTGGCCGACTTGTACGCCTCGTTCGCCTGGTTGTACCGCTCGACCAGTTGGTCGGCCTGTTCGTTCAGCTTTACCAGCTTGGCCCGGATCTTGGCCGGTGACGGCTCGGCGAGAGCGCCGCTGGGCGTCGCGGCCAGTGCGATCAAGGCTAACGCGGTGGCTACTGCTGTTCGCCCGAGCCTCGTCCACACGGCCACTACGACGCCTCCTCGTAACTCTCTGAACCTGGGCCGAAATGGTACAGAAGGCGTGGCGGTTGTTGCCCTGCTCTGCGCAATTTCGCTGGGCAGACCGACGTACTATCGCTAGTAGCTGATCCGGTCTTACGTGTGGTTACGTGGGCGGTAGGCACCGGGTTCAACAGGCGCGTACGCGCCCCGGCTCCACGGATGGTTCGGGAGCCCGGGCGCGTACGGGTCAGCGTTCGGCACCTGCTCTGCCGGCACGGCGAGCAGCGGCCAGCGGTCTGGATGGGATGATCAGTGTCGACCTGCCGGTGGAGTGCATGACCCGGGTGGAGGTGCTGCCCGACAGCAGTGCCGGCAACCCCCGGCGCCCGCGGGAGCCAAGAACGATCAGCGAAGCGTCTATCTCCTCCGCCACGTCCACGATGGCCTCGGCGGCCGTCTCCTCGGGGACGGAGGCCACCCGGGGCTCGGCCTTCAGGCCGAGGGACCGGGCTCGCTCGGCGCCTTCAGCGGCCAGTCGTTCGGAGGCGTCGAAGGTTCTGGCGTCGAGGTCGCGCAGGTCCTCCAGGGCCGGGTGGCCTTCCAGATGAGCCGCGAGGCTTTCCAGCGGTTGGCGGGCGTAGAGAACCACGGTGGAGGCTCCCGGGAAGAGGCGTGCGGTCTCTTCGATGGCGTGCTGGGCATCGGGTGAGCCGTCGTAAGCGATAAGGATGGACATGGGAATCTCCTTCGGGTGCGGATGGGTCAGCCGCGGGAGGCGGTGACCTGATCGGTGGGCGTGCTGGTGCGGGTGCGCAGGGTCGCGGCGGCGATCAGGGCGCCCGCGAGGGCGATGGCGGCGGCTCCGACGAAGGCGGCGGAGAAGCCGTCGGTGAGGGCGGGCAGGTTGCCGAGCTGGTCGGCGCCGTTGGCGGCGGCGACGGCGGTCATGGCGGCCAGGCCGAGTGCGGAGCCGACCTGGTAGCTGGTGTTGACGATGCCGGAGGCCAGGCCGCCTTCCTCGGGGCGGGCGGAGGAGATGGCGGTGCCGAGGGAGGGGATGAAGGCCAGCGACATGCCGAGGGCGGCCACCAGGCTGGCGGGCAGGACGTCGGCGGCGAAGCTGCCGTCCGGGCTGATCAGCGAGAGCCAGGCCATGCCCGCCGTGAGCAGGACGAGGCCGGTGACGGTGGTGGTCTTCGGGCCGAAGCGGGCGATGGCCTTGGGGGCGAGGACGATCATGCCGATCATGATGAGGACGGTCATCGGGAGCAGGGCGGCGCCGCTGGGGAAGGCGCTGTAGCCGAGGACCTGCTGCAGGTAGAGGTTGAGGAAGAACCACATCGGGATCCAGGCGCCGCCCAGGAGGAGCTGGGTGAGGTTGGCGGCGGCCAGGTTCGGGGTGCGGAAGATGGACAGGCGCATCAGCGGCTCGCGGCGGCGGGCCTGGATGGCGACGAACGCGATGAGCAGCGCCGCGGCGACGGCCAGGGTGATCCAGGTCTGCGCGGAGGCCCAGCCCGCTTCGGGGGCGCGGACGATGGCGTAGACGGCGGTGCCGAGGCCGAGGGTGACGGTCAGCGTGCCGAGCACGTCGATGGAGCCGCGCGTCGAGGAGGTGGCGGGCATCAGCGGGCCGGTGGCCAGGAGCGCGGCGATCGCGATGGGGATGTTGATGTAGAAGACCCAGGGCCAGCTCAGATATTCGGTGATGAGGCCGCCGAGGAACACGCCGGCGGTGCCGCCGGCCGGGGCGGCGGCGCCGTACAGGGCCAGAGCCTTGGTCAGCTCCTTCGGGTCGTGGCCGAACAGCATCATCAGCAGGGTGAGCGCGGACGGGGCGATCAACGCGGCGCCGATGCCCTGGACGGCGCGGCCGGTCAGCTCCACCCACACCTCGGGCGCGATGCCGGCCAGCAGGGAGCCGGCGAGCAGGATCAGCCAGCCGGCGCTGAACAGCAGGCGGGCGCCGAGCAGGTCGGACAGGCGGCCGCCGAGCAGCAGCAGGCCGCCGAAGGCGACGACGTAGGCGTTGAAGACCCAGGACAGGTTCTCCTGGGAGAAGCCCAGGTCCTGCTGGATGCGGGGGAGGGCGACGCCGATGATCGAGGTGTCCATGATGACGATGAACTGGGCGGTGGCGATCAGGGCCAGCGCGGCCCAGCGCCGGGGGGATGGTGCGGACATGGGTTCTCTCCTGTCAGAATCAATACCCATGGGGGGTATTTGCGGGACAATAAATACCACTGGGGGGTATATGTCAAGCCCGCCGGATCAACGTCCGGCTTCCGGCTGCCGTCGCAGCACCGCCAGGACGATCAGCGCCGCAGGGCTGGCCAGCGCGAAGCCGACGAGCATCCCGCCGCCGACGCCGACCACTTCCTGGAGCCAGCCCAGGGCGACGTACAGCGCGCCCGCCAGGGCGGCCGACACTCCCAGAACCATGCCGGCCGCGCTCGCCGGCGCGCCGGGCGCGAGGTCCTGCGCGAGGACCACCGCGATCGGGCTGCCCACGTACAGGAGAGCGCCTGCCAGGATGGTCGCGATGAAGTAGGGGGCGCCGCCCGGCTCCAGGCCCAGGACCGCGATCAGCGGCACGGACGCGACGCCCAGCGAGCTCACCAGCACCGGCCGGCGGCCGAGGCGGGGCGCCAGCACGCCGCCGAGCAGGGATCCGAGTCCCGCAGCCAGGGAGAACGCGGCCAGCGTCCAGCCGATGAGGCCGTCGTCGGTCGGCAGGCCATGTTTGTTGACCAGCCAGATGGGGACCGAGCTGGTGAAGGTGACGAAGGCCAGGCTCGCCAGGCTCGACGCGAGCGTCAGCCCGCCGACGGGGCCACGCAGCAGGCGTACCTGGAAGAGTGCCCGCAGCGGCCTGCGGCCGTGGGGCTCCCAGTCGGGCAGCAGGGCGAACACCAAGGCGGCGAGCACGATGCCCGGCGCCATCAGCCACGGGGTGGCCTCCACGCCGAAGGCCGAGACGATCGCGAGGATCAGCACCGGCCCGAGGGCGAACCCGACCATCCCGCCCGCCGTGAACAACCCCACACCGAGCGTGCGATTCGGCACGGCCGGGCCACCGGCCACCGCCGTGCCCACAGGATGCAGCGCCGCCGACCCCATACCGCCGATGATCAGCAGGGCGAAGACCGTCACCAGGGCGGGCGCGACCCCGATCAGGCTCAGGAACAGCGAGGCCAGCAGCACGCCCGCCGCCCCGACCAGGCGCAGGCTGCGATCCTCGGCCAGCGCGCCGAAGAACGGCTGGGTGACCGATGACGAGATCGAGTAGACCGCAACGATCAGGGCCAGCAGGACGGGCCCCAGATCGAAACGGGCCTGCAAGGTCGGCAGCAGGGCTCCGAGCATCGCGGTGATCGCGTCGTTGACGAAGTGCACGATGGCCAGGAAGACGGCCAGCGACGTCCCGCCGAGGACGCCTGGCCTGCGGATCACGGCATGTCGAACTCCTCAAGTCTCACCGGGCGGCTGATGGCAGCCGTCTGTTGCCAGGAATACCATAGGGGGGTATGGTGTTATTCCGAGCGGCCGACCTGGGAGGGGTGAACATGGCCGGATACACCGGTACGAAGCAGGACCATGCGATGCGCCTGCGCCGCATCGAGGGGCAGGTCCGCGGCCTGCAGCGGATGGTCGAAGACGACAAGTACTGCATCGACATCCTGACGCAGGTGTCGGCGGCGACCAGCGCGCTGAAGTCGTTCTCCCTGTCGTTGCTCGAAGAGCACCTCGCCCACTGCGTCGCCGAGGCCACGCAGAAGGGCGGGCCGGAGGCGGAGGCCAAGGTCAAGGAGGCCTCCGACGCCATCGCACGACTTGTACGTTCCTGAACTTCCATCGGATTGAAGGAGTGACTGATATGAGCACCGCCACCTACACCGTCAAGGGCATGACCTGCGGCCACTGCGTCAGCTCGGTCAAGGAGGAGGTCAGTGAAGTGGCCGGTGTCACCGGTGTCGAGGTGGACCTGGCGACCGGCCTGCTGACCGTGGACAGTGACGGCCCCGTCGACGCGGCGAAGATCGTCGCCGCCGTCGAAGAGGCCGGTTACGAAGTGGCGAACCAGTGAACACCGCGGTGAAGCTCGGCTCGTACGTGCTGGGGCTGGCCGTCGTCTTCGGCGGCGCCCTGGGCGTGGGCAAGGTGGTCGGGCCGGTCGGCACGCAGCCGGCAGCCGAGGACCACGCCGCCATGGCGGCGCCCACCGCGAGCGCGAGCGCGGCACACGGGGAGCACGCCACCGTACAGGTGAAGGACGATACCCCCGGGGGGCTCCAAGTGTCCGAGAACGGCTACACCCTCAACCCGCTCACCCCGACGATCAAGCCCGGCGAGCCTACCGACTTTCGCTTCACCGTGACCGGCCCGGACGGCAAGGCGGTCACGGACTACCAGGTCGAGCACGACAAGAAGCTGCACCTCATCGTCGCCTCCCGCGACCTGACGACGTTCCAGCACGTGCACCCGGAGATGGCGCCGGACGGCGTCTGGTCGGTCAAGCTGACGCTGCCCAAGGCGGGCCCGTACCGCGCCTTCGCCGATTTCGCCGCGACCGGCGGCAGCGCCCTGACCCTGGGCGCCGACGTGTCCGTGGCCGGCGACTACCAGCCCGAGGCGCTCCCGCAAGAGAGCCGCACGGCGACGGTCGACGGGTATGAGGTCACCCTCGACGGCGAGCTGACGCCCGGGCAGTCGAGCAAGCTCACCCTCAAGGTCAGCAAGGACGGCAAGCCCGTCACCGACCTGCAGCCCTACCTCGGCGCCTACGGCCACCTGGTGGCCCTGCGCGCCAGGGACCTGGCCTACCTGCACGTGCACCCCGACGGAGAGCCCGGCGACGGCAAGACCAAGGCCGGCCCCGAGATCGTCTTCTACGCCGAGGTGCCCAGCACCGGCGACTACCGCCTCTTCCTCGACTTCCAGCACGAGGGCGAGGTCCGTACGGCCGGCTCCACCCTCGGTGCGGGCGAGCGCCCCGAGGTCCCCACGTCCGAGCCCACGTCGACACCGACCGGCCACGCCGACGACGGCCACAGCCACTGAGCGAGAGAAAGGAGAACGGTGATGTCCCAGGTCACCGATGACCGGCAGAACGCGGTCGAACTCTCGATCGGCGGCATGACCTGCGCCTCCTGCGCCAACCGCATCGAGCGCAAGCTGAACAAAATGGACGGCGTGACCGCCACGGTCAACTACGCCACCGAGAAGGCGAAGGTCACCTTCCCCGAAGGCATCGACCCGCGGCAGCTCATCACGGAGGTGGAGAAGGCCGGCTACACGGCGGCCCTGCCCGCCCCGCCCAAGACCGCCGGTGAGGGGCAGGCCGAGCAGGAGCCGGAGGACGAGCTCCAGCCGCTGCGCAACCGTCTCATCACCTCCGTGGTACTGGCCGTACCCGTGATCGCGATGGCGATGATCCCGCCGTTGCAGTTCACGAACTGGCAGTGGCTGTCGCTGGTGCTGGCCGCGCCGGTGGTGGTGTACGCGGGCTGGCCGTTCCACAAGGCCGCCTGGACGAACCTGCGGCACGGCGCCGCGACGATGGACACGCTGATCTCGATCGGCACGATCGCCGCGCTCGGCTGGTCGTTGTGGGCGCTGTTCTTCGGTAGCGCGGGCACGCCGGGGATGACGCACCCGTTCGCTTTCACGATCGAGCGCACCGACGGCTCCGGCAACATCTACCTGGAGGCCGCTGCAGGCGTCACGGCGTTCATCCTGGCCGGCCGCTACTTCGAGGCCCGCTCCAAGCGTCGCGCCGGGGCGGCGCTGCGGGCCCTGCTGGAGCTGGGCGCCAAGGAGGTGGAGCTGGCCGACGGCCGGCGCGTCCCGGTCGAGCAGCTCAAGGCCGGCGACCGGTTCGTCGTCCGGCCGGGTGAGAAGATCGCCACGGACGGGGTGGTCGAGGAGGGCACCTCAGCGGTGGACGCCTCGATGCTGACCGGCGAGTCCGTGCCGGTCGAGGTCGGGGTGGGCGACGCCGTTACCGGTGCCACCGTGAACGCCGGCGGCCGGCTGATCGTGCGGGCCACCCGGGTCGGCGCCGACACCCAGCTCGCCCAGATGGCCAAGCTGGTGGAGGAGGCGCAGACCGGCAAGGCGCAGGTGCAACGGCTGGCCGACCGCATCTCCGGCATCTTCGTCCCGATCGTGATCGCGCTCGCCCTCGGTACCCTCGGCTTCTGGCTGGGCACCGGGGACGGCGTGGGCGCGGCCTTCACCGCCGCGGTGGCAGTGCTGATCATCGCGTGCCCGTGCGCGCTGGGGTTGGCGACGCCGACCGCGCTGCTGGTCGGCACCGGCCGGGGTGCCCAGCTCGGCATCCTGATCAAGGGTCCTGAGGTGCTGGAGTCCACCCGCAAGATCAACACCGTGGTGCTGGACAAGACCGGCACCGTCACCGAAGGCAAGATGACCCTCACCGCCGTGCACGTGGCGGAGGGGGAGAGTGAAGAGGAGGTGCTGCGCCTGGCCGGAGCGCTGGAGTACGCCTCGGAGCACCCGATCGCCCAGGCCATCGCCAAGGGTGCCGCCGCCCGCGTCGGGGACCTGCCCGCGCCTGAGGACTTCGCGAACGTCGAAGGTCTCGGCGTGCAGGGGATCGTGGACGGGCACGCGGTGCTGGTCGGCCGTCCCCGGCTGCTGGCGGAGTGGTCCCAGCACCTGCCTGCCGACCTGGAGCGGGAGCTCCACGAAGCTCAGGTCGCCGGCCGCACCGCGGTGGCGGTCGGCTGGGACGGGCAGGCGCGCGCCGTGCTGGTGGTGGCCGACGTGGTCAAGCCGACCAGCAAGGAGGCCATCGCTCAGCTCCGCGGCCTCGGGCTGACGCCGGTCCTGCTGACCGGCGACAACGAGGCCGTGGCCAAGACGGTGGCGGCCGAGGTGGGCATCGACGAGGTGATCGCCGAGGTGCTGCCCGCCGACAAGGTGGACGTGGTCAAGAGGCTGCAGGCCGAGGGCAAGGTGGTGGCGATGGTGGGCGACGGCGTCAACGACGCCGCCGCGCTGGCTCAGGCGGACCTGGGGCTCGCCATGGGCACCGGCACCGACGCCGCCATCGAGGCCTCTGACCTGACCCTGGTCCGCGGCGACCTGCGGGTGGCAGCCGACGCCATCCGGCTGTCGCGGCGCACGCTGTCGACGATCAAGGGCAACCTGTTCTGGGCCTTCGCCTACAACGTGGCCGCCCTGCCGCTGGCCGCGCTGGGCCTGCTCAACCCGATGATCGCCGGTGCGGCGATGGCGTTCTCCAGCGTCTTCGTGGTCAGCAACAGTCTCCGGCTGCGCCGCTTCAAGTAACACGAGCGGGATGGCTCCACGTCGAACGGCGTGGAGCCATCCCTTCATTGCTGCGGTGCTGAGGCCCTGGACGCGACGAATCTCATCCGGCCACGCGGCTTGTACACGGCCAAGAGCAAGCACATCAGGATCGGGCTCCGGGGCCGCCGCGATGCCTGCCAGGAAGTGCAGAGGCTGGGTGTACATCAGCAGGACAGCAAGGGCGCCTACGTTGATCAACAGCTTGCACCGCGACGAGCAGGTAGGCCAAGCCCGGCAGCAGCTTCACGGCATGGTGCGGGACCTGCTGGCGGAAGGCGCCCGGACAGGCGCCTTTCGCGCGGACGTCGGCCCTGACGAACTCGCGACCTCTTGTTTGCACGCGGTCACGGCGGCCAGGGAGTTGCCGTCCGAGGATGCCGTTCACCGCCTCGTCACGGTGATCTTCGATGCGGTCTCACATACCGCTGAGGGGTAAGGTCATGGCGGTGGCGCCGATGGAGGGGCGGATATGGCCGGATACAGCCATGGCAAGAAGAACCACATCACCCGGTTGCGCCGTGTCGAGGGGCAGATCCGTGGCCTGCAGCGCATGGTCGAGGAGGACACGTACTGCGTCGACATCCTGACTCAGATATCCGCGGCCACCAGCGCGCTGAAGTCGTTCTCCCTGGCCCTGCTGGAGGAGCACCTCGCCCACTGCGTCGCCGAAGCGACCCGGCAGGGCGGCCCAGAGGCCGAGGCGAAGGTCAAGGAGGCCAGCGACGCCATCGCGAGGCTGGTACGTTCCTGACCACGCCCGTCACTTACATGGCGGGCGCGGTCGTGCCGCCGGCGAAGTGGAACGTGGTCTACTCCGGCTGCCAACGGCCGATCTTCTTGGAGATGAGGGTGGCGCCGATCCGCTCGTAGAAGCGTTGTGCGGCTACGTTGGCCTCGGCTACTTCCCAACGGATCACCTTGCCGTCGGCGACTTCGGCGATGCCTCGCATGAGCTGTTCCCCCACGCCGTTGCCGCGCTCGTCGCCGGTCACGTACAGGTCGTCCAGGTGGAGGTAGTCCTGGCCGGACCAGAAACCGATGCGCTGGAGCCAGGAGACGTAGCCGATGGCCTGGCCGTCCCGCTCGGCGATCAGATAGCCGACCTCGGGCCGGGCGAGCAGGCGCTTCAGGTCGTCGGTGGTCACGGTGATGGCCCACCCCTGGTCTTGGTGATCGGCGAGACCTCGGACGAGGGTGTACACGGTGGTTGCGTCATCAGGGGTGGCGCGACGGATCGATATCACGATGGTTCTCCCAGGTAGAGGTGGTGGGGTGATGCGCCTTCGAGCGCTCGCCACGCGGCCGGCCGCCGTGGCCTGAAACCCTACCCTGGCACGGTATATCAGGAAGAGACGGGGGCAGGCCGAGAGGGAGAGCGTCGGAGGGGTCAGCCGTGTTCGGCGTGCTGGCCGTGATCGGTCACCTGCGCGTCGAACCAGGCGTGCAACGCGGCGACCAGCGACGTGTCGGTCGTGGTGTAGGTGATCCGGGCGCCGTCGGGCACCTCGATGTAGCGGATGTCGAGGCGGCTGTGGCCTTGTTCGAGCTCGCGCAGGCCCGGCATCTCGCCGCCATGGATCGAGGCGGGGTCGCCGTAGTCGCCCTTGCTGAAGCCGGCCGCCTCGGCGGTCAGGTGCTCGCGGATCAACCTGACCTGCTCGGCGTCGGCAGGGTCGTCGGAGGTGACCGTCTGCACGCCGCCGGTGGTCGCCTTGGCGAAGCGGTGCGTGGTGCGCTCCAGGTCGAACGGCATCACCTGTCTGCTCTTGGCCTCGATCTCGGCCTGCCGGCCTGCCAACGCCTGATTCTCGTTCCGGGTGATGAGCGAGTACGCCGTCGCGGCGACGGTAATGAGCGCAAGCGCTGTGAGGAGCGCCTGGACGCGTCGATCTCTAAGGATCATCAATGGCCTCCGTGAGAAGGGTCAGGGCGCGCAGCACGTCGGCGCGTTCGCCCTCGGGGACGCGGTTCAGAACGGCGGAGAATCGCTCGGCCCTGGCCTCGGCCAGCCGGGCCGCGGCCTTCACTCCCTGCTCGGTGAGCTGGACCAGTCGTCCGCGCCCGTCGTCAGGCGCGGGGGTGCGCTCGGCCCAGCCGCGGGTGATGAGCTGGGTGACCAGCCGGCTGGTGGTGCTCTTCTCCAGCTTGAGCCGGTGCGCCAGCTCGCTCTGGCGCAAGGCGCCGTCTCTGGCCAGCTCGCCTAGCGCGTGGGCCTCCGACACTGGGATGGGCTGTCCACAGGGGGTCTGGTCCGGCTGGTGCAGGCCGAAGGCCCGCACGAACCGGGCCACGGCCTCCTGGAGATCGAGTTCATCCGCCATAGTTCGACGATACAACCAGATGGTTGTGTCCTGCAACTAGTGGACGGCGGGGAAAGCTCGCCATCCGATGGCAGGATCTGACAGACGATTTCGACGTTCGATCTGGGCGGTGAGCCGTTGAGCTGGTGGCAGGCGCTGGTCGGCTTTGG
Organism: Nonomuraea sp. NPDC049504; assembly: GCF_040676845.1. Classification (NCBI taxonomy): domain Bacteria; kingdom Bacillati; phylum Actinomycetota; class Actinomycetes; order Streptosporangiales; family Streptosporangiaceae; genus Nonomuraea; species Nonomuraea sp. NPDC049504. The sequence continues at coordinate 28,505 of NZ_JBFAPT010000008.1, forward strand.
CGCGGGGCTGCTGATCTCGGTGGTCGCCACTCCGGTAGGGGTGTCGGGTGCGGTGTTCCTGCTGCCGGTCCAGCTCAGCGTCCTGGGTGTGCCCAGCCCAGCGGTGACGCCCACGAACCTGCTTTTCAACGTGGTAGCCACGCCCGGGGCGCTGCTGCGGCACCGCAGGCAGGCCCGGCTCGGTGGCCCGTTGACCCGCCTGCTGGTGCTGGGCACCCTGCCCGGCGTCGTGCTCGGCGCTCTCGCGCGGGTCTTCCTTCTTCCCGGGCCTCAGGTCTTCCGCCTGCTCATCGCCTGCCTGCTGTTCCCGCTGGGCGGGTGGCTGTGGGTACGAACCTTGCGCGCACCGTCCCGTCACCCACGAGCGGCTGACGGTCCCTCCCCGAGGGTCATCAGCACGATGGCGCTGGCGGTAGGGGTCGTGGGTGGGATGTACGGCATCGGCGGAGGATCCCTGCTCGGCCCCATCCTGGCCGGTCGAGGGCTGCCGGTCGCCGAGGTCGCTCCCGCCGCCCTGGCCTCAACCTTCGTCACCTCGATCGTCGGCGCGCTCACCTACGCCGTTGTGGCGGTGACCACCGCCGGTCACATCGCTCCAGACTGGACGCTCGGCCTGTGGTGCGGCTTCGGTGGGCTGATCGGCGGCTATCTGGGCGCCCGGCTGCAGCCTCATCTGCCGGAGACCGGCCTGCAGTTGCTGCTGGGCACTCTGGCCATCGCTCTGGCCGGCCTGTACGCCGTGCAAGCCTTTTCCTGAGCGACTGTCGTCAACGAGAGACGCAGGTCAGCCAGCGGGTGAGTAGGCGGTGGTGAAGGTCTTGCCGCCGTCCTTGGACTCCAGAACCGTGCCGTCCTCCAGGGCGGCCAGCAGGTGCTGCCGGTTCACGGCGGTGAAGGCGGCAGCCTGTGCGGGCAACTTACCGGTGGCCGACCACGTCTTGCCGGAGTTCTGGCTGAGGTGTATCTGGCCATCGGCGCCGGCGCCCACGATCACTTCGCCGGGCAGGACGTCGATGTGGCTGAGCAGGGGGGCCTTCGAGAGGTCGGTGTAGTTCAGGCCGCCGTCCTCGCTGACCTTCAGTCCGTCGGGCGTGGTGGCGTAGATGCGGGACGTGTGCTCGGCGCTCGCTCCGAGGTCGATCACTTTCTCTTCGGTGCCCTTCGTCCAGGTGGCGCCGCCGTCTATGCTGCGCCAGACCTTCGAGGTCTGGCTGTCGTAGGCGTACAGGTTGTCGCCGGCGGGCTGGATGGAATGGAAGTCGGCCGAACCGTCCTCCGAGAGGGTCTTCCAGGTGAGCCCGGAATCCGTCGACTTGATGAGGCCGAGATGCGGCGGTCGTCCGGGGGAGACATCCTCCGCCGAGGGGTGCCCGCTGGCCAGGAACGTTTTCGGGCCCATGATGGTGAAGCCCATGTGGTCCTGGTTCCGGTCGGCGACCCGGGTGGCGGCCGTGGGCGAAGTGACCTTGAACAGCCCGTAGTGGCCTGCCACGTAAAGGGCTCCATCGGCCGGGTCGACGCCGAGTCCGTGCACATGGCCGATGCCCGGATCCGCATGGGCCGTGCCGCCCGGCTCCTGTGCCGCCTGGCCGCAGGCGGCCAGCATGACGCCCAGTGCGATTCCGGCGGCACCTGTGCGCAGCCGCTGTCCTGCGAGCTTCATGTCGCGAGTCTACTGCTTACTACTATTGCCAATCGTAGCGACTAGAGGGTCAGCAGGGAATGGCAGTGATGGGCGAGGAACGCGGCCACGCCCGGCGCCACTGCCAGCGTGGCCGGACCCACGAGCAGTGCGGTGACCGCCACCAGCCCGGCGATGCGCTCTCGCCGGCCGAGCGGCGCCTGCGGATGCAGCATCCTGCGGACGCGCGTCAGCGCCGTCTCACCGCCCGCGCCCAGCGCGAACGCCGGCACCCTTCCCGTCGCGAGGCCGACCAGCGCGGTCGCGATGTGGATGCGCTGGTGGCGGCGTGCCGCGACGTCGTCGGCCAGCAGTTCGACCAGGCGTGTGACCTCCACGCGGGCCTGCTCGAACAGGGGAATGCGAGGGAATGCCCGGGCCAGGGCCTCGGCGGCGGCGAGCACCAGGTGGTGGCGCCCTCGCAGGTGCGCCTGTTCGTGGGCGAGCACGGCGGCCACCTGTTCGGGGGCGAGCGAGCGCAGCGCCCCGGTGGTGATGACCGCGTGGCCCTTCCTGCCGGGCAGGCAGTACACCAGGCGCTCGTCGTAGTCCACCACGAGCGCGTCGAGGTCGCCGTCGTGCCGGCCGAGCAGCGACAGCGCTTCGGCGTGCCGGCGACGTTCGCGGCGCGCACGGAGCAGGACCACGGCACCGGTATAGGCGACTCTGCTCAGGAGAAGCCCGGCGACGGCGAGACTCGCGCGGGTGCCGGCCGAGTTGAGGGCCGCCTCGTCGTGAAGCAGCGCGGCGCAGGCCTCGAACAGGTCGGCCAGGCCGTGCCCCACCACGGAGGCGGGCACGGCGACGGCGAACGCCGACAACAGTGCCGAGGCGACCACCGACGCTCCGGCCGCCTGCCACATGGCGATCGCCAGTCGCGGCGCGCGGTCGGCCCAGGAGGCTCGCTTGAGCACCTTCGGCAGAGCCAGCGCCGCGAAGAGGCCGTACAGGGCCAGGATGATCGCCACGATCATGAGCTGCGTCCCCCGGGCGGGTACACCTGGAGCGCCGCCTCCAAGGCGCTGGCCTCCTCCGGGGTCAGGCGCTCGAGGAAGTGGACCAGCGTGGCCGCCCTGTTGCCGCTCGCGGCCAGGGACGCGCGCATCACGTCGGCGGTGTAGGCCTCCTTGGACGACACCGCCTCGTAGATGTAGGCCCGGCCGACCGGCTGGCGCTTGAGCAGGCCCTTGGTGTGCAGCTTGTCCATCACGGTCATGACCGTCGTGTACGCCAGGGTGCGCTCCTGCTGCAGGTGCTCCAGGACATCCCTGACCGAGGCCGGACGCTTGATGGCCCACATGCGCTCCATGATCGTGGACTCGAGCTCCCCCAGGCCACGCACCATTTGACAGTCCCTCCACCCGCAGTCTGCATAAATGCTACCGGCGATCGTAGATAGGTGGCCAGGAGTGCCTGCTCCTCACGCCAGGGAGCTCAGGCGATCGCCGGCCACGATGGCGCGCTTGATCCGGATCAGGTCCTTGGGCGCGTTCACCGCGACCGCGCCGACGAGCGTGCCATCCTTGGCGAAGGCGACGGCGAAGCGTCCGTCGCCCGGGTCTCCCGTCACGATGCGGCTCTCGTCCGCTAGGTGTGGCAGGCCGGCGGTCTGGACGCGCGCGCCGTGCACGTGGGTGGCGAAGGCGGGCAGGTCGGCGAAGGGCTTGGCGTTCTCCGGGCCGGCCAGCAGGTTGAGCGCCGCGGCGGCCCCCTGGTCGTTGGCGTTCGACCAGTGCTCGACACGGACGAGCGTGCCCCCGTACAGGCTGTGCGGCCAGCGTGCGACGTCGCCGGCGGCGACCACGTCCTGCGCGCCCGAGGCGAACAGGCGCTCGTCGCAGACCACTCCGTCGCTCACCGTCAGCCCGCTGCCGTCCAGCCAGTCGGTGTTCGGGACCACGCCCATGCCGGCGATGACCAGGTCGGCGGGCAGCGTGCGGCCGTCGCTCAAGCGCACCCCCGTCACCCTGCCGTTCCCATCGAACCCGGTCACGCGGGTCTCACTGACGAGCTCGACACCGTTGTCCCGGTGATGGGTGGCCAGCCAGCGTGCTGTCTCGCTACATAGGACGTTCCGCATCGGATACGGGGACGCGTCCACGAGCGTGACGTTGAGCCCGAGGGCGCGTGCGGTCGAGGCGACCTCGCCCCCGATGAAGCCGCCGCCGATGACGACGACGTCGCCGGGTTCGGCGGCCAGTTCAGCGCGCAGGGCCAGGGAATCCTCGACGGTGCGCAGGGTGTACACACCCTCGGGGGCATCGGGCAGCCGTCGCGGGCGCGCGCCGGTGGCGATCACCAGGCCGTCGTAGCGGACGTCCGAGCCGTCGTCCAGGATCAGCCGCCGCTCCGAGGCGTCCAGCCGCACGGCATGGCGGCCCTTGAGCCATCGGTCGCCGACTTCCTCGGCACCGGGAAGCGTGACCTCGTCGTCGCCCTTGAGCATGCTCTTGGACAGCGGGGGACGGTTGTAGGGCAGGTGCTTCTCGGCCCCCACCAGGGTGATCGTGCCGTCGAAACCTTCACGCCGCAGAGCCTGGAACGCGCGGAGACCGGCCAGTGAGGCTCCGGCGATGGCGATGGAGTTGAGCTTTCTCATACGAGAGACAATACCCCTTAGGGGTATACGTCTCGACGTGAGCTACGTCTCATATACCCGTAGGGGGTTAGGGTTGCGTCGCGGACGTCCGTGGCATATCGTCCATCTGCCTCATACCTATGAGGGGTATTGACCGAGGGGAGTCATGATGAGCAGTGCGACCTACACCGTGAGCGGGATGACCTGTGGCCACTGCGTGGGCTCGGTGAAGTCCGAAGTCGGCAAGATCGCCGGCGTCACGGACGTCGACGTCGACCTGGCCACCGGGAAGGTGACTGTGACGGCGAACGAGCCCATCGCGGAAGCTCGTGTGCGCGACGCCGTTGAGGAAGCCGGCTACGAGCTGGTCTCCGCCTGACCGAACCCGGACGGGAGTGCCTTCGCCGGTGCTCCCGTTGAACGATTGTCAGCCGGGTGCCGTACATCCCTGTGTGGCGGCACCCGGCTGGTTCCTGGCAGGTGCTACGAGTCGCGTTAGTACACTGAAAGTGCCGTGACGTGCCGATGGTCTGCGAGGGGCGGTGGGATCTATGTGGCAGCGCCGTGCAGTACACGCACTGCGGGCCGTCCTGCTCGTGGCCCTCGCCCTGGGCGTCTGCGGCATGCACACCCTCGGACACCTGGACGGCGGGCACGGCGGCTCCTCCTCCTCCACACATGGCATGGAGGCCGTTCCTGCCGTCACATCCGTGATTCCCGCGGGCATGGAGTCCTTTGTTCCCGACGGGGAGATGCCGGGGCTCGACCCGACAGACGTCTGCCTGGCCGTGCTCATGACGTTCGTGATCCTGCTGTTGATCGCGACCTGGGCCAGGGCGGGAAGACGCGGCGACGACAAGGGCGCGACACACCCGTCCGCCGGCCAGGTCGCCAGACCTCCGCCGAAGCTCACGTCCCGGCGTCTGGCGATTCTCTCGATGTTGCGCATATAGGCCGACGGCCCGTGCGGAACAGGCGTCCTGCCTGCCCGCGAACAGGTCCGGACTTCCAACACGATCGAGAGAACAACGAGCAATGCGTATCAACCGCAAGACGTCCGTCGCCATCGCCGCAGGAGCACTCATGCTGGCGGCCGCCTGTGGCGGTAACGGCGACTCCATGGCCGGGCACGAAGGAATGGGCAGCAGCGCACCTGCCGCCACCACCGCAAGCGCGCAGCCCTCGGCCACGTTCAACGACGCGGACGTCATGTTCGCGCAGATGATGATCCCGCACCACGAGCAGGCGGTCGAGATGGCCGAGCTGGCGCCTGAGCGCGCGACCGACCCGGAGATCAAGGAGCTCGCGGCGAAGATCAAGGCCGCCCAGGACCCGGAGATCCAGACCATGAAGGGCTGGCTGACCGAGTGGGGCAAGGCCGCGCCGGAGGGCGGCATGGGGCACGACATGCCCGGCGTCATGTCCGAGGAGGACATGACGAAGCTCAAGGCGGCCAAGGGGGCGGAGTTCGACAAGCTGTTCGCGCAGCAGATGATCGCCCACCACAACGGCGCCATCGAGATGGCTCGCACCGAGCAGTCGAGCGGCTCGAACCCCGAGGCGAAGGAACTGGCCAAGACCATCGAAACGGCGCAGCAGGCCGAGGTGGAGCAATTGCAGAAGATCCTCGACCGGCTCTGATGGAGGCGACTGGTCCCGTAGCGCGGATTGTGTTTGCCGGGATGCAGCCTGCACAGCTTCCGGGAAGGGCGGCGGACGGCTCGCCCCGGCACCGGCGCCTGCCCTCGGCAGCCGTGTGAAGATCGCCACTTCGACCCACATGGGGACATCCGTGATGGCGTGATCAGGTGTGACGGCGGCTGCGGTAGGCGGCGGTCTTGGCGCGCGCCGTGCAGGCCGGGCTGCAGTAGCGGCGAGAGGCGTTGCGGGTCAGGTCGATGTAGACGGCCTCGCACTGGTGCGCCTCGCACTGCCCGAAGCGGTCGGGGCCGTAGCCGTCCACGATGAGGGCCAGCGCGGTGGCGAACTCGCCGCCCAGCGCTTCCACCTGGGTGCCGCCTGAGCCGTGGAAGTGCAGGTGAAACGGCTGGCCGACGTCCTCGACCAGGTAAGGCTGCGCCCCGTATCTGCGGATCATGGCGTTGATGCGGGCGGCCTGGTCGGCTGGATGCTCGGCCAGCAGTGCCTGCCGCAGCTCGGTGGCCAGCTCGGCCAGGCGCCGCCCCGCGTCCGGGACGGCGCGCAGGTCGGCGCCGGTGCGGTCGCCGAGCTGGGCGGCGATCGTCGCCGCCAGGTCCTCGCCCGTCGATGGCTGCACCGAGGTGCCGCCCCGCTGGCGTGCCGTGGCCAGGTTGACCAGCTCGGCGATCAGCGGGGCCTGGCGGGTGACGTTACAGGCTATTTCCACTTGACTGGTAACACTCCTTCTGGGTGTCATAGGCGTAATCAAGTTAGATAGTAACGGAGCCGCCATGTTCGCGCCCTATCGCCGTCTGCTCACCCACTCAGGCGTCCCCCGCCTGCTCGCCGCCGCCCTTCTCGTCAAGCTGGGCACGCCCGTGCTCAGCCTCGCCCTGCTGCTGGCCGCCGTCGACCGACTCGGCTCCTACGCCACCGCCGGGCTCGTGCTCACCGGCCACGCGCTGGCCCTGGCCCTGTGCGCGCCGCTCGGCGGACGCATCGCCGACCGGTACGGCCCGCGCCCGGCCCTGACCGGCTACCTGGCCGCCCACACCCTCGCCTACACCCTGCTCCTGCTCGCCCCGCCCGCCCTCATGATCGGCGCCGCGGTCCTCCTCGGCGCCACCACCCCGCCCGCAGGATCCGTCGTCAGAAGCGCCTGGCCACGCCTCGTCCCCGCCGCCCTCCTGCCCGCCGCCTACGCCGTCGACAACGCCGTCAACGAACTGATGTTCATCGTCGGCCCGCTGCTCGTGCCGGTCCTGATCTGGGTCGTCCCCGCCCAGAGCGTGGTGGCTGTGGCGGGCGCCGCGATCCTGGCCGGCACGGCCCTGTTACTGACCTCCCCGGCGGTCCGGCAGGCCCAGCCCGCCCCGCCTGGCAGACTGCGCCTGGCCGGGCCGCTCACCCACCGATACACCCTCCTCCTGCTGACCATCACCGCCTGCGGCACGTTCACCTTCGGCTGCCTGCGCATCGCCACCGTCGCCTCGGCCACCACCTTCGGCTCGGCCGCCTCCGCCGGCCTGCTCATGGGCCTCCTGTCGGCAGGAGCCCTCCTGGGCACCCTCGGGTACGGCGCGCGAGCTTGGCCCCTCGGTAGCGGACGCCTGCTCGTCCTGCTCTCGCTCGCCGAAGCGGCCGTCCTGCTCGGCGGAGTCTGGGCACCCGGCTTCGTGCCGCTTGCCATACTGATCACTTTCGTCGGTCTGGTGACCGGCCCACGTGACGCCGCAGTGCCCGCCCTGCTCGCCGACCACGCCCCTGCCGGCTACCGTACCGAGGTCTTCGCCTGGCTCAACACCTTCATGTGGGCCGGCTACGGCCTGGGCACCGCCGTCGCCGGTCACCTCACCGGCCCCGATGACACCGGCGCTACCGCGTTCGGCGCCGCGGCGGCAGCGGCCGCTGCCGCCGCGATCCTGGCGGCCGTCGCCAGCAGACTCGCCCCGCCCTCGCCCAAGCCCGTCGCGGCACCGACCGTCACTCCCGCCCGGGAGTCCGACCAGGTGGCGGATAGCTGAGTTTCGCCGCGCAGACAGCCTTGGTCGGCGAGATCCTCTCCAGAGGTTATGGGAGCAACTTGTCCGGAGTGATGGGGAGGGCTCGGAGGCGGGTGCCGGTGGCGTGGTAGACCGCGTTGGCGATGGCCGCCGCCACCCCGACAATCCCCAGTTCCCCGATGCCCTTGGCGCCGAGCGGGGTCTGGCGGTCGGGCCGGTCCACGAAGCGCACGTCGATGTCGGGCACGTCAGCATGGGTGGGGATGTGCTGTTCGGCCAGGCTGGCGTTGACGATGCGGCCGGAGCGCTCGTCGAGCAGGGTCTCCTCCATGAGGGCCATGCCGATGCCCTGGATGATGCCGCCGCGCATCTGGCCGGCGGCCTGCTTGGGGGAGACGATGCGGCCGCCGTCGAAGGCGCCGGCCCAGCGGGTGACGCGGACCTCGCCGGTGTCCTCGTCCACCCGTACCTCCGCGAAGTGCGCGCCGTAGGTGCTGGTGGTGCGTTTGAGTGTCTGGTACGGCGGCGCCGACTTGCCGGTCACCTCGACATGGTCGCGGCCTGCCAGTTCCAGGATGCGCCGGTAGGTCATGCCGCGGCCGTCCCTGGTGAACAGTCCCTCGTCGCGCGTTTCGATCTCGCCGGGCAGGAGCCCCGCGAGCGGCGTGTCCTTGGCGAGCTTGAGGAGTTCTCGTACGAGTTGGTCGCACGCGTTCCAGATGGCCGAGGCGAGGGTGGTGGTGGCCGCCGAGGCGCCGGGGATGCGGGTCCTGGCCACGTCGGAGTCGCCCTGAAGGAAGCGGATCTTGCCCATGGGCACGCCGAGGCGCTGGGCGGCGGCCTGCGTCTGGGCGGTGGAGGTACCCGCGCCCAGCTCGTTGGTGCTGCTGTGGATGGTGAAGGTGCCGTCGGCGTCCAGTCGCAGCCGGACGGCGGCGATGAGCATGGCGTCGGGGTTGATCGCGGCGGCCATGCCGTGTCCCACGAGCCAGTGCCCGTCGCGGGTGGCCCGGGGGAGCGGGGCGCGTTCGTGCCAGCCGAAGGTCTCCGCGCCGAGCAGGTAGGCCTCTCGCAGGTGGCGGCTGGTGAAGCGGTTGCCCGAGATCGGATCGCGGTCGGGCTCGTTGCGCAGGCGCAGTTCGAGCGGGTCCATGCCGAGTTCCCAAGCGAGTTCGTCCATGGCCGATTCCATGGCGAACGATCCCGGGGCGACGCCGGGGCCGCGGAAGAACGCGTTCTGGATGTGGTCCACCCGGGTCACCTTCTGGTGGGCGGAGATGTTCGGGCAGGCGTACAGGTGGCGGGAGGCGGCGATGGCGGCCTCGGCGAACTCGTCGGCGGTGCACGTGGCCAGCGCGTGGTGGACGATTGCCGTCAGCCGGCCCTGCTCGTCGGCGCCGAGCCGGACCCGGCTGCGCGTCGGCGCACGTCCGCCGGTCATCAGGTACGTCTGCGTACGCGACAATGCCAGCTTGACCGGCCGTCCCGCCAGCCTGGCGGCGGCGACGGCGAGCGCCACGTGCGGCCAGGCGCATGTCTTGCCGCCGAACCCGCCCCCGATGTACGGCGCCAGCACGTGCACCCGATCGAGGGGCAGGCCGAACTTCTTGGCGAGCATCTCCTTGACGCCGTAGGGGTATTGCGAGGTGTCGTACACGGTGAGGTCGTCGCCGTTCCACGTGGCCACGGTGGCGTGCGGTTCGAGCGCGTTGTGGTGCTCGGCCGGCGTGCTGTAGACGGCCTGCACGGTGGCCGTGGTGTCGGCCAGCCCGCGCCGCACGTTCCCGACCACTGTCCTCGACTCTTCCAGCACCGAGTGAGCCGGAGTGTAGGCGGCCTCATCCGACATCGCCAGGGTCGCGGGCTCTGGCGCGTATCGGGCCTGCACGAGCCTGGAGGCGTGTTCGGCCTGCTCCTGCGACTCGGCCACGACGACGGCGATCGGCTGGCCGTGCCAGAAGACGCGATCGGTGTTCAGGATCGGCAGGCTCATTGCGGCGGCGCCGACCGGTGCCCTGAGCGTGGCGTACGCGCCGGTGGGTCTCATCGGTGGCGCGTTCTCGTGCGTCATCACCAGCAGCACGCCGGGCGCCGCGAGCGCCCGGGAGGTGTCGATGGCGGTGACGCGGCCCTTGGCGATCGTGCTGGGCACCGCGACGGCGTAGGCCAGCTCCGCGAGGACGTGGTCGGCGGTGTAGGTGATTCCGCCGGACACTTTCGCGGGCCCGTCGAGCCGGTTAACGTCACGGCCGATCTCGCCGGGCCGGGTGGACAGGGGGTCGTGGCGGCCGTCGGGCAGCAGCCGGGCCACCTTGCCGAGGACTTTGGTGCCGAGGCCGAAGGCGCGTGAGGTGAACGTCATGCCAGCTCCACCAGGGTACGGCGGACCAGCCGCGCCGCCATCTCGATCTTGAACGCGTTGTGGCGCAGGGGTCGCGCTCCCGCGACCGACTCCCTCGCCGCTTCCTCGAAGATCCGCTCGTCCGGCGGCGCACCCGTCAGCAGGTCCTCGGCCGCGTACGCGCGCCACGGCTTGGGCGCCACGCCGCCGAGCGCGATACGGGCGGTGGCGATCGCCCGTCCTCGATTTGAAGGAGTACGGCGGCGCTCACGAGCGCGAAGGCGTAGCTGGCCCGGTCGCGCACCTTCACGTAGGCGCCCCGGGCGGGCGGCCACGGCGGTAGGTCCACGCTCGTGACCAGCTCACTACCCCTCAGAACGGTCTCGATCTCCGGTTTTTCGCCGGGCAGGAGGTGGAAATCCGTGACCGGTACGCTCCGGTCGCCCTCGGGGTCGGTGAGATTGACGGTCGCTCCGAGCGCGGCCAGTGCCACGCACATGTCGGACGGGTGGACGGCCACGCAGCTCTCGCTCGCCCCGAGGACGGCGTGACCTCGGTTGAGCCCATCCAGCGCGTCGCATCCCGCGCCAGGGGAGCGCTTGTTGCAGGCCGCGCCGAGGTCGTAGAAGTAGCGGCAACGGGTGCGCTGCAGCAGGTTGCCGCCCACCGTGGCGCGGTTGCGCAGCTGGGGGGAAGCCCCGTTCAGCAGGGCTCGCGCGAGCACCGGGTAGCGTCGGCGGATCCGGTCGTCGGTGGCGACGTGCGCGTTGCGGGCCAGTGCCCCCAGGCGCAGCCCGCCGTCGGGCAGGTCCTCGATGGCCGACAACGGTAGCCGGGAGATGTCGACGACCCGCTCGGGCCGCTCCACCTCCTCCCGCATCAGATCGAACAGATTCGTGCCTCCGGCCAGGTACCTCACCGGACCCGCGAGCCCGATCGCCTCGGACACCGACGTGGCCCTGACATAGGCGAACTCCCTCATGCCCCGGCCACCTCCCGGATGGCGGCCACGATGCCGTTGTAGGCGCCGCACCGGCACAGGTTGCCCGCCATGCGCTCCCTGATCTCGGCGCCAGTGAGCGGCGCCGGCCGCGTCAGGTCCTCGGTCACGGCGCTCGGCCGGCCGTCGCGGTGCTCGGCCAGCATGCCGATGATCGAGCAGATCTGCCCGGAGGTGCAGTAGCCGCACTGGAACCCATCATGCGTGAGGAAGGCCTGCTGCACCTGGCCGCCCAGCTCGTGGTCCGCCATGGCCTCGATGGTGACGATCTCCATGCCGTCGCACTGCACGGCCGGCGTCAGGCAGGAGTTGACCCGCTCGCCGTCGAGCAGGACCGTGCACGCGCCGCAGGCACCCTGGTCGCAGCCCTTCTTCGTGCCGGTCAGACCCAGGTGCTCGCGCAGGCAGTCGAGCAGCGAGGTGCGGGGATCCAGGGACAGATCATGAACTCGTCCGTTCACGTCCAGATGGATGGGTATGTGGCCGTTCATCAACGCCTCCGACGATTTCGTACATACGTGTACGATTTATTGCCACGATACCCCATGGGTGTATACGGGACGGCTGGGCGCCGCGTTGGAGTGCCCAGCCGTTGAGGTTCGGCTACCGCCGGCGGACGAAGGCCACCATGATCCCCATGGCGCTGTCACGGCTGCTGGGCTGGTTGTGCTGGGCGTGCAAGCTGATCCTGTACCCGAGAGAGAAGGTGTGATTCGGCTCGCAGGTGGTGAAGTCCGACACCGAGCCCATGTGCGCCATCAGCGGGCGTTCGATGGCTGTCCGAGGTGACGGTGTTGGCGTCGGCGGGGTGGCCGTCGGGCCCGGGCCCTGGCCCTGCCGGGCCCATCATGGAGTCGGGCGCGTATCCCGCCACGGAGGTGCAGCCCTCGTGTCCAGGAATGCGGCTAGGCGCCTCGGTCTTCCTGAGAAGAACGCGCTTCTGGTGAACGCCCCGCGTGCGGACTCGGTCAAGCTCAAAGCCGCTGTCGCGCAAGCTGCCGTGGGAGATCCAGGTCGCCGTTCTCGAGTCCGTGTTCAAACCACTCCAACCAGGCAAGCCTGTGAACTCGCTGTCCAGAGAGCGGATCCATACGGTCCTGACAGCGGCTGCGACCAAGCTCGGTGCCCCCTACGTCCGGGGTGCCGAGGGGCCCGAGGCCTTCGACTACTCCGCCCTGCGGCCCTCAGGTGCCCCCTCGCTGAGATGCGGCCAGGCGACCTCATCGTCTGGCGACTGGACCCGACGAACCCCCGCTACATCTCGCATGCGATCATCTACTGGGGGATGGGAAGATGATCCAGGCTCCTCCGTGCACACGCGAAAATCTCGCGGGAGTCGTCAGAGTGGTCACCACCCGGCCGGAACTCTAGCCGTCATGGAGTCGGAGTCCGACGATCAAGGTCGGAGAGCTGCTTCTGGATACGCTCGTGCATTTCGCGCGTGGACCGGTCGGGCTTCCACTCGTGTGGTGCCCTGAGCCAGTCCAGGGTGGTGTGCTCGATGTCCTTCACATCTGCCGACATCGTACGGAGCTTCGTCATGAGCTCTCGAGGTTCCGTAACGGTCATGAAGTGAACGTCAAGGAACAGGTCGAGCGGTTGCCCGATGATCGCGACCCATAGCGCGAAACGTTCATGGGGAGAAGTTACGTGCCGGCGAATCGGTCCCGGCAGGTGAGCCATGACCCACTTGTAGGTCTTGTAAGTCCGGCCGCGTACTGGATAGTTCGAATAGAGGCGAACGATTCGTCCCGTGAGCAGGTTGAACTGCTCAAGGGCATCCTCGATCACCCGATGGTCGGGCTCGGGTAGGAGGACCTGGCCCGCGAGTTCGGTGATCGCCTTCGACAGCCGGCGAGCTGCGTCGGCGTACTGCAGCGCGATGGTGCGACGGTGCTCCTCGTCGCGCGTGCGGCGATCTGCTCGCGCCATGAGCCGGGACGCGTACCAAGCGGCAGCGAGGGCGCCGAGAACGCCGAAGGCCGCTCCGCCGAAGTCTCCCCAGATGACGTCCTGCCACCAACTCCAGTCGTCTGGTGGTACCTCAACGTTGACGACGGGGGCGGGCGGCGTCACGACGACCGTCTGCGTCACCGTGGATGGGGGAGTCGGCTGCGGTTCGAGAGACTGAAGCACGTGGCCGATTATTATAGATATCGGCGCATTAGGTATGGAACGTTACCGATCCGTGAGTAGTGCCCGTTATGTCGCATACTAAAGAGTCGACTGGCGGTATATGTATCTAGGATCGTTGCCCCATGGGTGCAGATTTCCAGCCATACACACTCCACCTTGAGGGTGTCAGTATCGAGGCGTACATCCTAGACAAGGTCAAGCTCAAGTTCCGGCCGCCCTACATCGAGACCGCCGCGCACCCGGAGGCCTTAGAGATGTGGTGGAAGTGGCTCACCTACGTCTTCGACCTGCCCGACCCTGCCAGGGCGCCACGCCTGACGCTGCCGCTGTCCAAGGACGGCAGGGATCTGGTGGAGCGGTACATGCTCTCGATCGACGATCTGCTGGAGAGCTCGCTCCTCAACGTGGAACAGCGGTTCGCATACAACGTGACCGCCGGCGGGGTTGAAGAGAACCTCCAGCGTGAATTTCTCAGCAGAGAGGTCAGCCGGGGCGTTGCGGTTACTTTCCGCCAGTTCTATTCGCCAAAGGAAGAGGCGAGCTTCGAGCGTGTCTACAAGATGCTCTGCAAGCGCCTGAAGGGCGAGCCGCCGAACGTGCGCGAAAACGGCATGCGGATGCTGGCGCCGTGGCATCAGGCGCACAACAAACTTCGCGCCCACTCTCTCAAGCAGCTGGTTCGTAAGAAGATGGTCGAGGACGGTGTCATGGGCGGACCATACGTGGCGTTCGGCTACGAGCGTCCACCCGAGGTTCTCATCTCGTATTACCAGTACGGCGACCTGATCCACTGGGGTGAGAAGAGGGAGCCGCTGGCGAAGGTCGCCGCGGAAGACCCGGTACTTGAGGGGATGTACCGCATCACCTTCATGGAGGCCATGTTCGTTTTCGCCCACATCTACCTGGGATTCGCCCAGGCGATCGAGGCGCTCAGCAGACCCTCCTCCTAACACCCTCCAACATCAACGGCACCACGTCGTCCCCTTGGTCGCGGCGTTGGACTGGCGGGTAGAACCTCAGGCCAACTTTTACGGCTGACGCTGGAGGTCGTTGACACCACTCCTAGTGTCCTGCTTGCGAGGGGCCATGCAGCCTTCCTGCCTATAAGGGGTATTTGGTTCGTGGCGTTCCTGCTCGTCCGATCAGCGCCCGAGAGACCGGAGCAGGCGGTTCATCGTCAGGATCTCTTGGGACTGGTCGTCCTTCACGGATTGGGCGAGATCGAGCGCTTCTCTGTTCTTGCCGTTCTGCAGCTCGTCGATCGCCATGGAGACGGCCTGTGCATGGTGCATGCGCATCATCATGAGAAACATGCGGTCCACTTCCGTCCGGGGAACGGAACGGAGCATCTCGAGATCCTGACTGTTCATCTGCTGCACGGCCGGTGGGTCGGTCATCGGACGGGCGCCGTGTCGCTGTAGCCAGTTCCGGATCTGGCGAATTTCCGCTGTCTGCGCCGCGATGATGCGTGCGGCCAGTGCGCGTACCTGGGAAACCGCGGCGCGCTGCTGGGCCACGGTGGCCATGCGGATGGCGGTTTCGTGATGAGGCACCAGCATGGACATGAACGTCACATCGTGACGTACGGTGGCCGGCGCGCTGGTGACCGCCGCAGCGGTGGGTCCGACGCCCATGGCTGCTGCGGCAGGTGCCGCGGTCACGGCAGCGGTGAGCGGTATCAGGACCCATGCGAGCCAACGCTGAGAACAGGACCGAGTCATGTCATCCCCCTGGTGACGAGCTGTCGCTTCGCTTGACGCGTGCTTCGCTGCTCACGGCGAGGGAGCGTCCCACCCGTTAGCGTCGGCACGCCGGGGGGAGACTGTCCCGTTATAACACATGCCCAACGCCCCGCTGGGCGACCCGGCCTGCCACGGCGGGGTGTCCACCGAACCTCTGAATCAGAAATGGCCGCTTCGAGATCGTCGTAGAGCTTCTACTGCAGTGAGGCACACAGCACCGTAGGCCGCCGGGTCCGGTTTCAGCTCACGGGGTGACCAGGGGCCGGCTCTCATCGCTTCGGCTGGGTTGCGTTCTTCATGACCCGGGGCTGAGGTCAGATGGCCGAGCCGTTTCCCCCTTGGGGCCTGTCGCTGCCACCAGCTCACGTGTGCGCTAGAGGAAGGCACCGGCGGCGACCGCAGGGGCCAGGACCAGCACGGTCCAGGCGAAGCATCGCCGCACCTGCTCGGCTGACAGCCGTGCAGCCAGCCGTCCCGCTACCAGCGAGGCGAGCAGTGCCGTGCCGGCGAAGGCTGCCACGAGGGCGTAGTCCAGGTGCGCGCCGGTGTGCCCGGCGAAGGCGGCCACGGAGTTGATGCAGATGATCACCAGTGAGGTGCCGGCGGCCTCGGTGGCGCTCAGGCCGAGCAGCAGACCGAGTGCGGGCACGACGGCGAACCCGCCGCCGACGCCGAGCACTCCGGTCATGAGTCCTACTCCGGCGCCCGCGGCAAGCGTGCGTGGCAGACAGCGGCGGCGGTTGATCCGGCCCGATTCGGTACGGCAGGCACCGCCATCAGCTTCGGGACCGTGCATCATGCGTATGGCCACCATGACCATGATGACGGCGAAGGCGGGTAACAGCAGCGCGTCCGGCAGGCTGCGGCCGAACAGCGCACCGGCCAGAGCGGCGGGAACGCCGCTCACAGCGAACACGGCGGCCACGCTCCAGCGCACCTGGCCACTGCGTAGGCGTGGGATGAGGGCGCCGATGCTGGAAACGGTGACGATCGCGAGCGCGGTCGGGATCGCCGTCGCCATGGGTTGTCCGGCGCCGTAGACCAGCACCGGCACGGCCAGCACCGAGCCGCCCGCCCCCAGCAGGCCAAGGCTGACGCCCACGACCAGTGCGCCGATCAGCACCAGGGCGAGCGTTGCCGTCGTCATCGGCGACAGGCCTGCGCGAGCGCGGCTGCAGGGTCGGTCGCGGTGGCGCGGTTGTACGGCAGCCGGGCCAGCAGCAGCCCCATCATGCAGGTGTCGCTCGCCCCGGCGTAGGTCAGTCCGGCCCCGACGAACGCGGTGAGGAGCAAGCTCCATGGCGTCAGGACGCTCAGCAGGACGGAGACGAGGACTAGCAGACCGGCCACGAGACGAACCTGCCGTTCCAGGCTCCAGCGTTGCCGGCCTCTGATGACGGGCGCGCCGGCCGCGATCCAGGCGTTCATGCCGCCGGTCATGACCGCCGATGTGGACAGTCCCGCTCTGAACAGTGCGGCATGCGCGGTGCTCGCCCGGGCTCCGGACTGGCAGATGAGCACGATCTGGCCGGGCGCGCCGTCAGTGAGCTGGGGGAGGTGGTTCTGCAGCCGGTCCAGGGGCACGCTGACGGCGCCGTCGATGTGTGCGGTCTCGAACTCGGCAGGGGTACGCACGTCCAGCAGCAGGACGCCGGCGGCGGTGGCGGTCATGGCGCGGGTGGTGGCCACGTCGATGGTGGTCAAGCGGGTTCTCCGTTCGGACGATCAGGGCTGTTCAGGCGGCCACTGCGGCGGCGACCTGAGGGGCTCCGGCTCCGGTGAGCACGACGGGCTCGTAGCCGTGGCGGGTCAAGATGGTGGCGGCGATGGCGGCGCGGCGGCCGGAGCCGCAGGCCACCAGGACCGGCCGGTCCGGATCGAGTTCGGCGGGGATGCCGTCGGTGATCAGGTCGGGCAGGAAGCGCTCGATCGCGCCGGGCAGCGGGGCGGCGCGGTGCTCGCTGGGCATGCGTACGTCCAGAATCTGGGCGCCGGGCAGCCGGTTCAGGAACGTCGGTAGTTCGGCCAGCTGGAAGCGGGCGGTGGCGGCTGTGCCGAGGTCGCCGATGACACCGCGTACGTCGTCCAGTCCGATCCTGGTGAGCTGGGTGCGGGCTTCGGCGACGTCCTGGCCGGGCTCGGCCACCAGGGCGATCGGCTCGCCGTAGGGCAGCAGCCAGCCTGCCCAGCTGCCGAAGTCGTCGGCGAGCTCGATGCCGGTTGAGCCGGGCAGGAAGCCGGCGGCCTGCGCGGCCCGCGGCCGGATGTCGAGCACGTGCACCTCATCGGTCAGGTCGGCCACCGTGATCTCGGGCAGGTCCGGCCCGGGCGCGGGCGGGACGCCGAGCGTGTTGGCGGGGCCTATATACGCGTAGAAGGCGGGGATGGGCATGGGATCGGCCAGTAGCTCGTCAGCGAGCGCGGCGGCGGTGGGCAGAGCGAGCAGGGGGTTGCCGTCCTGTTCGGCGCCGATCGTGGAGGTGTGGCGCCCGGCGCCGGTCGTGGTGCAGAACGATCCCTCGCCGTGGGTCGGGTACAGGCCGACGTCGCGGGGCAGTGCGGCCAGCCGGTGCAGGGAGCCGTGCTGGAGCCGGGCCAAGGTCGGGGCTCGCTCGGGCCCGAGCAGGTCGGCACGGCCCGCGGAGGCCACCAGGAGGCTGCCGCCGGAGAAGACCGCCACCGGCTCGCCATCGATGAGCACCAGGTAGCTGGTGTGCTCGGGAGTGTGGCCGGGCGTGTGCAGCGGCCGGATGCTCAGGCCGCCGCCGGCGGCCAGGTCCTCCAGGTGGAAGGCGGGCGTGTACGGATACGCCGCCGCTGCGGCGGCGGGCAGCACCAGCTCGGCCCCGGTACGCGATGCGGCCTGCTGGGCGCCTGAGACGTAGTCGTTGTGCAGGTGGGTCTCCAGCACCAAGCGCAGCTCGAGATCCCGCTCGGTGACGGCGTCCAGGAATCGGCCGATGTCGCGCTGTGGGTCCACCAGAACGCCCTTGCCTTCATGGACGAGCAGGTAACTCTGATCACCTAGCCCAGGCGTACGGAACGTAATGATCTCCATGTCGATCCTCTCGGAAGCTGGCTACCCCCGGGGGTATGCGCGGTACAGGTACCCCGGGGGGTATGTGGGAGTCATGGGGGTGTGCCTCTGGGCAGGCCGGTCATCGGCAGCTGGCGCCGAAGGAGTGGTCCCGGGGCAGGCCGGGGTCTGAGCGGAAGGGTGGGGAGAGGTCAGGCCAGGGCGAGGAAGAGCTTTTCCATCTCCTCCATCGACATGGGCGGCTGCTCACCGCGATTCTGAGCGTCCTGGCAATGCCGCAGCCCACTGGCCACGATCTTGAAGCCGGCCCGATCCAGCGCCTTGGAAACGGCCGCCAGCTGCGTGAGCACCTTCACGCAATCCTCGCCCGCCTCGATCATCGCGATCACGCCGGCGAGTTGCCCGTGGGCGCGACGCAGCCGCACCACGGCATCGCCAACCATCGATTCCGTCAGCTCCATACCCCCCAGGGTACCTGAGTACGGGTGTGCTGCCGACTCAGGGAGGGCATCGCGCCAGGTCAAGGACCGTACTGAGGCGCCACCATCGGCTGCGGGACCGGCACGCCAGCTCCGATCATGGTCAGAGGAAACCGGCAGCGGACTTGCCGTTCAAGATGGCAACGCCGAAGGCGCTGGCGGTACGCGCGAGAGCCGGGAGATCTACGAACGTTCGTAGTTTCTTGTCGTTAGCCAGCCCACACTCCGGGTCATTCGGACCCGTCCGTAGCCAGTCAACGAACGAGGATTGAAAATGGCGACCCTGCAAGTGGCGGAGATGCTGTCCACCTATCCCAAGGACCTGGGTGGCGTCGACCAGACGCGCCTCATCGCCTGCATCGAGGAATGCCTGCGCTGCGCCCAAACCTGTACGGCGTGCGCGGACGCCTGCCTCAGCGAGGACATGGTCGAACAACTCACCAAGTGCATCCGCACCAACCTCGACTGCGCCGACATCTGCGAGACCACCGCTCGCGTCCTCTCCCGGCACACCGGCTACGACGCCAACATCACGCGTGCCGTCCTGGAAGCCTGCGCGCAGGTGTGCAAGGCGTGCGGTGACGAGTGCGCGCAGCACACGAAGCACCGCCACTGCGGCGTCTGCGCCGAGGCATGCCGCGCCTGCGAACGCGCCTGCCGTGACCTGCTCGGCGCGCTCGGCTGACCTAACGTCGGCTTGACCCTTTCCGGGAGCGTCATCGGCTCTGGAACCGGGATCAGTGTCGTGGCACTACGCAGCTCGTCCGAACCGCAAACTTCGCAGTAGTCCCTGACGCCGCGAGTCGTGGGCGACACCTGTGGTCTGTGGTGTCAGGTGTCAGGCACCGATGTCGGGGCGGCAAGCTTCGACAGGATGGACCAAGCCCGGTCGGCCTGCAGGGGATCGACGGGTAGCACGTGGCGCGACCACCAACGGGCCGGTGCGGGGGCCGGAGACGGTTCTACGAGGCCTGGCGCGTAGTCATCGAACGGCGGGTCGTAGACGTAGCCTGTGATCACCCCTTCCCGTCGCAATGCCTCGATCGCCTTGTCGCGGTCCTCGATGAGCAGCGGCACTCGGAACAGTGGTTGATCGAGATGTTCGCGCACGCCGGGTGCCACCGTCTCCAGCTGGGCGAGCCGGCGTACACCGGCCAGCCTGCGTTCGCGCGTGGCCTCCAGGACCGCGAGCCGCCGCAGTGCATGCCGCTCGGTCGGGCGCCCTTGGCGCATCCGATAGTGGTGGTTGTCGGCCTGTGCCCAGGGAGTGAGCGCGTCCAGCCCGGGATATAAGGTTCCCGTTCCGGTCAGTCGCCAGGCCAGGGCAGTGCGGCGCAGGGGGATCCTGTGTCCTTGCCTGGGCTCGTGAATACCGAGCCATTGTCCGAGTGCCCACGCAGGATGGGCCAGAGCGGTTCCCGCGACGGCGTTCCGGGCGGAAATCATCATCAGGAGCGCGAGTTCGGTTGCCGGGTATCGCGGAGTGAGCCAGTGCTCACGTACACGTTGCAGTGCCTGGCGATCAGCCGATGAGGCCGTCGTCACGATGCCACCCGGAGCCGCTCCGGCGGCCTTGGACAGGCTGAAGATCCCCGCGTCGCCGAAGGTGCCCACACCGCCCCCCGCCACCGTGGTCTGGATCGCGTGTGCGGCGTCTTCGATCAGTGGGATGCCTTGTTCGGCGCACACCCTTCCAAGGGTGATGACGTCGTCCGGGAGACCATAGAGGTTCGTGGTCAGAATCCCGTCGAAACGCAGGCCATCGAGGCTGTGTGCGTCGATGTTGCCCGTGCGGGGGTCGATCGGCGCGATCACCGGGCGCAGTCCCGCGGCCAGCACCAGGAACAGGATCTCGTCAGCCGAGATCGGAGACATCAGCAGGCGCCGGCCCGGCGCCAGCCAGTGGCGGAGTGAGATGAAGATTCCGAACCTGTTCGACGGCACGTACAGACACTCCCGGCCCAGGCGTGAGGCGAACGCGGCCTCCAGTCGCTCGAACATCGGTTCACCTCGAAGAAGACGTGCGATCGGGTGCCGACGAGCGCAGCGTGGTCCGCAGTTTGCCGTAGGTCTTGAGCAAGCGGTCGGCCGGCATCCGCAAGGATGGGTTGGCCAGCACGGTCCTGCGCGCGCTGCTCACTGGCGTGCGGAGCAACCAGCGCACCCCTGCTGCCACTGTCGGGCGGGCCAGCCGGCCCTCGGCCACCCACCACTGTCCGTTCTTGAGCTTCTCCTTGTACTCCTTCTCGCCACGGCCCATGTCGATGACCTGGATTCCGTGCTTGGACGCCTGCTCCGCCATGGCCAGATGCTGGATGAGCCCGGGCGAGTAGACCGCGAAGGCGGGGTCGTAGGCGGGGAACCAGCCTGCCAGGACCGTGTCGCTGCGCAAGCCGAAATGGCCGGCCACCGGCCGGTCATCCACCCAGAGCATGTCGAGGACGCCGTCGAAGGACGGGGTGTTCGTGTGAAGCAGGTCCTCCACCAGTTGAATGATCCAGGGATGTGCGAAGCGGTCAGTGCGGCCCGTCCTGCGATACTGCTCGCTCTTCCATCGGATGAGCGTGCGCAATCCGTCCAGGTCGCGGGTGCCGTAGTGGTGGCGCAGCTCCCCGTGATCCCGAGCGATCTTGCGGGACTTGTACTGCGTGGTCCGATACGTCTTACCGGACTCACGCTTGACGGTGTCGGCATACGCCTCGTAGCCGTCACGCAGGTCAATGATCGGGGAGGGATGTCGGCTGATGTGATGATCGGAAAACTGATGCGCGATCAGGTGATCGAACTCCCAGACGTCCAGCCTGCACGCCTGTAGCAAGTTGTTCACGTCGAGGTCCAGACCGCAGGCGAGGATCATGCCCTGCGCGTCCGTGAGTCCGGCTCCGACCGGCTTGCCCACACCCATCGAATGCTTCTGGAAAGGGAAGAAGCCGACGATCTCGCCGGCGTCCTCGATGACGGCTACCCGCACGTCGTTTCGGAGCCGGCCGACTGTGATCGTGAACTCCGGGCACAGGAACGGGCTGACATGGTCGGTGCTTTCGCGTAGCAAGGTCCGCCAGGTGTCCAGTTCGGCTGGGCCCAGTTCCTTGGGCTGAATGACGGTGATCTTCATTGGCCCCACAGTGCTCGATAGGAATTACTACGCATCATAGTTGATAGCGGTGCCCGTTGGCGCGCGAAGGCGGACCCCGATCGGGTGAAGATCCTCGACCCATCCATTCCAATTCGGTTGGTTGGATCGTGGTACGTCAGAGAGCTCATCCGTAAGCGCAAATGGGCGCACTTCGGCTGGCGGCCGGCGATGATCCTTTGAAGCATCGGTGGTCCGGAGGCGACTGCTTGCGCGAGGCTGGCTTCGTCCTCTGACGATGGATGCATGGCAGGTCAAACCTGGAAGCTTCTCCGACCTTTCATAGTAGTGGTGTGGTGAAGGTCGTGATCGAGGAACGGGGCTCTCGCCTTTCCCTCTCTCGCTCACAGGGGCGGGCGATCCTACAGATCGAGCACTGCTGTTCCTGCTCGCGCCGGCCTCGGTGCCAGGGTCACCGATCCCCAGCGCGAGTGTCCGACCCGATGGTGGCCCAGCACTACGCCGACAACCCGGAATTGGCTGTCTGGCTGGACCGCCTGTGGCTCCACGACGTGTTCAGAGCGCCCTGGTTCGCCGCGATTCATCTCCTGCTGGTCGAGGGCAACGGCTTCGCCGTCAGCCGGACACTTCTGTATACGTCGCCTGCAATCGTCCGGTCCGGCTCATCATGAGCAGGGCTGTCGCGCACGCTCCCCCGAGGGCGGCCAGCGTCCACCACGGCAGCGTGGGCCATCCGAGTGACCGGCCGGTGTCGAATGCGGTTCCGGTGAGGAGGTTGCCCGCGGCGATACCCAGTCCGGACAGGGTGTTGTAGAAGCCGTAGTAGGTGCCGGCCAAGCGATCTCCGCTAAAGCGGGCGATGGTGGCCATCTCGAACGGATAGACGATCATTGTGCCCAGTGTGAGCAGGGCGGTGGTGAGGAGTACGGCAGCGAGGCCGGCGGCCGGGGGGAGTGGCGCGGTCAGGGGAAGGAAGGCGGCTCCCATCACCCACAATCCCCGCACCATGGCTTGCTCGGGGCTCCATCTTCGCTTCACCCACCCGGTCAGGCGTAGCTGCCCGAACGCGGCCATGGAGCCGGACAGCGCGAACAGCAGGGCCACGCCCAGTTCTGAGCCAGTGACACGACGTACTTCGATCGGCAGCCCGAGGTAGACCTGGAAGTTGAGGACGTAGGATCCGGTCATCGCCACGGAGAACAGCAGGAAGGGGCGATTGGCCAGCACCTGACGCCAGTCGCCCAGCATGCCACCCGGTGCCCCCGTCCGGCTGTCCCGCCGTGCGGGCAGCGCCCGGATCTGGGCGACGGCCAGGGCGGCGAACAGGGCGGCGGCGACCAGGCAGGTGGTACGGAAGGCCGCCGCCTGCAGGAGCAGGCCGACGAGCGGGCCGATGAGGACACCGGCCTGGTAGAAGACGTTGAAGACGGCGAACGCCTCAACCTTGCGCTCTCCTGCCTCGCGGGCGAGGTAGGCGCGGGCGGCGGGGTTGAACAGCGCCCCGGCCAGCCCGGTCAGCACGGATGCGACGATCAGCGCGGGCACCGCCTGCACCAGCCCGAGCAGGGCGAACCCGGCGGTGCGCAGGACCAGCCCTGCCATGATCAACGGCTTGCAGCCGAGCCGGTCGGCCAGGCTGCCGCCGATCAGGAACATGCCCTGCTGGCTGAGGTTGCGGACGCCGAGGATCAGCCCGGCCAGCCACACGGCCAGGCCCAGATCGCCGGTCAGGTAGGTGGCCAGGTACGGCATCAGCATGTAGAAGCCGATGTTGATGGTGAGCTGGTTGACCAGCAGCAGCCGGATCGGCTGGCTGAAAGATCGCACCTGCGCCGCCGTGTCCCTCACCGGCCGGCCCTCGCCGGGGAGACGACCGTCGTGCAGCGTGTCCAGCGGGTCACCTCGGCCTCGGCCGGGTGAATGATGTCGTCCGGTTCGGGCGCCGGCATGTGGCCGAGAAGTCCGAGGCCGTCACAGTAGGTGTCGTTGAAGATGGTGTCGAAGTAGCGTTGCGGTCCGTCGGGGAAGACCGCGGCGATGCGGGTGCCGGTGGGCTGGGTCCTGGCCAGCC
Source organism: Nonomuraea sp. NPDC049504 (assembly GCF_040676845.1). Classification (NCBI taxonomy): domain Bacteria; kingdom Bacillati; phylum Actinomycetota; class Actinomycetes; order Streptosporangiales; family Streptosporangiaceae; genus Nonomuraea; species Nonomuraea sp. NPDC049504. The sequence goes on from NZ_JBFAPT010000008.1 coordinate 52,308, forward strand.
AGGAGGCGACCAGCGCGACCGCGCCCACGCTCCACCCTCCGGTGGCGTAGTGGCCGGTGGCGAGGCGGCGGCATGCCCACACCGCCTCGGCCGGGGCCACCCAGTGGACCTCGCTGAAGCTGTCGTAGGCGACGTTGGCCGGGTGGATGCTGCTGCCCAGCCCGCGCATCAGCCGGTCGCGGGCGGGCTGACCGAAAATCGTGGAGCCGACCGTGTCGACCCCCACCAGGCGCGCCGACGGGCAGAGGCGCCGGAGTGTCCGGTACACGCCGGCGCTGTGTCCGCCGGTGCCGACACTGCACACCAGCAGGTCCACGTGGCCCAGTTGCCCGGCCAGCTCACGGGCGAGCGCATCGTAGGCGTTGACGTTGTCGGGGTTGCGGTACTGGTCCGGGCAGTACGCGGCCGGATGCTCCTGCAGGAGTTCGAGCACCCGCTGTCGCCGGGCCTGCTGCCAGCCGCCGGTTGGGTGCGGCCTGGCCACGGTGTCGATGCCTGCGCCATAGGCAGTGAGCAGCCGGTGCATCAGCGGTTCCATCCCCGGATCGCTGACCAGGGTGACCGGGTGCCGGTAGACGATGCCTGCCAGCGCGAGCCCCAGGCCCAGCGTGCCGCTGGTGGATTCGATGATCGGCGCGCCAGGCCTCAGCTCGCCCCGGCTACGGGCCTGGCCGATCATGTAGAGGCCGGGCCGGTCCTTGATGCCTCCCGGGTTGTGCCCTTCGAGCTTGGCCCAGAAGCCGCGTTCGCTGTCGCCCCACAGCTGGGGGATCCACAGCACGGGCGTGCCGCCTACCAGCCCGGGGAGGGAAGATCGCCGCGCAGCCTCCCAGATCCGGGCAGGCTGACGCCGATGGATGGTGTTCATGATGATGAGTCCTCGCCACTGTTAGCCATGCGGAGATGTACGGCAGACGCGGCCGAACCGGCACGCGCCGGGCGGGACTACACCCGGGACACGCACACCACAGTGAGCAGGGACGCCCCCGAGGAGGACCCCGTCAGGGACGGGCCGCCGGGCTTTGTCCGAGCCGTGAGCTCTTCGCCGCCTCCGGCCATCAAGGCCACCGGCCGGACGGCGCCGGCCGGGAACAGGTCCGGTGAGGACAGGGCGGCGGGGCTCTGGCACGATGCCGCATGGTGATGGTCGTCGCCCTTGTGATCCGGCGAGCCGTCGGCGTGTGCGATGGCATGCGTGTGATGAGGCGACGGCAAACCGTCGTGAGCATGCGGTCCGAAACCACACAGGAGCAGGTGGAACGCGGCGACGATCGCGAGCACCGCAAACCAGAGGCGCCCACGCGCGTGACGCGTGGAGCTGGATGAGCGGATAACGGCGATCACAGAAAACAACGCTACATCACTCTTCGTGCACTCCTGGTTGACGCTAGGTAATCACGCCGATGCGGGTGGCCTCGTCGCGCGCCCCGTCTTATCAGCGCCGAGATGCGACTCTGACCTCGGAGAGGCGACTCCATGCCCTGCCCGCAGTGCTGGAGCCACGACCTGCGAGCCGGACACTGGCTTCCCATCGTTCCTCTGCTTTCACTCCAGCCACTCTGTTCGGCCGCTGTCGAAGGGGCGAAAGGTAAAGAATTCGCCGCAGAAACCCCGGCAACATAGGGGATCTCGTGACATGCCCCTTACTGACTCGCGGACGTGACTTGCACCGCTCTATGCACTTTTCTTACCTTTAAGGGCCTGGGCGCGCCACCGCATTCGTACGGCGTGCTTCAGATTGCCGAGACCGTGCTCCACCTGCACCTATGTATGACCCGCGGGTGGAGGCGGCCGCCGAATCCGCGACCAGCGGAACCGGGGACCCAACGTCATTTGGGGTGAATCGGAACGCTTCACTGAGGCGCTTCAGTAGGGCACTTCCACGCCCGAACCCGTCAGCTAACCCGGTAGGCGGCATGGAAGCAAGGAGCAAACCCCAGCATGACCAAGACCGTCCTTTCCTCTGCCCTGCGCAAGGTGAATGCGTCCCGACTCGCGCTCGGGGCGGCTGTGACCGCCGGCGCCGTGCTGGCCGGAGCCCCCGCCTTCGCCGCGGATCATCAGGATGACCGTGCCCGGACTGCTGAGATGGCCACCCAGAACGCCGGCCGTGCGACGGCCGACGCGATGATCAAGATCGCGGAGTCGCAGGTGGGAATCACGGAGAACGCCGCCGGTGGCGGTACGCCGTTCCACCAGTGGTACATGTCGTCCCAGCGGGCGCTTGAGACCGTGCAGCGTGACGGTGGGAACGTCCAGGCCTACGCGAACGCACCGTGGTGCGCCATGTTCGTCTCCTGGGTCGGCGAGAAGGCCGGCGTCCGCCCGACGGCCGGCTGGGACGCCTACACCGTGACGTGGGCCAAGTGGTTCCAGGACAACGGGCGCTGGGGCACCACCGCCAAGCCCGGCGCTGTCGTCTACTTCTCCTGGGACGACAGGACCGTCAACAGCATCGACCACATGGGCCTGGTCAAGAAGGACAACCAGAACGGCACGATCACCACGATCGAGGGCAACACCGGCAACGGCAAGGTGGAGGAGCGTATCCGGCCCAAGTCGCAGGTGGTCGGTTACGGCTACCCGCAGTACAGGGCCTGACCGTGCAAAGACCTTCACCCTGATCGCACATCAGCGAGCCCGGCCCTGTGACGCGGGGCCGGGCTCGCTGATGTGTTGGGCCCCGCAGTGTCGGATCACTCACCGGAAGACGCCCGAGGGCAGTATCGGGCGACGCCGAACAGGAAGTCGCCACCGATGCGGGTGGCCCAGCGATCGCCAACCTCCAGGTGGTGGCGGGCCAGCTCGGCCAGGAATTCCCCAGCGGTGAACCGGTCCGCTTCAGGGTGGACGAACAGGTGCCTGTAGGTCGGGCGTGCCAGGGCGGCGGCCGTGACTTCCTCGAAGAACAGGCGTCCGCCAGGTTTCAGCACACGGCCGATCTCGGTCAGAGTCGTTCGCCAGTCGGGGATGTGGTGGATGATGCCGAAGTCGAAGACCGCGTCATAGCTCGAATCGTCGCTGCCGAATACGGAGCGCAGGTCGTTGGCGTCTCCTTGAGCCAGCCGGACACGTCCGGCGTAGCGGGAGAGCCGCACACGTGCGCGGCGCACCATCGCGGGATCCAGATCGACGGCGTCGACATGAGCGGCACCGAACTGGTCGAGAATCAGTTTGGTGCCGTACCCGCTGCCGCAGCCGATCTCCGCCACCCGGCCACCGGGCGTGCGACCGCCCAGCTTGACGAGGAGGGGTGCTTCGTAGAGGCGCTGCAGAGCGCGCCGGGCCGGATTGTTGACGACGAGCGTTTCCACGCGATTCATGAGCATCGGAGCAAGGTCCTTCCCCCCGGACGATGGAGTTGTCCCCGCGCCCTCCGCAGCCGAATCGCCGGAGACGGTGTCGCACACGATGAGCCGCCACTTGGCCTACTACGATAGATAGCAGACTGGGTTTGGGGGTGTGGTGGTGCGTAGTCTCGGTGAGCTGGAGTCTGCGATCATGGAGCACATTTGGTCGTGTGATGCACCTGTCCCGGTTCGCGATGTGCTCGAGCGGCTGCGGGGCGACAGGACTCTGGCGTACACCACGGTCATGACGGTCATGGACAAGCTTCACAAGAAAGGCCTCCTGCGGCGCGTTCAGCATGGCCGGGCCTATTGGTACGAACCCGTCTTGAGCCACGAGGCCTACAGTGCTCAGCTCATGCAGGAGGCGCTGGCACATGGTGGTAACCAGGCGATGACGCTGATCCATTTCCTCGAACGGCTTCCCCCGGAAGAGCACGCCGCGCTCGCTTCCGCCCTGCGCCGGACGGCCCGGCAATGATCGTCAGCATCGCGTTGGCGGCGTACGCCGGTCTGCTCGCCATTGGACTGCCCGGCCTCATCGCTCGCAGCAAGCGGCTGCGTGCCGCGCCGCGTTTGTCGATGGCTACCTGGCTGGCCGGATGCGGCTCCACGATCGCCGCGGCGACGCTGAGCGGCCTGCAGCTCGCCTTTCCCACGCACACGATCGGCGACGGACTCGCCGCGCTGGTCAGCGCGTGCACCGAGATATTGGCTGGTCATCCGCCTCCCCCCGCCACGCGCCCTGCGGTCATGCTGGCGGGCCTTACCGTCAGTGGCCTGATTCTGCTCCGGCTGGGCTATGTGACGGCGGTTGTTGTATGGACCGGCTGGCGCGGTCGGCGTGCCCATCGTGCTGCCCTTCGGCTGATCGGGCAGGAGGATCCCCTGCTGGGAGCGGTGGTGGTCCCGCATGCCGAGCCTGGAGTGTACTGCGTGCCGGGCCGCCGTCCCATGACCGTGGTGACCACGGGAGCCCTTGCCGCCCTGGGCCACCGCGAGCTGGCGGCCGTACTCGCGCACGAGCGCGCCCACGTGCGTGGACGCCATCACCTCCTGCTGGCGGCCGCGCTGGCGGCCTCGCGCGCCTTTCCCCGCCTGCCGCTGTTCAGGGAGGCCGGCTCCGCCGTGCCCCACCTGGTGGAGCTGCTGGCCGACGACGCGGCGGCCCGCCGGCACGACCGGCACGTCATCGCTTCGGCCCTGGTCGCCCTGGCCCGGTCGGCGACCCCGCTGACGGCGCTCGGCGCCGGCGGGGAGACGGCGATCGCCCGGGTGACCCGGCTGCTGGCCCCTGCCCCACCGGCTCCGTCCAGGCGCGACAGAGTCGTCGGCATCGCCTGCCTCGGTGGCCTGGTGGCAGGGCCGGCCTTCGTGAGCCTCACCCCATCCTTGCTCGCTTTTCTCCTTGCATGCCCGGTATTTCGCTGACGCGGAGAGAACCCGACCAGACGTATCCACGACGTTGCATAGTAGCTATGCCGTACCCTTGGGCCATGAGGCTGAGGCAGAGCGGACGGCGCGCGGGCTTGCTCCCGGCTCTTCTGCTTGCCACGCTGCTCGCGCTGGGGCTGGCCGCGATGCACACGCTCGGCCACGTCGGCGGGCATGACGTGCCGTCTCCTGCCCCCGTGGCCATGATCCCCGGCGGCAGTGCTCACTCCGCGGCACCGGTGCCCGACCATGGCGGGGTGCCGAGCGAGAATCTCGGCTCCGCCGCCATCTGCCTGGCCATCCTGGCGGCCCTCGTCCTGTTCGCCGTACCCCTGCTGCACCTGACACGGATATTCGACGCGCGAACCGACCGTCGCCCGATCGTGAAATGGCCGGGCTCCGGTTTGCTTCGCGGCCCGCCGGCCGTCCTGATGCTGACACGAACGGTCGTCCTGCGCACGTAGAGGCCGGATCCGGACCGCTGGAACTGCCATGCCAGCCGGTCCGGCCGCCGTCCATCCGTGAGCACGACCTTTTGCGAGGCATCCATCATGCAACTCGATCGACGCACCCTGCTCCGGGCCGCCGGGCTCGGCCTCCTGGGCGGGACCGCCCTCACCGCCTGCGCCGACAAGCCCGCCGCCACTCCCGAATTCGTCACGCCGGCGAGCGAGCAGGTCCGGAGGGCGGAGCGGGCACGCCGCGCCGGAGCGGTCCGCGACTTCCGCCTGACCGCCGAAGAGACCGAGGCGGACCTCGGCGGGCTTTCCGTACGCACCTGGGCCTACGACGGGAAGATCCCCGGCACGCCCATCCGGGTGCGGGCCGGAGAGGTGATCCGCGCCCGCCTGGCCAACCGGCTGCCCCGGGACACCAGCATCCACTGGCATGGCCTGGCGCTGAGCAACGACGCCGACGGCGTTCCCGGCGTCACCCAGCAGCCCATCGCCCCAGGATCCGAGTTCGTCTACGAGTTCGCCGCCCCCGACCCCGGCACGTACTGGTTCCACCCGCACTCCGGAACCCAGCTGGACCGCGGCCTGTATGCTCCGCTGATCGTAGAAGACCCCCAAGAGCCGCTCGGCTACGACGCCGAGTGGGTCGTCGTCCTCGACGACTGGCTCGACGGGGTCACCGGCACGCCGGACGAGGTCCTGGCCGAGCTGTCCCGCGGCATGAGCATGGGCATGGACCACGGCGGCGGCACGGCCGCCTCCACCCCTGAGGACATGCCGGGGATGGACCACGGGGCCACACCTCCTGGTCAAACGGGGCACATGCTCATGGGTGCCACCAGCCTCCTGCTCGGCGGGGACGCCGGCGACGTGCGCTACCCGCACTTCCTGCTCAACGGGCGCATCCCCGCCGCTCCCGACACCTTCCGCGCCAAGCCCGGAACGCGACTGCGCATCCGGATCATCAACGCGGGCGGCGACACCGCCTTCCGCGTGGCGCTGGCCGGGCACCGGCTGACCGTCACCCACACCGACGGCATTCCCGTCCAGCACGCCGCCACTGAGGCGCTGCTGATCGGCATGGGCGAACGCTACGACGTCCTGGTCACCCTCAAGGACGGCGTCTTTCCCCTGGTCGCACTCGCCGAAGGCAAGAAGGCCCTCGCGCGCGGCCTGATCCGCACCAGCGGGAGCGTCGCGACACCCGAGGCGGGTGTGCTCCCTCGCGAACTGGACAGCGACGTCATTCGCTACACCGATCTACGTCCGGCCGACGGCGTGCGGCTGGCGCCCAAGAACCCCGACCGCACCATCAAACTGGAGCTCACCGGCACCATGATGGCCTACGACTGGGCGATCAACGGCAAGAAGTACGACCCCAAGACCATCGCACCAGTGCGCTCCGGCGAGCGGGTGCGGCTGTCGTTCGTCAACCGCACCTCGATGTGGCATCCCATGCACCTGCACGGCCACACCTTCGCCCTGGCGGACGGCGGCATCCGCAAGGACACGGCGATCGTCCTGCCCAACCGCACGCTGAATGTCGACTTCGATGCCGGCAACCCGGGCCTGTGGATGATCCACTGCCACAACATCTACCACGCCGAATCCGGCATGATGACGCTTCTCGGTTACCAGCAGGCCTGATCACCGCAGGCCAGAGCTGTGATCCGGGCCACCGTGGCCGTTCCGGGACATGATGGCCCGGATCAACCGGGCGAGCGCGGTACCGAGGAGCGCCGCCGGAAAGCAGCTGATACTAGACTCGGCTGCGAGGCAGGTGATGGGTTTCCATGAACCCTGACAACGAATCTCCGCATCTCTTGCCTGACACGGGGCCACGCGTGCTCGTCGCTCTCGACGGCTCGTTGGCGAGTCTGGTCGCGTTGCGCTGCGCCGTGAAGGAGGCCCGGCGACGCGGCGCATGCCTGTGCGCGATACGCGTGCTACCCGGCGCCGGTGCTCTTCCGGGCCTGGACGATCGACACGAGTTCTTCTCCTGGCTGCAGGAGGGGATATGGGTCTCTTTCAAGGAGGCGCTGGGCAGCATCCCCGCCGATCTCGAGGTGCGCACCGTGGTCGCTCGTGGGGCGCCCGGTCCAGCACTGGTCGATCTGGCCGACCGTGAGGACGACCTGCTCGTGCTCGGCTGCGGAGACGTGGGCCTGCTACGGCGATGGCGAGGCGCCGCCCTGAGTCTCTACTGTGTCACTCATGGCCGGTGTCAGGTGCTCACCGTGCCGCTGCCGGCCGGACTACGGGCTCTGTACCGTACAAGAGCCCGCGGCCGTGATCTGGAACGGCTGTTTGACACCTGACGACTACGGATACATGTCGTAGATATCGGGACTGCCAGGCGTTACGCATAATCTTCGACCGGCCATGACACCAAGACCCCGCCCGGGCGGCGCGAGGGGCCCGGGCGGGGTCGTCAGTGCGGGACGACACCGTCAGCCAGCACCCGCCGATAGTTCTTGACGCGTTCCTCGATGCTGTCCAGGCAGCAACTGGAGCACTTCACCTGTTCGGCGGACGTGTAGTACAGGCAGCAGGTGTTGCGCAGGTAGAAGAGTCCTTCCCGCTCACCTTCCCGCAGGCGGATGACGGTGCCCAGGCGCTCCAGCCCACTGCCGGCGGCGGCCAGGAACGCCTCGTAGGAGCTCTGCAGCCGATCGACGTCTCCACCGCGACGACTGGCGATGCAGAAGGCCGCCGCGCAGCCATGGGCCACGCCGCCGTGGAGCTGCCGGAGCCCGGCTCGGGTGCGCAGACGCATGGCTTGCGCGAGGGGCAGCAGATGCTCGTCCAGCACCCACTCCACCAGGGTTTCCAGGGGCGCCTCCACGACCTTGGGATCACGCAGGCCGACGGCCTCGAATCCGTGATGCGGAGAGAGCCGGATGGCGACGTTGCCCGGCCGCATGTCGATCACCACGCCCTCGACCGCCCACGCCAGCACGGCCGACGCCGTCACCGTGCCCGCGTACACGGCCATGACGGTCAGTGCGGTCGCGTGGTCGGAGACCTGGCCGCTGGCGTGACGCTCGGCGTCGAGCACTCGGCCCAGCTCCTCTGACTGAGGGTCCAGGAGGCGGTCGCAGCCGATCCAGTCCGCGCCTTCCGCGAGCCCGCGTTCGAGCCGGAAGCGGTCGCCGAAGGATTCCAACCGTGTGAAGACGTCTGTCACTCGTTCTGTCCTTGCTCCATCAGTTCACAACAAACGATGCATGATAGTAGTAGTCCAGCGAGAGTCAGGTTCGGGCTGCTTCGAGCAGTTGTGCCGTGTAGGGATGGGTTGGCGCGCGGGCTATGTCGGTGCACCGCCCGTGCTCGACCACCGTGCCGCTGCGCAGCACCACGATCCGGTCGCACGCCTGCACGGCCTCCCCCAGATCGTGGGTGACGAACAGCACAGCCAGCGCCCGATCGGCTGCCAGCGAACGCAACGTGGTGGCGATGCCGGCCCGCGTGGAGACGTCCAGCATCGACGTGGCCTCGTCGGCCACCAGCAGGAGGGGACCGGCCACGAGAGCCCGGGCGATGGACACGCGTTGCCGCTGCCCGCCGGACAGCTGGCTGGGGAAGCGGTGCAGGAAGTCGGGTGAGTTCGGCAGCCCGGCCGCCGCCACGGCCTCGCGGACGCGCTCGTCTCGCTGCTCGCGCGGTGTCCCGGCCACTGCGAGAGGTTCGGTGACCAGGGCCGCCACGCGCATGCCCGGGTGGAGTGCGTCGTAGGGATCCTGATGGACGAACCCGATCTGGCGCTGGAGCCTGCGCAGGCGCCGCCCGCGCAGGGCTGTCATCGACTCCCCTGCGATCTCGACGTCCCCGCCGGCCGGGCGGAGCAGGCCGAGGATGATCCGGGCCAGGGTGCTCTTGCCGGAGCCGCTCTCGCCGACAAGGCCGACGATCTCGCCGGCATGGATGTCGAGGTTCACTTCGCGCAGTGCCTCCACGGCCCGGGGCCGGCTGCGGTAGATGTGCCGGATCCCGGACACGCGCACGACCGGGGCTCCCTGGCGATGCTCGCCCCGCGGCACCACCGGATACGCCGGTTTGCCGCGATGGTGGCAGGCGACCTGCGCTTCCCCGTACGAGCGCAGCTCCGGAGCTCGCTGCGTGCACAGGTCGGTGGCCAGAGGACACCGGGCCGCGAAGGTGCATCCGCTCGGCAACACGTCGAGCGCGGGCGCCGCGCCGGGGATGCTGCCCCATGGCACCTCCCTGTCCGCGACGGGTGTGGCCCCGAGCAGGCCGGCGGTGTAGGGATGGGCGTGCTCGGCAGCCAGCGTGCGGGCGGGGCGGACCTCTGCCAGGCGTCCTGCGTACATGACGGCGACCCGGTCCGCGTACGGCATCAGCCCCGCGAGGTCATGGGAGACGATCAGCATGCTGGTGCCGAGCCCGGCGAGCAGTGCCAGAACCTGCCGCTGGGTGATCGCGTCCAGCCCTGTGGTGGGCTCGTCTGCGACCAGCAGCCGGGGCTCACCCGCCAGGGCCAGCGCGATCGCGACGCGCTGGCGCTGTCCTCCCGAGAGCTCGTGCGGGTAGCGGCGCAGCATGCCCGGCTGGAGCCCGACGCGTTCGAGCAGCTCGGCCGGTTGTGACCGGCCGCCGTGCAGGGCGAGCATCTCGATGAGCTGTGGGCCGATGCGGTGCACGGGGCTGAGGCCGGTCATCGCGCCTTGCGGCACGATGGCGATCCGGCGGCCCCGTACGCCCTTCCAGTCACCCCGGCCGACAAGCTCGTCCCCGCCGAGCATCGCGGAGCCGGTCACGACGGCGGTGCGGGGGAGCAACCCCAGCAGCGCGCGGGCGAGCGATGTCTTGCCGCAGCCGCTCTCACCCACGAGCGCCACGATCTCGCCTGCCCCGACGTCCAGACTGATCCGGTCCACAGCGGGGGAGCCGGCGTAGGACACCCTGAGGTCGCGCAGGGACAACGTCATCGGATGGCCTCTCTCAGCGCGGGATTGAGACGTTCCTCGACGGCGATGCCGATGAGCGCCAGGGCGAGCACGGTGAGCGTGATCGCGGCACCGGGGGGAAGCGCCCACCAGAGCCACGCGTCCGAGAGGAACACGCCGTTCGTCTGCACCCAGAACAGCGTGGTGCCCCAGCTCGGCGCCGTCGGGTCGCCCAGCCCGAGGAAGGACAGCGTCGCGTCGTAGATGACCGCGCGCATAGCCGTACGGACGAACACCGGGATGAGCAGGGGACCGATCAGGTAGGAGCCGTGCCGTATGAGCATCCACCAGCGCGGCGCCCCCATCGCCCGCGCAACCTCCAGGTGACCGCGGGACCACGCGGTCAGGACGGCGGCACGCAGGACCCGTGCCGGGACCGGCCACAGGATCAGCGACAGGATCGCGACCCGTGTGCCGAAGGACTGGCCCAGGAAGGCCGCCGCGAGGATGTAGAGGATCAGTTCGGGGAGCACCAGCATGACGTCGGTGCCGCGCATCAACGTGACCGACAACCAGCGCGGACCGATCCCAGCGGCTCCGCCCACCGCCGCGGCGAGCAAGGTGGTGACCGCCGCGACGATGAAGGCCAGGCTCAAGGATGTGCCGGCGCCGACGATGAGCTGGTCCAGCAGGTTCCTGCCGAGGTCGTCAGCGCCCAGAGGGAGGCCGGCTCCCGGGCGGGCGTAGGGCTCGGCGACCCTTGCCCGCCCCGCGTCGTCGGGCAGCGCCATGCCGTACAGGGCGACCCCGACGATGACGGCGAGCACGCCGACGCCTGCCCAACCCTGAGCACCGAGGAGATCGCGGCGGGGCGCGCGCAGGAACATCATCGGACGCCTCCGCTTCTGGCGCGGGGATCGAGCAGCGGGTAGGTGGCGTCGGCCAGCGCGTTCATCAGCACCACCATCAGTGTGAGCACCAGGAACGCGCCCTGCATCAGGGGGTAGTCCCGGGCCGTGATCGCGTCGAAGGTCAGGCGGCCGAGACCGGGATAGGCGAAGACGGTCTCGACCACGATCGAGCCCGCTGCCAGGAAACCGATCTCCATCATGAGGATCGTGTGCACGGGCAGGAGCGCGGGCCGCAGGGCGTGCCGCCGGATGAGCCGTCCGTACGGTACGCCCCTGGCATGCGCGTGCTGGATCGGCTCGCTGGTGAGCACGGTCAGTAGCGACGACCGGGTGTACAGGAACAGGTAGCCCATCCCGGTCAGCGTCATGGTGCTCACCGGCAGGATCAGGTGCAGCAGCACCCCGGACGCCGTCACGCCTTCGATGCCCGACACCCCGAAGGTCGGCAGGAGCTGGAGCTGAACGCCGAACAGCACGATGAGCAGCATTCCGAGCCAGAACTGGGGGAGGGAATCGAGCACCACGGCGGTGCCGAGGAGACCGGAGCCCTTGCCTGCGCGCCTGCGCAGCGCGCCGATCACCCCTAAGGTGACCCCGAGCAATGCTGTGGCCACGATGCTGGTGCCGACGAGGAGCAGCGTCCATGGCAGCGCCTCGCCGAGCGCCTGTGTGACAGGTCGCCCGTCGGACAAGGAGGTGCCGAGGTTCAGGGTGAGGACGCCGCCGAGGTAGTCGATGAACTGCTCGGGCAAGGGTTTGCCGAAGCCGTACTGGGTGGCGATCTGTGCCCGTTCCTCGGTGGTGAGCCTGGCCAGTGCCTCCGGGCTGCCGAACAGTTTCAGCGGGCCGCCCGGCAGGGCGCGGGGCAGCGCGAAGTTCAGGGTGAGCGCGACCAGCAGCACGGTGGTGTACTCGGCCAGCCTGCCTGCCGCGTATCTCCAGCCCATCAGAGTTTGAAGTCGACGAGGGAGAACTTGTTCAGCGCGGCCGAGCCGTTCTGCCAGCTCCAGCCGTTGTAAACGTCCTTGCGGAAGGCGTAGGCGCCGTTGCGGTAGTAGAGCGTCAGGAAAGGCATCTGCTCGGCGATCCGGGCCTGAAGCTGCTTGGCCGCCGCTGTTCTGGCCTCCAAGCTGGGCGCCGAGGTCAGCGTGCGCACGATCGCGTCCGTCTCGTCGTCCTCGAACCCGACGATGTTCAGCGAGCCGTCGTCCGGGTCGGAGGCGACGAGCTGGGCGATGGTGCCGGTGCTGAGCATGACGGGGGCGGACCAGCCCCACATGGACATGTCGTAATTGCGGCCCTTGCGGACGTCGTAGTCAGGCCACACCTTCGCATCCAGCGAGTCCGGGTCGAGCGAGGTGACCTTGACGGCCACGCCTACCGCCTTGAGCATGTCGCGGATCAGCTCGGCGCTGCGCAGCCGGTCGGTGGAGGTGCTCTGGACCAGCAGCTCGTACGACATCGCCCGGCCATCCAGCACCCTGACCCCGTCAGCGCCAGGCTTGGCACCCAGAGCGTCAAGCTCGCGCTTGGCCGCCTCGACGTCGTGGACGGGTGGCAACCGGTCGGGCCTGACGGGGGATTCGGCGTGGATGAAGCCAGGGTTACCGGGGGTGCCCTGCCCGAGCAGCGCGGTCTTGACCAGGTCGGCCACGTCGATGGCCTTGGCCAGCGCGCGCCGGACCTCCGGCCTGTCGAACGGCGCCCGGGTGGTGTTGAAGGCCAGCAGCGTGGAGGCGAACTCGGTGCCCTTGATGACGCCGATGTTCGGCTGGTTCTCCAGTGCCTGCAACTGCTGCGGGGGCACGATCCGGGTGGACATGTGCACCTCACCCGTACGCAGGGCGGCGAACTGAGTGGACTCCTCCGGGATGACCACGACCTTCACGGTGTCGATCTTCGGCTTGCCCATGGCGTACGAGGTGTTCGAGGTCAGCGTGCAGCCGCGGGCGTTGTCATGACGGGTCAGCTTGTACGGCCCGGTACCGACCGCCTTGTCCGTCCCTGCCTCGCTCACCTTGTCCACCGACGACCACAGATGCTCAGGCAGGATCGCCATGTCGGCCAGGATCCGGCGCGGGAACTCGGGGTCCGGCTCCTTGAGGGTCAGGGTCACCGTGTCGCCGTTCGCGGTCACGCTCTCCACCGGCCGGACGTCGATCGAGGAGTCACCCTCCATGTGCTTCTTGTAGAACTCGACGCTGAACACCACGTCGCCGGCCGTCAGCGGCTTGCCGTCGTGCCATGTGACGCCCTGCCGCAGCGGCATCGTGAACACCTTGTTGTCCGTCGTCTGGATCTGCTTGGCCAGCAGCGGTGTGACCCCGTCGCCCTGGACGATGACCAGGGTGTCGAAGATCAGCTTCACCAGGTTGTTGCCCGGGTAACCGGTCTGGTTGGTGAACGGGGTCAGGGTGCCCTCGTCGGACGAGATGGCGATGGTGAGGCTCTTGGCGGACCCGGTGGTCTGGCTGCCTCGTGGAGGTTCGGTGCCCGCGCCGCATCCGGCCAGAGACAGCAAGAGAGCGGCCGTCGATGCGAGGACTGACAGGGATAGCCGATACACGGAACCTCCCGGGGGTATAAGAGGCCGAGACCGCTCCCGCTTGAGGAAGCGGTGTTTCAAGCGACTCTATAGAGGTTTTCCGTAGATACAAGTGCCCAATATGTAAACTCCGTAATTCGCGCCCAGCAGCTCGGCTGGGCGACAGCCATGCTTATGAGCTGCGCAAACAAAGGGATCCTGAAGTCCGCGGCGGGAGTGTGAGGGTGCGTGACCTGGGCGTCCGTAATCGTCGGACAGCCTTCTCTACTATCGATAGCCGTAGGTGAGCTGGTCCGGCGGCCGCCCATGGAAATTGGTGCTCGGCCAGGAACCCGCCAGAGTGCCGATCAGGGCCGGACGAGATCCCCCGCTGATGAAGGATGTCGCCACGTCGGCGAGCTGGTCGAACGGCCGTCTGACAAAGCTGAAGGCGGGGAACCAAGTCCGGTTCCCCGCCTCTTCGCTTCACCGCGCTGTGGTGAACAGGATCGCGCACTCCTGCACCGCCTCCACGCGGTGGCGGCGTTCGGGCATGACCAGCACATCGCCGGGCAGCCCGTCCCGCGAGTCGGGCTCGGCGACAAGCCGCACCAGCCCGTGCAGCACGTGGACCGTGACCTCGCCAGGATGCTCGCGTTCGTGCATGTGCTCGCCCTGCCGCAGCGCCATCACGGTCTGCCGCAACGAACGGTCGTGTCCACCGTGGACGGTGGTGGTACTGCGGCACGGGCCAGCCTGAGCAGATTGCGGACGAGCGCAGTCAACGAAACCTTGGTCATGCCTGCGGTGCGCGACGGTCTCGCCGGGCTTCCAACTCCTCCGGGCTGACCGGGACCAGCATCGGCTGCCCAGGCGGGCAGAACATCGTCACCACGACTGCCGACTCCTCGTCGGCGAGGTGGTTGCCGTCCTGGTAGTGGATCAGGTCCCCGCCGGGCTCCCAGAACGCCTCACCGGCCCGAAGAACCCGTACGGGTTCACCTTCGAGCTCGAAGTTGATGGCGCCCTTGACCACGTACCCGTACGCGGGGCCGGGGTGCCGGTGAGGCGGCGCACCAGGGCTGTTCGGCGGCAGCGTGATCAGGATCGTCATCGCCTCGGCGCCCTCCGGCGCAGCGGGAGCCCCCGGCACGGAGGAGACCACGTCGATCTTCGGCGGCGGCCCGCTCTTGTCGGGGTTCTCGAGGTGATGAGCGTGAGCTTGATCGGTGTGCATCAGGCTTCCTTCTGGCAAGTGGCCTACTGGATCCGGCCGTGCACCAGCTCAGACCAGATAGGGTCCCCGATGTGTGACAACGCCTTACGCGGGACGGCCGCTGGAACCGCATCCGCGCAGCTCAAGATTTGGGTCGTTTCGGGGGATCGTCGGCGAGCGGTGGCGCGTCTTGACGGCGGTACGGAGCGTCCTTGTGGACCCGTGCCCCGGCGATGTCGAGGTTGCCGGCCTCCGCGTGCATCGCCCCCGCGGCTGCTGTCAGCCCTTGCCGTTCTGATCGTTGGTGTGTCGTGACGTCCCAGCGCAGAAGTGCCTCACCCACGCCCAGACCGGAGATGCCTCCCTTAGCCCACGAATCAGTCCACAGAGATGGCCCGTACGGAGCAGGGCGATGGCTCCAATCCCCGGGCCAAGGCACTGGCCAAGACCATAGAGACTACTCAGCGGGCCGAGGTGAAACGCTTCCAGAAGATCCTTAACCGGCTCTGATCAAGGACGTGGCGGGTCGCTTGAGCGCGACAAGTGCCCGGGCACTCTCATGGCTGAGAGGCGTATGCGGTGGCGAGAACGGATGGGTGTCAGTGGGAGACGAAGCCGCCGGCCAGCATTCGCCGGTAGTTCATAAACGCAATCTTCGTGCCGCTGCGCTGCCTGCGGGACTTGGCGGAAGTCATCCGCCGAGAGAATGACCGCAGTAACCGCAGAACTTATGACCAGCCTCGGCCTGCATGCCGCAAGCAGTGCAGAACCTCATCACCGGCTCCCCGTACTGGCCACGCGTATGAGCGTTGTTCTTCGCCGAGTCCGGCGTGAAGGAGAGGGCGGGAGGGCGCCGGACGGTGCGGGTGCGGTCGGCCACCTCATCGAGGCGAGAGCGCACCGCCGCCAACGGCCCGGAAGAGGCCGAGACCAGTGCACGACGTCGCCACAGAAATAGGAGCCCGCCCAGCGCCGCAGCCAGGAGCAGACCCGCGGCCAGCAGAGGTAGCGTCGGGGTGCTCGGCGCCGGTTCGGTCGTGGCCACGCCTCTGTCCTCGGCGGTGCCCCTCTTGGTCAGCGACGTTTTGAGGTGCTCGGCCGCCATGACGTGTCCGGGGGACAGTTCGAGTACCCGCTGGAATCCCGTTACGGCCTGTCCGTAGTAGTGGGTGTGGAAGCGCGTCAACGCGGTTTCGAACGCCGTGTCGATGGCGCCTCGCTGAGGCCTGATGCCGGCCTTCTCCAGTGCGGAGGCGATTTCCCGGACACCGATCATTCTCGCGTCCTTGCCGCCGCCAGTGAGCAGGCCGATGACGTGCCCGTCCTGGTCGCCGATCACCGGTCCTCCGCGGAGGCCTTCGTCGACCAAGGCGCCCAGCTTGGGCGGTTCGTCGACCTTCTGCCGCGGGTCGGCGAAGCCGCGGCCTGCCGCGCTGGTCCCGCCCCTTCCTAGGTGGGCTATGTCGACGTGGTCACCCTGCTGCGGGCTCGGACGGCCGCGGAATCCCGCGACATTCACAGCCGAGCCTTCCTTGCCGGGAACCTGTGTCGCGAGTGGTGCGGTAGGAAGGCCCGTGCTCGCGGCGTCGGGACTGGAGAGCTTGAGGACGGCGGGAGTCTCCGGCGTGCCGACCTGCACGATCTCAGCCGTGGTGCTTTTCGTGTCCGGCGGCAACGTGTTGCGGAACACCTGTACGGCCGTCGTGACGTTGACCGTGCAGGCTGAAGTCGCCTTTTCCGGCGTATAGCACTGCTGAAGCTGCTCGTTGAGTTCGTCGTTTGGCACGGTGTGCTTGTCGAAGTCGCGGGGAATGCTCACTTTGTAGTGATCGGCGAAGATGCTGTTGGCAGCGTAGACCGAGGGGTTCTGCTCGCTCTTGACCACCTGGGTGAGCGTCACCATGGTCCCGTCAGGAGTGACTACGATGCCGGAGCCGGAACCGACAGGCACGTCGTAGCTGCGTTCGACTCGACGTAACTCGTCCGAATGATCCACGAGAGTGATCTCGACGCGAGCTGTGGCTTCGATGCGAACCACTGCGGGTGTGACCAGGTCGCTGATGCCACTGGGATGGTCATGGGCCAGAGCGGGGCTCGCGCAGAACGCCGGGAACGCCAGGCAGGCGGCGAGGAGAGCGAAACGCCGCATGGCCATCCCTCCTATGCCGGATAGTACAAGAATCCTCGCTGGGGACTTGAAGTCAAGGCGCGGGACCCTCCCGGATCCGACTTCCGGGAGGGTCCCGCGGCGATCAGTGGTGGTGTGCTGAGGCGGGCGCGTGGTCGTGTGGCTCGGTGCGAGGGTGCCGGTCGAGAAGGGCCCAGGTGGCCAGGGACGTCACCAGACCGGCGGCGGTGAGCAGGCCGCCGACCCAGTTCACCGAGCTCAGGCCCAAGCCGCCGTCGATGGCCGCGCCGCCGAGGTAGATGCCGATGGCGCTGCCCAGAGTGAAGGCGGAGATGTTCGCCGCGGAAGCCACGTCCGGCGCGTGCCCGGCAGCCGACATCACCCGAAGCTGGAGCGGGGCCACCACGGCGAAGGCAGCGATGCCGAAGACCAGGGTCATGACGACCGTCGCCGGCTTGCTCTCGATCGCGAACGTCATCGCGAACAAGGCGATCGCCAGCGTGCTCAGGCTGCCGATGACCGTGGGCATGACCGCCCTGTCGGCCAGCTTGCCTCCGAGGTGGTTGCCGATGAAAAGCCCGATGCCGAAGATCAGGAGCAGCGGCGTGACCCAGCCACTGGCGAATCCCGTCACCTCGGTGATCTGCGGCGCCAGGTACACGTAGCTGGTGAAGACGCCTCCGTATCCGAGCATCGTGGTCAGGAGCGCTCCCCACACGGCCGGCCGGCGCAGCGCGGCCAATTGGTCCCGCATGGAGGGCCCTTGGCCGGCTCCGCCGAGGTGGGCCAGGGCGTGCGCGTCGAGGTCTGCGTACTCCGCGCCGGGCTGCGGGTCGTGGTGGTGCTCATGACTCGCGTGCGGAGCGGCGGTACGGCCGAGCGAGGCGAGCAGGCCCAGCAGCGCGATCCCGCCGAAGACCACGAGCGTCCAGAACGTGAACCGCCAGCCGAGCGCCTGTCCGACGGCGGCTCCGATCGGAGCACCGAGGATCGTGGAGGCGGTGAGGCCGGAGAAGACAATGGCCACCGCACGGCCCTTGCGGGCCGGATCGACCAACTCGGCGGCGTACACGGCGGCGATGCCCAGGAACGCCCCATGAGCCATGGCCGAGACGACGCGTCCCGCCATGATGGTGGCGTACGTCGGACCGAGGGCGGAGATCAGGTTGCCCAGGAGGAACACGCCGGTAGTGATCAGGAGCATCGGCCGGCGGCCGAATCGGGTGCCGAGGGCGGTGAACACCGGCGCGCCGATCGCGACGCCGAGGGCGTAGACGCTTTCCAGGGCGCCGACGGCGCCGATCGTGACGTTCAGCGCTTGGGCGATCTCCCGGACGACGCCGGCGACGATGAACTCGTCGGCGCCCATCGCGAACGCTCCGACGACCATCGCCCAGATCGCCAATGGCAGCTTTCTCATCGCAGGCTCCCTAAGAGGAGGTATGTCTGCCGGGACTTGTCGTCCCGGCAGGCCTGGCGCCCGCGTAAGCATCATACCCCTGTGGGGTATTCCGGCTAGGAGTGACTTTCTTCGGCGGCCCGCAGATGCGTCGAGCGCTGAGGAAGAGCCGGTCGAATCGGAGCCTCCGGTCCGCGTGTGAGATGCGGGTCCAGAGAGATGCGCTGGGCGACCATCGCCTGGAAGTGCGGGCAGTTGCCGATGTCCTCGTGATCGCACTCAAGCGCGCAGTCGATGAGGTCGAGGGACGCCTGTGCCGCCGCGATGCGTTCCGCCAACTCTTTCCGGCGCCGAACCAGGACGGCCCGTCGTGTCGCCGGGTTGGAGGTGGTCATCATCTCCCGGATCTCGTCCAGGCTGAAGCCGGCTTCCTTGGCGCGCAGGATCACTGCCACGCGGTAGAGATCGTCCCGACCGTAGCGGCGGCGCTGTCCATTGACGCGGGCCGGTGTCAGCAGCCCCATCGTCTCCCAGTGCCGAAGGACGTGAGTGGCCAGACCGAACCGCTCCGCGACATCGCCGATGGTCATCGTGGTGCTTGACTTCATGCCGACATTAAGTCGCATGCTGGCCCGCATGTCCAAAACGACAGACTCCATGGAATCGCTCATCCAGTTGCTCGACGTCGTCGATACCCTGCCGGGGGCGACCGCGTTGCGGGCGCGGTCGTACGAGCTGCTCGATCTCGCGGAGGGCTCGGCCGTCGTCGACGTGGGCTGCGGCGCCGGACGCGCGGCCGGCGAACTGGCGCAGCGCGGAGCACGGGCGATCGGCGTGGACGTCAGCGAGGAGATGATCGCGCTGGCCCGGCACCGGTGGCCCCAGGCCGACTTCAGGGTCGGCGACGCCCGTGAACTGCCGCTCAAGGATGGCGAGGTCGCCGGTTATCGGGCGGAGAAGGTCTTCCACGAGCTCCAGGACGCCGCCGAAGCCCTTGCGGAGGCGAGACGGGTACTCGCCCCTGGCGGGCGCATCGTGCTCATCGGCCAGGACTGGGACACGTTCATCATCGACTCCGACGATCCGGCGCTCACTCGAACCATCGTGCACGCGCGTGCCGATCTGACGCCCAACCCACGCGCGGCCCGCCGCTACCGGAACCTGCTGCTTGAGGCCGGGTTCGAGCACGTGGCCCTGGAGGTGCACACAGGCGTCTTCACGAATGGGGCGATGCTGCCCATGCTCACCGGCATCGCTGAGGCCGCCCGTTCAGCAGGGGCGATCACCCCTGCACAGGAAGCGTCCTGGGTGAATGAGCAGAGACAGCGCGCTCAGCAAGGACGCATGTTCCTGGCAGTGCCGATCTTCCTCGCCTCGGGGGGCAGGCCCTAACGACGGAGCAGGATGCCGCCATCGTACGTTTGTCGCAGACGGCGCCGACGTCGGAGAAGTGGCGGCAGCGGGTGCACTACAAGAGGTTGCTCCTCGCTCACGAGGTTGGTCCCGCCGGCCACGTACGCCGCCCCTTCTGGCGGCTAGGTCGGCGGCCTCGGACACGGCGGCGGCGCGGGCGTAGACCAGCTCCCTAGCGAGTAATCGTCGCTGGACCTCGGGATTTTCAGTGCCCAGCCGCCGTCGTCCGCGCCGCTCCGGGCGCACAGGCTCGATCTGCATGGCGTGAGAGTGGGTTGGTGAATCGGTTTTAATTCACCGCTCCACGATGGTCAATGCCTTTTGGACGACTTGTCTGTTAAGCGCCTGGAGTGGCGGCGCCTGCGATCACGGCCGCGATCGCGCGGCGCATGCGCTCGTGCAGGTCCGGGGCCTGAGGGCCGCGGGTGAGCAGGAGTTGGTGTGCGGCGCCGACCAGGGCGAGGGCGAGGGACTCGACATCCGCGTCCTCGCGGATGCGTCCATGGCCCTGCTCGGCTCGCAGGTAGGTGGTGAAGGTGCGTTCGCCGGCGTCCAGTTCCAGGCTCCCGTCGGAGACGGCCTCACCGAGGTGGCTGATGATCGACGGCCTGGCCATGGCGAGCCCGGCCAGGGCGAGCAGGTTGCCGGCGAACAGGGTCTCGATGGTGTCCATGAGGTTGTCCACCATGTCGCCGGTGCCGGCCAGCCCGGGCAGGCGGGCCATGCCCGCGCCGGTCCTGGAGGCGCGGTCGAGGAAGAGC
Organism: Nonomuraea sp. NPDC049504; assembly: GCF_040676845.1. Taxonomy (NCBI): domain Bacteria; kingdom Bacillati; phylum Actinomycetota; class Actinomycetes; order Streptosporangiales; family Streptosporangiaceae; genus Nonomuraea; species Nonomuraea sp. NPDC049504. Next base: position 72,803 of record NZ_JBFAPT010000008.1, read on the forward strand.
GCGGCCAGGAAGGTGTCGAGATCACCGAAGTGGTTGTAGAGCAGGCCGGTGGCACATCCGGCCTCCTTGGTGATCGCGCGTCCGGTCAGGGCCGCGGGGCCCTTCTGAAGGAGCACACGTTCGGCGGCGTTAAAGAGCTGCTGTCGTACGTCTGGGATCGCAACGCCGCGCGGTGACATGGCCAGCCAATCTACCTGATCGCTGTTTACAGAGAATGAGCATGTGCTCATACTGTATGAGCACATGCTCATTCTCTGCCCTAGGGAGGCCCATGTTCGTCTGGAGCCGCAAACATGTCTGGGTCCTCGGCGTGCTGTGCCTGGCCCAGGTGCTGGACAGCGTGGATGTCACGATCGTCAATGTGGCCCTGCCGGCGATGCAGGACGAGTTGGGCTTCTCCGCCGAGACTTTGTCGTGGGTGATCAACGCGTACATGGTGGTGTTCGGTGGATTCCTCCTGCTCGGCGGACGTCTCGGAGACCTGTACGGCCATCGCCGTGTGCTGCTGGGCGGGGTGGCGCTGTTCACCGTGGCCTCGGCGGCGGCAGGCTTCGCGCAGGACGGCTGGCTGCTCGTTGCGGCAAGAGCCGTTCAGGGGCTTGGGGCCGCGTTCATCGCTCCCATGACGCTGGCGTTGATCGCGCTGATCTTCCCCGAGGGTCCGCCAAGGAACAGGGCATTCGCCGTCTGGGGCGCCGCGACCGGAGCCGCGAGCACCGTCGGACTGATCGCGGGCGGACTGTTCGCGGACGGCCCGGGCTGGCGGTGGATCTTCTTCGTCAACCTGCCGGTCGGCGTGCTCCTCCTGATCGCCGGTCGGCTGCTGCCCGCAGGCGTTCGATCCGCCAGGACGGCCCGCGGGTTCGACCTCATCGGCGCTCTGACCTCTACCGCAGGAGTGGGCCTGCTGGCCTTCACCGTCCTGCAGAGCGACGACTGGTCATCGCCGCGTACCGTGGGACTGCTCGCGATCGCCGTCGTTCTGCTCGGCTACTTCGTGCTCCACGAGGCGAGGATCGCCCGAGAGCCGCTGGTCGCGCTGCGGTTGTTCGGCATCCGCTCGCTGCTCGGCGCCAATGCGATCCAGGCGCTGCGCGGTGCCGCCATGTTCGCCGTCTTCTACTTCGCCACCCTCTACCTGCAGGGTGTGCTGGGTTACTCCGCACTGGAGACCGGGCTGGCTTACGTGCCCCTGACTCTGATCCTCATCGTCGCGTCGTCTCTGGGGCCGGCGCTGGTCAGACGGTTCGGCATGCGTCTGGTGATCGCCGCGGGGGCGCTGGTCACCGCCGGTGGGCTGCTGATGTTCACCGGCCTGACTCCCGATGGCACCCTCGCCGGGGACGTCATGCCGGCGCTGCTCGTCGTGGGGTTGGGTCTCGGCGTCATCGTGGTCCCGCTGACCACCGCCGCTCTGGCGGGCGTACCCGCTTCCGACAGCGGTGTGGCTTCGTCCTTGCTGAACGTCAGCGCCCAACTCGGCGGGGCGCTGGGGCTCGCGGTGCTGTCAAGCCTCGTGATCCGGGCGACCGCCGGCCGGCTCGCGGACGACGAGGCGGTGGTCGGCGGGTACCGCCTCGGGTTCGGCGTAGCCGCCGGGCTCATGGCCGCCGTGGTCGTCATCGCGCTCACCGTACTCCACAACGGAAGGGAACAATCGTGACCAGGAAGGCCGTCATCGTCGGGGCGGGGATCGCAGGGCTGGCCGCCGCGCTGCGCCTGCATGAGATCGGGTGGGAGCCTGTGGTGATCGAGCGAGCCCCCGCTCGCAGGAACGGTGGGTACGCCGTCGCCTTCTTCGGCCGTGGTTACAGCGCCGCGGAACGGATGGGAGTACTGCCCGCCCTCCGTGAGCGCCATTTCGGAGCCGTGGAGATGGCGTACCTGAAGCCCGACGGGCGGCACCGCTTCACCGTGCCGCGCGACGCGGTGCGGGCACTGCTCGGCGAGCGCGGCCTGACGCTGATGCGCGGCGACATCGAGGAGGTGCTCTTCGAGGCTGTGCACGGGAAGGTGCCGATCAGGTTCGGCACCACGGTCAGCGCGGTGAAGCAGGCCGATCACGGCGTGCGGGCCGTACTTGACGACGGCACCGTACTCGACGCCGACCTGCTGATAGGGGCGGACGGGCTGCACTCGAAGGTGCGCGAGCTGGTCTTCGGCCCCGAGGAGCGCTTCCGCCGCGATCTTGGGCACGTGGTCGCCGCGACCACGCTGGACCATCTGCCTGATGGTGCACGGGAGCGCGCCTTCACCACGGTCACCCGGGTGGGCCACATCTTCATGATCGCCAACCTGGGGCGGGACCGGAACGCGGCCTTCTTCACGTACGGCACTCCGGATCCGGCCGCCGAGCTCGCCAAAGGGCCGCGACGAGCGCTGGAGCAGGCATACCGTGACGTGACCTGGGCTGCTCCAAACCTGATCAATGACCTGTCCGACGACAACGTGTACTTCGACAGCGTCAGCCAGATCATCGCCGACCGGTGGAGCGACGGGCATGTCGTGCTCCTCGGCGACGCCGCATGGTGCGTCACCCTCTTCGCCGGTTACGGCTCTTCGCTGGCCATCGGAGGCGCCGACCTGCTCGGGACGGTGCTCCAGCGGTATCCCGACGACATCCGCGCGGCCTTGCGGGAGTGGGAGGCCGAACTACGGCCCGAGGTGGAGGAGCGGCAGGCCATGGGGCGCCGCAACACGGGCTCGCATGCACCCGCTAGCCGGCTGGATCTGCTCAAACGCGACCTGCCGTTGCGCCTGGCCGGCTTTCCGCCGGTCACCCGCATGTTGCGCCGACATCTCCGCTTTCACTAGCCTCAACTATAGTTCGTCGTAGAAAAGGTGGGATTGGCGGGCGGGGAGGGTTCAACATTCCGGCTCTGCATGCGACTTGTCGCGGTTCGGTCTAACGGTGGGCCGTAGTAGCTTCTCGGTGATATTCCTGCTCTCCACGGCGATCGTCACCGTACTGGCGACGAGCGTGGTTGTCCTCGCCGGGATGGAAGAGGTACCTGAACCAGCGAAACGGATTGCACGCTCGTCTCCCACGGACAGGCGCGCTCCGTCCGCCGCGCCGGTGCCGCAGGTCGTCGCACCGCTGAAGCGGCAGCGCGAGGCGCATCTCCTCGTGCTCGGGGCGGGCACGCTGCCCTCGCAACTGGTCACCACTATCCGCCGGCAGGCAGGGGTGGCGGCGATTGAGCAGGTCGATGCCGCGCGGCTGCCCATCTCCGGCCGTTACGTGTCGACCATGGGGGTCGATCCGTCGTCGTTCCGGTCGTATACGCCTGATCCCACTGCCCGTTCGGACGCGTTGTGGCAGGCGATCGCCGCGGGAGACGCGGCAGTGTCCTACGGCCTGGGCACGGACGGCGGGCTACCTCTGGGCAGCTCGGTCAGCGCCGCCGGCCAGAGACTGCGCATCGGCGCGGTCGCCACGATGGGGCTGGGGGTCATCGACGCGGTCGTCTCGTCGCGGACTGCTAGGCGTCTGGGGCTGCCGCAGAGGAACGCCTTGCTGGTGAGCGCGCCGCGAGCCGACTCGGCCCGCCTCAAGGACGCACTGTCGCGTCGGGTGCCCTCAGGGGTGCAGGTCGTGGTCCTCAAGCCTGTCTTCAAGCAGATCAAGACCCGGGAAGCCGTCGCCTCGCTGGCGGACGACCGCATCCGAGCGGTCTTGACCGCTGCGGGGAGCAAGCTGGGCGCGCCGTACGTGTGGGGAGCGGAGGGACCTGACGCGTTCGACTGCTCTGGACTCATCCAATGGGCGTTCGGGCGTGCCGGGATCCGCCTGCCCAGGGTGACGCACCAGCAGTTCGCCAGCGGCCCTCAGGTGCCTCTTGAGGAGATGCGGCCAGGCGACCTGATCTTCTGGCGGCTCGACCCGACCAACCCCGGCTACATCTCCCACGCGGCGATCTACTGGGGTGACGGGAAGATGATTCAGGCTCCCCGGACGGGTGACGTCGTGAAGATCGTGCCCGTGCATACGAAGAACCTGGCCGGAGTCGTCCGGGTTGTCGCCTTCTCTTGAAGGCATCACCAGGAATGCCGTTTGAGTATGGGTGTACTCATCCCTTGTCCCGCTGCTCCGGCCTAGCCTCGCTGTGGAGCACGAGGAGGATGAGATGGCCACACTGCCCCGGCAAGTGATCGAAGCCATGGCCGAGCGGGCCGTACGCCTGCACCACGCCGTCTGGCATGCCTCCCGCGACACCTGGCAACGGCTGAACGAAGCGCAACGCAAGGTGTACCGCGATCACGGGTGGGAGCCGCCGCGCCCGTCGCTGACGAGGGATCAGCAGGTCGAGTTCGACAACGGCTCGGGCGAGGACTTCCTGTACATGCATCGGGAGATGATCCGCACCGTGAACGGGATCCTCGTCGGCTCGGGCGATCGGGTGGTGGGATGGCCGTCCATACCGGCAGCCGGCGACGCCGAGTTCCCCGTTCCGCCGCCGTTCACCGTTCCCGGGAGCGAGGAGACGACCCGGCAGATCGAGCAGGCCAAGTCCGCCGCGACGCTGGAGCGGCTCAGGGAACGGGAGGCCCAGGTGCGGGACCCGGCGGTGCTGCGCGGCATCAGCCTCGGCAGGCTCGGCGCGTTCATCGAGTTCAGCATCCACAACACCCTGCATCTGCGCTGGGCGGCCGAGCTGCCGCGCTACCGGCCGGGCGGCTCGGCGTTCGACGTGGACCCGCAGTGGGACGTGCCCGGCTACGACTGGCTGGCCGACACCTACTCCAGCCACGTGAATCCGATCTTCTGGAAGCTGCACGGCTGGGTCGACGCCCGAATCGACGACTGGATGCGGGCCAACGAGCTGACCGGGCCGGTCCCCTGGTCGTTCGACCCGCCGTGGATGGGGCCGGGACACCATCATCACCACACCGTGGCCGAACTGGCCCTGCGCGACCGCTCCGGCGCCGGCCTGCGGTCGCACGTACACGACCTCGAGGACACCGTCCGGGCCTTGCGGGAGAACGCCGTTCCCGAGCCCGCGCCCTTCCTCGTCCAGGACTGACCAGTCATGGACATCGCCGACCTGACGGGCACGTACACCTACCGGAGCTTCCTCGACGTGCCGGACCCGGTGGACGACTTCAACCGGCTTCGCTTCGGGCAGCTCGAACTGAGACTGTCCGCCGATCCCGGGGGAGCCCTCACCGGGCTCCTGCTCTTCTCCTCGGGGCCGCAACCACTGGTCATGGACCTCACCGGCAAGGCGTCCACCGCGGATCCGCTGCGGTTCCAGCTCACCGGCAAGGGCCGCCCGGCCACCCCCATCGCGGACTTCCACTACGAGTACGACGGAACCGTCCTGCGACGCTGGGAGGCCGGCCTCGGCCAGCGGATGACGCTCGCGGGCACCGTTCTGCGAGCGGCGGACCACGGAAGCGGGGCAAGCCTCGCCAGGGCAGGGCAGACTGCCAGCTTCCTCGCCGTCCGGCGAGCCGCCTGACCTTCCGCTGTCCGCGTGATGGTAGTTCGCCGGTCAGCCGGCGTCGAGCCAGCCGAGCCGTGCCGCCCGCACCCCTGCCTGAAAACGGCTGCTCGCTCCCAGCATCGCCGTCAGCTCGCTCACCAGGCGGGTGATGGTGCGGGTGGAGACGCCCATGCTCCGCGCGATGGCGGAGTCCTTCGCGCCGGCGGCCAGCATGCGCAGCACCGCGAGCTGCTGTTCAGTGAGCGAGACGCCGTCGGCGGAACGCGGCACGTCCTCCGGCTCCGAGGCGGTCGTCCAGCAGTAGTCGTAGATGGCCGCGAGCGATCGGACGACGCTGCCGCCCCGGATCAGGATGCTGCCCGCGTGCAGGTCCTCGGGGTCGGCCTGGAGGATGGCCGTGCGGCGATCGTAGATGAGCATGCGGGTGGGGATCAGCGGGGCCATCCGGATCTCGATGCCGTACTCCCGCCACTTGCCCATGTACTCGCGGATCAGGGGATGGGACATGGCGATCTGCGCGTGCAGGGCCCGCATCCGTACCCCATTGCGCACGGCGGTCTCGCTGCGGGAAAGGCCCGCTTCCAGCGATTCGCGCGTCCATGCGGCGACCGGGTGCATCCCCAGCACTTCGTGCTTGGCCGACTCGGCGAGCTCGTCGATGCGCTCGAACAGGTGCTCCCGATGGTCGGGCCAGGCGAAGAACTCCAGGTGTGCACGGGGGTCCGTCTGTCCGGGCAGGTCGAGATACCGCCTGGCCAGCGCGGCCGTCCTCACGTGCTGCTCCACCAGGCTGTCGAGCAACTGATGGCTGCGCCGCAGGCTCCGGTTGAGCACGGCGCTCACGTCGGCGGCGGTCTGTGTCTCCGGATTCAGCAGGTCGAGCCGCACGAGCTGCTCGCGGGCCCGGTCGATGTCCTGCGCGGCCAGACTCAACCGCTCCGCGGCCTCGGGCAGGGTCTCGCCTTGTTCCTGCATCCGGGCGTACAGAGAACGCGCGAGGTCGTCGTCTGCGGCAAGTGGCCCACTGCTCACCGGTCTCCCTTCACGGCGCTGGGTCAACGCTGAACACTGACATATGTAGCCCTCCGTCGGCAAAAGGTTCTGGTTTCCGCCATGTCCTACTTTGGAAGCCTTTCGGCCCTCCACAGCGGTCTTCCGTGCAGCACGATCTCTCCTGAACGGCGAGAACCCATCGCCGGCAAGCAGAAGGAGGCATCCCGTTGATCACTGTTGCCTACAGCCTTGTCGCCTACCGTGTCACCGGCCTGTCCCCGGAGACGTGCGAGCACTGCCTGGCCGCCATCAGGGTGGAACTGATCCAGGTGCCGGGAGTCGTGGGCGTGGAGGTCGATCCGGGGGAGGGGCGGGTGAGCATTCTCACCGACGGTCCAGTTGAGGAGGGACAGGTGCACGCGGCCATGGAAGCGGCGGGCTGCGCGGTCGCGGACGCCTGACGGTGGACACCGGGCCCGCCCTTGCCGGTGTGGCGGGCCACTCGCCCTCGATACAGGTGTCACGGGCGTACGGCACCCAGCAGACGGGTGCGCCAATAGCCATCAAGATCGCTCACCTTGATGACGTCTCCGGTCTGCGGGGCGTGGACCATCTTTCCGTTCCCCGCGTACATGCCCATGTGCCCAAGCCCCTTGCTGAAGAGCAGGTCACCCGGCTGCAACGCGTTCAGAGGGACCCGGCGGCTGGCACCCCAGCCCCATTGGGTCCAGGTCGTGCGCGGCAGCTCCACTCCGGCGGCCCGCCAGGCAGCCTGGGTGAGGCCGGAGCAGTCGTAGGAGCCAGGACCCGTGCCGCCGTACCGGTAGGGCTTGCCGATCTGCGCGAAGGCGAACCGGAGCGCCGCGAGAGCGTTGCCCGACGCCGGGCCGGTGTACTCGATGCCCGGACTGTTGGGATCGCCGGTCTTGAAGGCGCCGATCCTGCGCAGGAGCTTGGTCTGCTCGGCGACGAGCTTGTCCACCTTCTCCTTCTCGCCGCGCACCTTGTCACGCGCCGCCTCGGCCTCCGCCAGCACCCGCCTGGCCTCGTCGCGCCGATCACGCAGGTCCTTCGTGGCGGCCTGGAAGGCGCGTAGTTTCGCGGCTCTCGCCTCGGCCATCTGCTCCAGGGTGGCCATGCTGCTCAGCAGCTTGTCGGGGCTGCCATGGCCAACGAACCTGCCCATGCGCGCCAGCGGACCTAACTGGTAGTCGCTGACCGCCGCCGCGGCGAGGTCCTTCCGCAGGGCTTGAGCCTGCACGTTCTTCTGGCCGACCTCGGCGTTGAGCGCGTCGTACTTCTTCTTGGCCTTCTTGTACGCCTCGGTCGCCTGGTTGTACCGCTCGACCACCTGGTCGGCCTGCTCGTTGAGCTTCACCAGCTTGGCCCTGACCTTGGCGGGGTCAGGCTCCGCGGTGGCGGTGCCAGGGGCGGCGACCAACGCTGCTGACATCAGCGCCAACGTCACGGTTACCTGCCCAAGCCTTGACGGCACGGCCACTACGATGCCTCCTCGTAAATCCCCAAGTCTGGGGCGAAATAGTACAGAAATCCGACGCCAGGTATGACGGTTCACGGCAAGGGGCAGCTGGGACGGGAGGCACTTCGGGTGCAGCGGCCGCTGAACCGAAATCACGCGGGAATGCGCACGTCAGAGCGTGGATTCGGGTGAGGTGCGGCCCCGCGTGCCGGCGAATACTCGGGCAGGGGGCCGCGCTGTCGGCTGGGACGCGGCGGCGAGTAGCCATATACGGCCGTGCATCGTAGGAGACGTTGTTAATGTCATCGAGCCCTGACATCGATCTACGAGCCGTCCCCCCCGCCGCACACGGGGCCGCAGGGGGTTGTTCTGCGGGGCGCGCAGTGGTTGGTGAGTGCTCGAACCTACTTACGAGCCTCGGTCAGGCCGAAGGCGCGCCATCCCAGATCCTCGAAGCCTGCAGCCTGGGCGACCGTAGCGGAGGCCAGGTTCGACGGGTCGTGCATGTAGGTGGGAACGGCGCCCTCGTCCAGCACCCGTCTGGCTGCCTGGGCGACGAGTCTCCGGGCCAGCCCGCGCCCACGTGCCGGGGGAGCGGTCACCACCGCCAGCTCATGGCCGTAGGCGTCGTGTCGCTTCACCCCTACCCCCGCCAGATGTTCCCCGGTCGCGGGGTCTCTGGCGACCAGGACGTCATGGCCGAAGGGGCGCAGCCAGGCGGGGACCTCGGGATCGTCGGCAGGCAGCCAGACCCCGGCGTCCGGAAGGAGCGCAGGGCGGGTCGTCCACCGATAGACGGCGGTGAACCAGCCCCGTTCTGGAAAGCCGACCATGGCGGGTATCTGTGGCCCGAGTACGGCGAGGTCAGCGTCCATGGCATATGCGTCCGCCACGGTTTCGGCCGTGCGCGGCGGGACGGACAGTACGCCGCCCTCAGGGCTCGACACCCCGAGGACCGGATGAATCTTGCCGTCCCAGCCAGGGCGATCACGTCCGGGCGCGCCGATGATGTGCAATTCGCCGACCGGTGGCCAGCTGCCGAGCCAGTGGGACAGGTGCTCGATGAGTCGTCGTTCCACCACTTCTCCAATGTACCTTAGGGGGGTATGGTACATCCACGGCACGTTGAGGAGGAGAAATGCGACGACTGGCCCCACTTGACCCCGCTGATGCGCCGGGGAAGGCCAAGGATCTGCTGGCTGACATCGTGAGCAGGAGGGGTGGCGTCGGTGACATGGTCGCCACCATGGCCCACTCGCCGGCTCTGCTGGAGGGATATCTGGACCTTTCGCGAGCGATGAAACGCGTCAAGCTGCCGCGCACGCTCAGCGAGAAGGTCTCGCTTGCCGTTCAGGAGTGGATCGGATGCGGTACCTGCCTCCAGGCGCACACCGAGGCCGGTCGGGCGGTGGGACTCAGCGAGACGGACATCGCGCTGGCCCGGCAGGGCACCTCCACCGACGTGAGGGAGGCGGCACTCATCGCAGTCGCCGTACGCGTGCTGGTCGAGCCATCCTCCATCACCGATGAAGATATCGCCGAGTTGCGCAAGCACGGCTGGAGCGATCGGATCATCGCGGAGATCGTCGGCGTCGTCGCCCTCAATTTCCTGACCGGCGCATTCAACCTCCTAGTCGGCTTGCAGCCAGCTGAAACCACCACGTAGCCCGCTGTAAGCCGGCAGGGTCGTGGCCCTTTGCTCTGCCCGTCGGTTTCGGCTGGCAATCGGAGCAGCCGAGGGGGGTGCCGAGGATTCGCCTCATCCGATCTGGCCCTGGGTCTCGTACTTCTGCCCTTTGGGAAGGAGAGGCCCAGGGCACGACAGCGATGGCTGATTCGGGGAAGATGTGCTGGTCAGTCCCTGTTCGGCGTACGAACAGCAGCAGGGGCCAATCCTGAGGCGAAGCAGCTGGCCAAAAGATCGAGAACGAGCAGCAGGGCCGAAGTGCAGCAAATTCAGAAGATTCTCGATCGCCTTCAGTGACCCACCGCGCGGGAGTGTCCGTTCGTACCGTCGAAACAGATTCGGCCTCTTCACTGGACCTGCGGCGCTGGATGTCCCCGGGCCTGCGGCTGCTGATGTCACCGATCTCGGCCGACGAGATCCTGTTCTTGGTCCTGGCGGCCGGATTACGGTTGCGTCTTCGTGGCGCGGCATGCCTTCTGCTTGGCGCACCCCAGCCCGAGGCCAATACCCCGACCATCGAGGGATCTGAGCAGGCCCACGCACCGCGGCGGAGCCGGGTTGGGGTGGGATCACGGCGATCAGCTCGTGACGGCCTGGTCAGCTCCCATGGGGCAGGGCATGCCTTCGCCGCCGAACCAATCGGCCAGGTACTGCTGCATCTGGACCATCTCGGCGCGTTGCGCGTCGCGTACCTTGGCGGCGAAGGCGGCGACCGGTGGGTGCTGGACGTCTCCGTGCATGAGCAGCTGCTGGGACATCATGACCGCCATCATGTGGTGCGGGATCATGTCGCGCAGGAACGTCTCATCCAGCGCATCGCCGGACAGCTTCGACAGATCGCGCATCATCGGGCGGTAGCCGGTCTCCGGCGAATGCCCGCGGTACCAGGTGGCCAGCCACCTGTTCATCGTGGCGATCTCGGCGCTCTGCGTGGTGACGATCGAGGCTCCCAAGGTGCGCATCTGGGCCCGGTCCGAGCGCTGAAGCTGCTTGGCCGCGGCCACCGCCTCCTTGTGGTGGGCGATCATGTGGGTCAGATAGTCGGCCTCATCGCTGACGCTCGCCCCAGGCATCGAGCTGGTTGACGCAATCATGCCCCAACCGGGCGGCCCGGCACTCTGCTGCGAGGCCGCAGCCATGCCGCTTGCCGCCGTCGCCGCCAGCACCGAGCCGGCCGCGATCCCTGCCAGTACCGAGCGTCTCATCTCGGCCTCCAACGCTCCTGCTCAGAGCGTTTTCCTACCCTCAGCCTGGGGTAACGCACGCATCTGTGCAGGGCCGTCAGAGCCGTCACCGGCCAGGGACAGGAGCCCCTCCCTCGCCACGTCGCAACAGGGGCGGTCACGAGCCCCCCGTCGCGACCGCATGCGTCCCCGAACCCCGCTCAGGCCTGAGGGCGCTGCTTGATTCCCGCCTCCAGCAGACGAATCATTTCGGCGATCCGCTGCGCGCGCACCTCGGGGCGGCGTTTGGTGGCATCGACCCAGCGCAGATAGGCCCGCCTGTAGAACTGGGCCAAGGAGTCGAAGAAGGCGCCCGCCGCCGGGTTGGCTTCCAGCGCAGCAGCGACATCCTCGGCGAGATCCGCCCGCTGTGGCCCTTCCGGAGCCAGCACCACCGTCACGTGCGCGCCTGGCTCCAGTCCGCACCGCAGCCAGGCGGGACCGAGCAGAAACCCGCGCTGCCCCTGATGTTCGGTGATGACCGCACGAATACCCATGCCGTTGAGCGTGCCCGCCACGTGATGCACCGGCTTGGGCGCCCAGACCGCATCCGGATCGAACGGCACCGGGACGAACAGGCGTCCCCGCCCACCGGGCCGGCTCTCGACGGTGTAGTGCTGCTCCTGCACGCCCTGATACTGCCACGGCGGACCTGACGCGCCGAGCCGGCACGCAGCCACCGGGCGAGCGGGCCGGAGGATAGGGAGATGCTCCTGGGATCACTCTGCACGGAATATCGGGGCCTGAGAGGTCACGCAGGGGCCAGGATCCGGCAGATTCCTTCGGGGCCGCAGTCGGCCGGATCGACGCTTCGTGCCCGCTGGTGCAGGCTCTGCAAGGCGGTGCGGGTGGCGAGCAGTTCGGCGATGCGCGCCTCGACCTGCTCCAGGTGGGTCTCGATCAGGGTGGTGACGTGGCGGCAGGGTGGCTGTCCGGCGTCGCGGATGGCCAGCACGCTGCGGATCTCGGCCAGGGTGAGCCCGGCGGCTTGGGCGTCGCGGATGAAAGCGAGCCGTTCGGCGGCCTCGGCCGGGTAGTCGCGGTAGCCAGCGGGGGTGCGGGGCGGCTGGGGTAGCAGCCCGGCTTGTTCGTAGAAGCGGATGGTCTTGGTGGTCAGGTCGGCCGCGGTGGCCAGGGTGCCGATGCGCATGTCTCCACGCTACGGCCTTGACCTTCCAGTGCACTGGAAGATTTACCGTCGGAGGGACGCGAGCCCACAGCATGAACAGGGAGGTCAGGCGATGGAGCTGGTGGTGGTGGCGGTGCCGGACTGCCCGAATGCGCCGACGCTGGAGCGGCGGCTGGCGCAGGCGCTGGCCGACATCGGCGCCGGGCCGACCGCCTCGATCCCGCGCCGCACGGTGGCCGACACCGAGCAGGCGGCGCGCTGGCAGATGCGCGGCTCGCCGACCGTGCTGATCGACGGGATCGACCCGTTCGCCGACCCCGCGGTGCCGACCGGTCTGGCCTGCCGGATGTTTCGCGATGAGCAGGGCCGGTTGGAGGGGGCGCCGTCGGTGGCGGCGCTGCGCCGGGCGCTGGAGCAGGCACTCACCGACGGTAGCGGACCGGCGCGGTGGGAGCGGTTTCCGGTGTGGTCGGATGCGCTGGGCAGGGCAGGAGCCGGACGGCTGGCCCCGGTGGCGGGCGGGCTGCGCGCGGTCCACCAGCGGGTGTTGCGGTGCTTCGCCGAGACCGGACACGCACCCGGCATGGCGGAGCTGGCCGACTCCGTCCGCCCGTACGGCGCGAGCCCTGAGCAGGTGCTGGCCGAGCTGCACGCCGCTGACTTCCTGCGTCTGGATGCCGCAGGGCACATCCTCGCCGCCTACCCGTTCTCTTCGGTTCCCACCGCGCACCGCGTGGAGATCGCCGGCGGGCCGCAGGTGTTCGCGATGTGCGCGATCGACGCGCTTGGCATCGCCGCGATGCTCGGTCGCGACGTGCACGTCACCTCCACCGACCCGCTCGACGGCCGTCCGGTCACCGTCGAGGTCACCGCCTCCGGGCAGGCACGCTGGACACCGGCCACCGCGGTCGTGTTCGCGGGCCAGCTGGTCACCTGCGACTCCTGCGTGCCCGCACCGGGCTCCGCCGCGGCCGCCGAGGTGTGCTGCGGCTACGTCAACTTCTTCGCCGACCCCGCCGGCGCCCGCACCTGGGCCGACGCCAACCCGCAGGTAAGTGGCCAGGTCCTCGGCCAACAGACGGCCCTGGAGCTGGGTGTGGCCACCTTCGGTCCGCTCCTGATCCCACGACCGCACGTCTCGGTCTACTAGAACCCCCTCGAAGACCGAGGAGACACCCGCCATCCCGGATCCGCGCAGCAGAGGCCTATCGAGTGTCGGGAACGGCGTCTCCGCTGAGGTAGCGGCCAGGAGAGGTGCCGACGGTTCTGCGGAAAGCGGCGAGGAAAGCGCTCGGGGTCGCGTACCCCACGGCATGAGCGGCCTGTGACACGGGCCGGCCCTCAGCGAGGAGAGGCAGGGCGGCCCGCAGCCGCACGTGGGTACGCCAGCGGTCGAAGCTCATCCCGGTCTCGCGGATGAACAGCCGCGTCAGGGTACGCCGGCTCACGCCGATGGCTCGGGCGTGCGCATCCAGGCTCCGGGGGTCCGACGGCTGGGCGAGCAGGGCGTCGGCCACCGCACGTGCGCGTTCGTCGGCCGGAAGCGGAACATCGATCGGCAGAGCGGGCAAGGGACGCAACAGGTCAGGCACCACCGCCTCGGCTCGCAGCCGAGCGTCGTCGGCGAGGTCCTCGCGGGCGAGGTAGCCGATCAGCTGGGCCAGGAGCCCGTCGACCCCGACTGCGGTGGGTACCGTCCAGCCCACGGCACACCGCTCCGGGTCGAGGTAGAGGCTGCACAAGATGGCGTCGCGGGTCGCGCCGGTCCGGTGCACGACTCCGGCCGGCAACCACAGGGCCCGGGTGGGCGGCAAGACCCAGTGCGCATCGTCGACGGCGATGCTGAGCACACCGGTGCGTGTCCAGGCCAGCTGGTGATGGGTGTGGCTGTGCGGGGAGATCCATTGCCCGGACTCCAGCGGGAAGCGTCCGACGACGATCACCCCCGCGCCAGGTGGGACGCCGGTATCCACGGCCTGGATCATGCGTTCGGGACGTGTCCTCATCACGCTATTGTCTGGCCCTATCGCGGATTGTGGCCAGCTTTTGTCGGCGCATAGCGTCGGTCGGGTGCTGATTCAACCTCCTCCTCGTTCGACTGTGCTGCCGTTGATGATGGGACGCCTGCCATGACGCCGCTGTCTCCGGCCGTGGTCGGACGCCGTCGCGCGGCTCTGGTCGTGCTGTGCCTGGTGCAGTTCATGCTGGTCCTGGACGACAACGTGGTGAGCGTCGCGCTGCCCAGTCTCCGCGACGACCTGGGCTTCAGCGGCACCGGACTGGTCTGGGTCGTCAATGCGTACTTCCTGGCCTTCGGCGGGCTCTTGCTGACGGCCGGCCGAGCGGCCGATCTGCTGGGCCGGCGCCGCGTCTTCCTCATCGGGGTGGCGCTGTTCGGGCTGGCGAGTGTGGCTTGCGGGCTCGCCCAGGAGCCGTGGCAGCTCGTGGCCGGAAGGTTCGTCCAGGGTGCCGGTGCGGCCATGGCCAGCCCGGCCGCGCTGTCCCTGATCACCTTGATGTTCCCCGGAGCCGGGGAACGTGCCAGAGCACTGGCGATCTGGGGCGCCATCGCGGCCCTGGGCGGCACCGCCGGCCTGCTGATCTCCGGTGTGCTGACCGGCCTCGTCTCCTGGCGCTGGATCTTCCTGATCAACGTGCCTGTGGCGGCGACCGCGCTCGTGCTGCTGCCCCGCCTCACCACCGAGAGCCGTACCGGCCGGCGGTACCGCCTGGACGTTCCCGGAGCTCTCCTGGGCACCGCCGCCGTGGTGTCCCTGGTCCACGGCCTGCTACAGGTCGGCGAGTCGGGCTGGGCGGACGTGGCCGTCATCGTCCCCCTGATTTTGTCCGCGATCCTGGCCGCCGGGTTCCTGCTGGCGGAGACGCGGGCGGCCGAGCCACTGGTGCCGCTGTCGTTCCTGGCCCATCGCACGCGTGCCGTCGCCAACGGCGCGACACTCCTGTTCTCCGTGGCCTTCTACGCGATGGCCTTCCTGCTGATGATCCACCTGCAGACCGTGCTCGGGTACGGTCCGATCGAGGCCGGCCTCGCCTACCTGCCCTACGGTGCCGGAATTCTTCTCGGCATGCGGCTCGCCACCCGCACGGTGATGCGGATGACCATGCGCTGGATGCTGGTCCTGTCATTCCTGATCAGCTCGGCCGGGTTGTTGCTGCTGTCCGGCGTCGCACCCGGCGACTCCTACGTCGCGGGAGTGCTGCCGGGCATGCTCGTCACGAGCCTGGGCTGCGGGCTGAGCCTGCCGATCTTGACGATGGCCGCGGTCACGGGTACCACCGAGGAGGACGCCGGTCTGGGCTCGGCCTTGTTCAGCTCCGTCCAGCAGCTCGGCGGTGCCGTGGGAGTGGCGGCACTGGCCACCGTGGCAGAACGCCACAACGACGCGCTGGCCGGCTCCTCTCGTGCCGTTGCGGAAGGCTTCTCGCTCGCGCTCATCGTCGCCGCCGCCCTCCTCGCGCTCGGCGCCGTCCTCATCGCCGCAGGCCTCCGAATCCGACGCGTGGCGCTTTGACGCCACGGCGCCTGTCGCGGCCGAGAGACCATGTGGCATGACCGTTCTCCACCCTCACCTGTGCTACTAGTCCAGCTAGTAGGGTGTCTCGCGTGTGCTATCCACGGATTCGCGCCACAGCAGCGGCCCTGGCCCTTCAGGCTCCGGGTGCGCCGGCGTGCGGACAGTCACGAGCTTCCTGGACGCCCGACGACGAGAACCCGAGTAACGATGACGATCATGGGCTCGGTGTCGGGCTGGCCGGTGCTTCGAGGTCCCGTGGGTGGAACATGGCCGCAGACGTCGCTGAGCCGGATCGCCCGGCGGTGCCATGAGCGCTCCTGAGCCTGGCACTGTGCATCCGCCGGGCGACCTCATGAGGAGGTCGCGTCCCAAGCGTCGCCGCCCGTCTCGCGGCGCGTTGCGTTCGCCACGCGTGCTCATCCCGGCGGCCGTGCTTCTCGCCGCTGTCCTGGCCTATGCGGTACCGGCCATCGTGCTGTCCGGACAGGTTCCTCCGGGCACCCGGGTGGACGGTGTGGACATCGGCGGACGCTCGCCTGAGGACGCTCGCTCCCGGCTGGAAGCGGAACTGGGCAGGCGGTTGGAGCAGCCGCTGACGTTGATCGCCGCAGACGAACGCAAGCAGGCCACGCCCACGGACCTGGGTTTCGGCTTCGACGCGCGGGCGACGGTCGAGGCCGCGATGGAGGGCGCCACCACCCCGGCGGGAATCGTCCGTTCTCTCTTCGGCAGCCGGCACATCCCGCCCGTGGTCACCGTGGACGATCAGCGGCTGGCCGGGGGGCTCAGCGCCCTGGCCAAGGCCGTGAACAGGAAGCCGGTGGAAGGAGGCATTCGCTACAAGGGGCTGGAACCGCGGGCCACGTTACCCAAGTCCGGGCGGGCGCTGGATCGCGACGCGGCGGCACGAACCGTGCGAACGGCCTTCGCGGCCGGCCGTACCTCCGTCGAACTGGGCGTACGGGAAGTGAAGCCCACTCTCACGGCCGCCGAGGTCCGGCAGGTCGCCACCACCACGGCGCGCACGGCGGTCGCGGCTCCCATCACGCTGACCACTGGCGGCAAGCAGGCCACCGTCTCCCGGGAGCAGCTGGCCGCAGGCTTACGCTTTGTCCCGGACGGCAAGGGCGGACTTCGCCCGGCCTTCAACGCCGCTCACGTCAGCCAAGCTCTGGCCAGGACCTTGGTGAGCACTCCTCCCAAGGACGCCTCCTTCAAGATCGTCAGCGGGAGGCCCCGGGTCATCCCCGCACGCGCCGGCCGGGGCGCCGATGCCAAGGCGTTCGGCCCGGCCATCGCCAAGGCCGTGGTGACGGGAAATCGGCGGATCGAGTTGCCGGCGGTGGAGCGGCAGCCACGCGTGACCACGGCGGAGGCGAAGGAGATGGGGGTCAAGGAGAAGGTCAGCTCCTTCACCACGCACCATCCCTGCTGCGCACCACGGGTGACGAACATCCATCGCATCGCCGACATCGTGGACGGGTACGTGGTCCAGCCCGGCGAGACGTTCTCGCTCAACGGCGTGGTCGGCAAGCGAGACAAGGCGCGCGGCTTCGTCGAGGCGCCGATGATCCTCAACAACCGGTTCGTCAACGACGTGGGCGGCGGCGTGTCGCAGTTCGCCACCACCATGTTCAACGCGGTCTTCTTCGGCGGGTTCGAAGACGTCCAGCACAGGCCGCACCAGTACTACATCTCCCGCTATCCGGCCGGGCGGGAGTCCACGGTCTCCTTCCCCCAGCCGGACTTTCGCTGGCGCAACGACTTCGAACACGGCGTCCTGATCAAGACTTCGTACACGGCCACCTCGATCACCGTGCAGTTCTGGAGCACCAAGCGCTACGACATCGAGTCCGAGAGCTCGGCCCGCTACAACACCAAACCCATCCAGAGCCTCACCGAGTCCGGGCCCGACTGCATTCCCATGGAGGGCGTGGAGGGGTTCACCATCGACGTGTGGCGGATCTTCAAGCAGAACGGCAAGGTGGTGCGCAAGCAGCGCTTCAACACCGTCTACGATCCCGAACCGCGTCTCACGTGCACGAAGTCCTGACGAGGGCTGACAGTTCACCCGAGCTGGTCGTCGAGGTCGAGCGCAAAGCCTTCGGCGGCCAGCTCCGTCAGGAAGGTGACGGGCTCCACCAGTTGTTCGATGTGCCCGGCCCCGGCGGGCAGGCCGGGGAGGCGGCGGATCAGGAGGGCGGCGGCGCGTCCGGTGGCGCGGCTCTGCCGCCGTCCGTGGAAGGACGCCCGTACGGTGCCGGAGCGCACCGTCACGGCGAACCCGTCGCCGCCCACATGAGCCGCGCCGAGGGCGCGCAGCAGCAGCGCGCGGACCTTGGGGCGGTGCAGGAGCCGGGCAACGGCCGGGCGCCCGGCCGCGGACAACAGCCGGGTCACCAGGCGGGAGTCCAGGCACAGACCGGTGCGCGCCGAGGGCGTGCCCAGGGTGGTGGGCAGCGTGTACTGGTCGGAGAACGGGAAGCGGTGGACGACGCGTTCCCCGTACGGTTGCGGGAACCGCATGCTCCAGGAGCCCTGGAGCGTGCCGAGCCCGTCCAGGGTCCAGGCGAGTGCCGCGGGCCCGTGCGCCTCGCCTGAGCCGAGCAGCGCGCCGATGAGCAGTTCCTCCGTCTGGGATGTCGAGCGTTCGGCGCAGATCCGCGCCAGCAGGTTGGTCACTCCGGGGACCAGGCCGACGCTGAGCGCGATCGTCGCACCCTTCCGCCTGGCTGGCTCGTCCAGCTGCTCCAGGCCGGTGAGCAGAGGGTGGGAGGCGGTCACGTCCACGTAGTGGATGCCGCGTTCCACGCAGGCGCGGGCGACACGGACGTTGTCGATCTCGGCGCACATGAGCACGGTGTCCACTCCGTGCAGGGCCCTGGCGAGGTCGGCGGGGTCGGTGGCGTCCACGCGCATCGCGGTGGTGCCGGGGATCGGGCGGGCCTTGTCCGGGTTGCGTCCGGCCACGATGACGTTCATGCTGGTGAGCGCGTCGGCCGCCTCGCGGCCGACCGCCCCGTAACCGCCGAGGATGAGGACGTTGTTCATCGTGCGGCTCCCTCGAACGCGGGCTCGCGGGTGAACATGACGAGCGCGCAGGCGATGCCTGCGGCGAGTACGGCCGCACCGGCGAAGCCGAGCCGCAGCCCGTCGGCGAGCGCCACGGTCCAGGTGTTGACCACCCCGGCCGGCGCGGTGGGTGAGAGGCTGCTGCGCCCTAACGTTTTCGTAGTCATACTACGATAATGTTTTTGTAGTGCTGCTACAGTCAAGTTCGTGAGTGCCACGTCACAGCGACCGGGAAAGCCCGACGGCCGGGCGGCCAGGGCGGCGGTCACGCGCGCCCGTATCCTCAAGGCCGCCACCGACCTGTTCGCCACCGCCGGCTACACGGGCACCAGCATCGGCGCCATCGCCGCCAAGGCCGGCGTGGGGGAGCAGACCATCTACTACGCCTTCGGCACCAAGAAGGCCATCCTCGCCACCGCGCTCGACCAGGCCATCGCCGGAGACGACCAGCCCATCCCCACACTGGAACGCCCCTGGGCCACCGACGCCCTCGCCGACCCCGACCCGTGCGGGCAACTGCGCCGCCAGGTCGCCGGCGCGGGGGACATCTACCTGCGCGCCGCGCCCCTGCTGGACGTCGTACGCAGCGCCGCCCCCACCGACCCGGACCTGAGCGAGCTGTGGTCGGCCAACCTCCGGCAACGGCTGACGGTCCAGCTCGCCTTCGCCCACGCTCTGGCGTCCAAGACCCGGCTACGCGACGACCTCACCCCGGACACCGCCGCCGACATCGCGCTGGCGATCCTGTCGCCCGAGACCTACAACCTCCTGGCCGGCGAGCGGAAATGGCCGCACGCCGCCTGGCAGGCCTGGGCCGAGCGCGCTCTGATCAGCATGCTCACCACCTTGGCCTGACGAGCAGGTCATCGTCACTCTGCTCGGTTCAGTCCGTTCTCATAAGCGAAGATCACCACCTGGACGCGATCGCGCAGCCCGAGCTTCATGAACAGCCTCTTGACGTGGGTTCTGATCGTCGACTCCTCGACGACCAGGGCCGCGGCGATCTCGCGGTTCGACAGGCCACGGGCAACCAGCTCGAGGACCTCTCGCTCGCGCCGGGTCAACCCGGCCAGCAGAGCCTGATCGGCGAGGTCCGGCGCCGGCTGCCGGGCCATGCGGTCGATCACCCGCCGCGTCACCGACGGCGACAGCAGCGAGTCGCCGGCGGCGACGATGTGGACAGCGGCGATGAGATCCTCGGGCCGGGTGCGTTTGAGCAGGAAGCCGGAGGCGCCGGCCCGCAACGCCCCGAAGATGTAGTCGTCCTGCTCGAAGGTGGTCAGGATGAGAACCCGCGCACCCGGGGCGATGCGCGACAACTCCCGGGTGGCCATGATGCCGTCCATGTCCGGCATGCGAACATCCATGAGCACCACGTCAGGCCCGAGCCGGCGCGCCTGCTCGACCGCCTGGCGCCCGGTTGCTGCCTGGCCGACGATGTCGATGGTGGGATCGTTGGTGAGCAGTTCGATCAGCCCTGCTCGCATCAGGTCGTCGTCATCGCTGATCAGCACCCGCGTCATGGGCGGTGGCCTCCGTAGGGGATGCGGGCGCGGACGCGGAAGGCGTTCTCGGCGCGGTCGACGTCGAGGCTACCTCCCATCAGCGTCGCGCGTTCCCGCATGCCGATCAGACCGTGCCCGCCACCATGGCGTCGAACGGCGGCCGCGGGCACCTTGTTGAGGACGGTCATCTCCACGGCGGCCTCACCGAAGACCAGCTCGACCCCGGCGCAGCCGTCTCCGTGGCGGGCCGCGTTCGTCAGCGCCTCCTGCAGGATCCGATACGCGGCCTGATCCGCCAGCCCGCCGAAGTCTGGCGGAGACCCGGAAGCGTTCAGCGTGACCTTCAGCCCCGCGGCGCGGTGACGCGAGATCAGGTCGTCGAGCGAGGCGAGCCCGGGCGGCGCCTCATCCGCCGCGTCGCCGTGCCCACGGAGCGTGCCGACGATCTGGTCGATCTCACCGGCCGTCTGCCGTGCCAGCTCCTCGATGGCCTCCAGCGCCCGCAGCGAGCGTTCCGGATCCTGGCGGTGCCGCAGCCGGGCCGCGCCCGCCCGGACGGCGATCACGCTGATCGCATGCCCGGCCGAGTCATGCAGGTCACGGGCGATACGGGTACGTTCCTCCGCGGCGGCCAGCAGCCGTTCCTGCTCGGCCTCGCGTTCCGCCCGCATGGCCCGCTCCCGAAGCTCGGCGATCTGCTCGCGCCGCAGCCTCGTCCGCTCGCCGGCGAACCACGCCACCGCCCACGTGATCGGCGTCAGAGACAGGGCGATCCCGGGAACGTCACGGGCGGCCATACTCGCGCCCAGGTGAGCGACGCCCAGGCCACAGACCACGGCCGTGGCCCGCCAGGTCCAGGGCGACTGCCGCTCGCGGCTGGCCGTCAACAGGTAGAGCGCGGCGACGGGGCCGAGCATCAGCACCGAGCGATAGTCCAGGGCCGACAGCACCACGCTCGCCGCCGCAGCCGCAGCGAACACGCCGAGCGGTGAGCGCCGCCAGAGCACCAGCGGCACGGCCGACAAGCCCACCAGTACCAGGGCGAGCGCATCGAGGTCACCTGCCCCGGCGCGCGCCGGGTTCATACCGCCGTGAGGGAGGAGACCAAGCCCATGGGCCAGCAGCACCAGCGACCCGCCGAACACGGCGATCGTCAAGGTGACGTCGAACAGCGTTCCCCAGACGGGCCGGGCCGCGAAGAGCCGGCGCGCGCTGATCTGGGAGGACACGAACGCCAAGGCTACCTGCGCGCCCTCCGGACCGAATCCCCCTGACGGATGAACCTTGTCCACGCCATGGGGACGCGGAAGTTCTCCTCACAGGGGGAAGCGCCACCCCACCCGCTGGATGTGAAGTGGTGAGCCCGACATGGCGGCAAGAACGGAAGGACAGCACATGACGAACTCGGTCCCCGGCCCTGACGGTGGCACCGCCCCCGACCGCGGATCACCTCCGCGCATGCCTCGCTGGGTGAAGACGGCCGTGATCGTGGTCGGCGTGCTGCTCCTGCTGTTCGCCCTCATGCGGATCACCGGCCTTGGAGGTGAGCATGGGCCGGGACGGCACCTGCCCACGGGACCAGGCGCCAGCGAACAGCAGGGAGGAGCATGACCATGCCGCGCGGCCTCCGCACGGCCGCGCTCGTCGCACACGTCACCTGCTCGGTCGGCTGGCTGGGCGCGGTCGCCGCCTACCTGGCGCTCGACATCGCGACGGTGAACAGCCAGGATGTCGCCACCGTGCGCGGGGCGTACCTCGCCAAGGACATCGCGACCTCGTACGTCATCGTCCCGCTCGCCTGGGCCGCGCTGGCCACGGGCCTGCTGCAGTCACTGGGGACCACGTGGGGATTGTTCCGTCACTACTGGGTGCTGGCGAAACTCACGCTGACGGTCGTCGCCACGGTCGTCCTGCTGGCGGAGGCGCGGACCGTCACCGCCCTGGCCGAGTACGCGGCCAGCAGCGCTGATCCTCGCGCCTTGCCCGGCACGCTGCCGCACTCCGTCGGTGGCCTGGCCGTGCTGTTCCTGATCACGATCCTGTCCGTGGTGAAACCACAGGGGTTGACCCGATACGGATGGCGAAAACAGCAGGACAACCGCCGCAAGAAGGCCACAAGCCGGGCCAGTACCCTGGCCTAGAGGGGGCCGTACTCAGTGGCCCTGGTGATACTGGTGGATCACCGCATGGCCCTTGCCTCGGGAGATCAGCCACTTGTTCACCGGCGTCGTCAGCACGAAGGCCACCAGCAAGGCCCCGGCCAGCGCCACCCAGAACAACCAGCTGGCCAGGCCCGCGTCCATGGCGCCCGGCACGATCAGCATGACGCCGTTGTCCAAGATCTCCATCACCGCGATGGAAAGGGTGTCCGCGGCCAGCGCGACCTTCAACGCGCTGCGGAAGTCCACCCCGGCGCGCAGTACGCCCCGCATGGTGAGCGCATAGCCGAAGACGAAGGCCAAGGCCACCGCCAGCACGATGGTCGCGACGTTGGACAGGCCGGCCCAGGTGCCGATCACCATGCCCAGCACTTCGCCGATGGCACAGCCGGTCAGGCAATGCAGAGTCGCCTGCGCGGCCATGCCCCACGTGGCCGTGGGGGTGGCAGATGTTTCATATCCGGAGTGTTCGGTCGCGTGGTGAGTGTGCCCGTGCTCGTCGTGCGAGGTCGAGCCGGGACTCGGGTGGTGGTGACCGCTGTGATCCATGTGATTCTCCATAGTCGTGGGGTCCAGATTGTACGGGTAAGGGGTATAAGAGAGAAACACGTGGACTGATGGGGTTTGTAGGCATTCGCGACCTTAGAGGGGAGAAGGGAGAGCCTGTTGGGCCATGATCAAACTATGTGAAGTAGTAGGCGAGGTGCGTGATCCACCTGAACACCAACACCGGGTCCAGCACGTGCGGGCCAACTCTGGTGTCGCCCCGTCCGGCCCGGCGGGTTCAGGACACGGTGGGCCCTACGGCATTGAAGACCAGGAAGGTGGAGCTGTCCGGGGTGTCGATCTGGAAGGCGTAACAACCGGGCGCCTTCAATCGGACGTAGCCGGGACGGTCGCGCCAGTCCTTGGCCTGAGGATCAGGCGGGATGACGATCTCGTTCTTGAGCGGCTCTCTATGCGTGCCGTCGAACGCGACGGGGGCTGTCGCCGTCAAGCCGCCGTCCCTTGATGACGACGGGGTCGCGCAGGTCGGGCGCGGCGAACCCCCGCGGCGCTGTCGGCCGGGTCACGGTGCACGTGACCCGGCATTGGCCCCCCGGGGCGACAACAGGGAGCGACGGCGCCCGGCAGGACCCTCACCCGATACCCCGGCTGGCGCGATGCGGGTTCAACGTGAGCCGAAGGCATCCCATACACCTCCCCGATCCCCGCGAGTCCGGCAAGATGCGCACCGTCCACGCCCGGTTCATACACAACGACCGACTCGTCGACGCCCTCCATCTCCAAGTCTCCTGCACCCTCCTGCACGACGATCAGGTCCGCGCCACATGACCAGTTCCGCGCCCGCGACGTCGGGCACAACTCCGCCCTCAGACAGGTGGGCAACCGTCTTGTCGGCATCCTTCATGGCTGTCTGAAACCCACTACGACGAGGCAACCGCCTGGTCAGACCGATTCGAACAGCTCGCAGCTTGACATCCAAGCTTCAGGGACGCCTGACGGGGAGGGTCTTGCCGCCCGCTCCCCACCGGGGTTCGATGCGTCTGGGCGACAGGCGGAAGGGGCGTACATGGCGGCTGGGCGGGGACGCACCCTGGGCAAGCGGATGGCCGGCGTCGTCTTGATCGCGATCTGTCTCGTATTCGCAGCGGTGGGAGCCCCCTTGGCGGCGCACGCCCTGCCCGACAAGCTGTGCAGAGTCGCCTTCACCATCACCACGGGCCCTGACGGGTTGCGCGACGATTCAATGGAGTCAATCAAGCTGGGCGACCGGCCCACCGGCCCGTTCTTCCTCTTCGAGGACGCCAACGGCGACGGCATATCCGATCCCGAGCCACTGCTCCAGTTCCACTCGGGCAGCACCGGCGACCGCCCTCACGCCACCTTCACGTGGAATGCGGTGCTGTCGCCCTGCGTACCGCTGCGCACCGTGCTCGATGGGTTCTTCCTCCACCACTTCTCCGCCGCGCCGGACGACATGGCGGACAACTGGGATCTGGCTGCTCTGCGCATCCTGGACCGCGACTCGAACACCGTCCTCGTCGACCTCGCCGCGCCGGCCGGGCAGTACCTGCACAGGTTCGGCAAGAACGCGAACCAGACCTTCAGCGTCCGCGACCCCGATACCGATGGTGACGGCCTGACCGACCGCGTTGAGCGCGAAGGCACCAAGTACGCCGACGGCACGGCCGACACCTGGCTGCCGGACCACGGCGCCGACCCGTGCCGCGCCACCATCGCGGTCGAGATCGACTGGCTCGACGACGGCACGGATGACGGCGATGACGAGCCGTCCTCTGAGGCGATCGCCGAGGTGGTCGCCATGTTCGACGCGGCGCCGCGCCCGGCTCTGCCCGCCTGCCCGTACGGCCACACGCCGAAGCCAGGCATCCAGTTGCTCGTGCACGTCGACGATGCCATCCCGGTCACCCCTGAGCAGCGTAAGCAACCGCTCAACATCGTGCGGGACGGCAAGACGCCGTTCGATCGTTTCCGCGCCGCCCACTTCACCGGCGGCCGGGCCAACATCTTCCGCTACAACATCTGGGGTTACCAGCACGACGACACCGACGGCAGCGGATGGTGCTGCGACGGCCGGGACTTCATGGTCACGCTCGGCACCTGGGCGGGCATCGTTCCCGTGCGGGTGCAGGGCGGAACGTTCGCGCACGAGCTCGGCCATGCCCTCGGTCTCCTCCACGGCGGTGCCGACGACGTCAATCACAAGCCGAACTACCTGTCGGTGATGAACTACAACTACCAGTTCGTGGGCCTGCCCGACATCAGCGATTGGCACGCGTCGATCGAGACGATCGGCCCGGCCACGGACGGCGGCACCCGTCTACGCCAGGCGCTCGACCAGGTGAGCAGGCTCGACTACTCCAGGGAAACGCTGCCCGCACTGGACCGCCGCCGCCTCGATGAGCACACCGGCATCGGCGTCGGCACCGACACCATGGCGGCTTGGTGGGACAACAAGGGAAACCTGCGAACGGGCGACGGCTCCACCGGGCTGGACTGGGACGCCGACTCCACACTCGACGAGCACCCGGTCGCCGTCGACGTCAACGGCGAGTTCCAGAAGTGCGTCGACGGCATGGACCCGGACCGTACGCCGCCCAACAACGACGAGTTGGAGACCGAACCCGCCCGGAACACCGATGACCTGTCCAGGTACGGCCTGATCTACGCCGGTCTCAACGGCCAGTGCGACACCATCCCCCTGCCAACCGACCGGGCCAGAGTGATCCCCGGTTTCCACTACCCCCTCCTGTACGGCTACGACGACCATCTCGACGGTTCGGACGACTGGCAGCGCCTCGGGTTCCGCATCGGCGTCTCACCGGATGCCGGGCAGCCGCTGCCGGAGCCGGCCAGCGAGATGGGTACGGAGGAGATCAAACGCCACCGGTCACGCCTCGTGGACGCCATGGTCGCCATGAGCGGCCCGAGACCGGCGCCGGCGCCGCGCTGGGGCTACGCCTACATGGACCGGGCCACTGTGTCCGAGGCGCCGATCGGCGTCGTGACGCCGCTGAACCCGTACTGGCAGTGGACCACCGGCCGACTCGACTCCGGCGCGGCTGGCCGGCGCGCCGAGGTCGTGCACACTGGTACGGGTGAGTACGAGGTGCGCCTTCCCGGGGTCGCGGCCGCGGCCGGGATTGCGCACGTGACTGCGTACCGGACCGTGTACCGCGGCCGCACCTGCGGCGTCACCGGTTACGCCCCCGACGGTCCGGACGAGCTGATTCGCGTACGCTGCTTTAACGAGGCGGGCGCGCCGGTGGACTGGTGGTTCACGATGTTCTTCGCCGCACCCGCCGTGGGGACGAGCCCCTACGCCACCGTCAAGTACGACGATGGCGCCGGGGGCTCGGCGACGGTGAATCCCGTCCACAACGACGGCACGGTGAACTCGGCCGGCGGCGTCATCCGCGTCGTGCGCGAGGGCACTGGCCGCTACCGGGTGACCCTGGAGGGCGCGGACTTCGCGGCGGGAACCGGCCATGTTCAGGTGACCCCCTTCGGCGCCGGGCGGCCCGCACGGTGCGCCCCGGTGGGCACCACGCCGGGCACCGGCCGGGTCGAGATCGCCGTGGCGTGCCACGAGATCGGCGACGCGGCCACCGCGCGGCCCGCCGACTCGCTGTGGTTGCTCTCCTACGTGGATGGCGCCGGGCTGCACAGGGACGCGGGCACGCCGGCCGCCTACACGAGCGTCTCCGGCGACCCGGCCGACCCGGTCGTGGATGCCTCTCGCTCCTTCAGCGGCAACGGCGAGGTGCCGGTGGTCACCAGGCTCGGCACGGGCTACTACCGCCTCACCTGGAACACTCTGGGCAAGACCGGCGACAGCGTGCAGGTCACCGCGACGGGGCCGGACGGCCGTTACTGTCACCTCGGCACGATCGACTCCTACGCCGCGCCGCCCCGGGTCTCGGTCTACGTCTGGTGTCACAGCCCCGCCGGCGTCCCCGGCGACAGTACGTTCGGCGTCGCCTACCTTCGCGCGCCCTGACCGGCCCGATCACTTCTGCCAGACGGTGTAGGCGATCTCCAGCGGGACGTCGCCCTCCGGCACGGCGCGGATCTGGACGGCGAGGAGGTTGTCCTCGACCGTGCGAGCGCAGGCCCAGGCGCCGGCCTTCATGTCACCGATGACCACCATGTCGTAGTCGCGGACCTGCAATGCCGCCGCGCACGCGGCGGCGTCCGGGCGGCCTTCGACGGGGGTGATGGGGAGGGCTCCGCCGCCGGCCGTCCACAGCTCGCGGTAGGGGCCGACATACACGACATCGCTGGCGCCCGGCCGTACCTCGCCGATCTTCCCGGTCTCCGCGTCCAGGTAGTCCTGGTCCTTCAACGACGCCGCACCCTGGCGCAGCACCTGCCCGGACGCGACGGAAGCCACCGCGCCGGCCGTCGCCGCCGCCGCCGGCCCGGAGGCTGACCCGGTGCCGGGAGACGGAGTGCCGCCGGCTCCCGAGGGCCCGGGGGAGCCGGCCGCGGCGGGGTACTTTTCCGCCTCAGGGGATTCGCCGAAGAACTGGCCGATCATCGCGCCCGTCACCCCGGCGCCGGTGCCGACCAGGACCACCATCACCATGGCCCGCCGCCCGATCGGCTGCCCGACAAGCTGGATCAGCCCGAGTACGCCGGCGAGGACCGCCAGCAACCCGGCCACCAGAATCCACTGTCTCGCGCCGCTGGTAACCAACTGCGCCACGGCGGCGAGGTCGGCGATTGAGCCGAGCCCGACGAGGAGGTTCGTCCACCGGGGGGAACCGCGATCACCGCCCGCGTCGGCGGACGGGGTCTCCGCAACACCCATCCCGGCATCCTCCTCGCGGGCGACCGTCGCGTCCCCCTTCTCGATATAGCGATGATCAGACACTGCGTTACCGGCTTGAAGCGGCCGAAACGCTTTCACGGCCCAGTTCTGGACTGTCTAGATGGCGATTGCGTCCATGGGAGTGGTGTACAGGTTGGAGCACGTGCCGAGCACAGGACTGCCCTCTACGTAGTGTCGGCGTGCTCTGCGGTGCTGAATCCAATGTGTGGCGCCACCCGCAATGATCACATCAGGGTGTCCGCCGTGCTCGGCGCGTGCTCGTACGCCCCGTCATGCGCCGTCAGAGCCCGGCACGGCCTGGCACGTAAAACGCGCTGAGACGGCACAATACATCACTCAACGGCACGTGACGGCACTAAAGGATCTTGCTTCTAATCCGACGGTCGCAGGTTCGAATCCTGCAGGGCGCGCTTTTCACCAGCGGAAACCTCAGCTGTGTCCGCGCGCCGGCGCGGCCTGGGGCAGATGTGAGGCGAAGCTGAGTCAGCCGCCGAGTGGCCGCTCCAGCGCGGACGCGGCTTTCAGCACCAGCCGGGGCCGTTTCCCGGGCCGCGTGGTGGGCCACCTCTGGCAGCACCGAGACGTAGGTGTCGGCGGTCAGCACGATGCTGGCATGCCCGAGCATGGCCTGCACCACCTTCAGGTCGGTGTGCGCGGCCAGCGCCAGGGTGGCGGCGCCATGTCGCAGGTCGTGCAGCCGGATAGGTGGCTGTCCGGAGGCGGCCACCAGCCGGCGGAACCGGCCAGTGAGGTAGTCCGGCCGCAACGGCGCCCCATCCACGGTAGTGAACACGTAGCCCGAGTCTCGTCAGCGGGTGACCGCCGCCGCGCTCAGTTCCCCTTGGCGCTCATAGTGCCGGGTCAGCCCCCGTACGGTCTCCGCATCCAGGGCCACCACCCGGCAACTGGCGGCGCTTTTCGGTGGCCCGACCACGACCTGGCCGTCGGCGTGCACTCGCTGCTACGTGACCGCCAGCTCCGCAGTCTGCAGGTCGATGTCCGTCCAGCGCAGCCCGGTCAGCTCATCCCGGCGCAGGCCGCGCAGCGCGGCCAGCCACCAGGCGGCATACAGGCGGTCCTGCGTGACACCGGCCAGGAAGGTCGCAAACTGCTGTTCGGTCCTGACCGCTACGGTCGACGCTCTTCGCGCTGCTGCCGTCGGGCGGTCCGCCCGGCGGTCCGGACCACCGGATGCGTCGCCGGGGATGGGGCAACTCGGCATCGTTGGCCGGGTTGACCGAAACCAACCGGGCGCGCACCGTTGCGTTCAGCGCAGTCTGCATGGTGGCGTGGATTCGTACCGTGGTCGCAGGTGACAACCGGCGCCGTCTCCGCATCGACAAAGCCGCATCGCCTGCTGATCTGCACATGAATCTCTGCCGTCTGTGGCATTCCCTCCTTCGCGGTGTGCGCCGACGGATGTCAGCTGTGGCTTGCACTCGATCGGTGGACGAGGTCACGCCAAGTGTCCGGAGTGCTGGGGAAAGTTGCCCGTAGAGACACGCCAGTATGCCAGCAGCCCCCTGGGCGGGTCTTGCTCCTGCTGAGTCATGAGATCGTGCAGGTGCCCTGGCCGCTTCAGGACAAGCGCGGGCACCTTGCACCTCGCGGTTCAGCTGATGGTGTATCGGGTGTGGTGACCCTCCATCCACGTCTCGTCGAGTTCCCGGCCGGTTACGCGCCCTACGAGAATCAGTGCCGACGTGATACATGTGGCCAATTGCGGGCTGTAGCCGTTCAGAGAGAGATCCAGCAGGTGGCTCCATTCTGGCGGCATGCTCTCGTACGCGTCGTCGACCATGTCGTCGTCTGGCAAGTCGTAGAGCGTCTCCTTCCAGGCGGAGTATTCATGCCAACCCGGCAATAGATCGGGATCGCTTTCCCAGGAGGCGTCTTGGATATCGAACTGGAGGCCGGTGGCGTAACTGTCGAGCGCGTGCGGGTCTTGACCCTTGCGTGCATCCGGCTTTGTCACGCCGAAGGCGGTGACGTAGTATCCGCCAACCGCATAGTAGATGTCGTGGACACCATCAACCGTCCAGGCGACCCGCAGAGCGCGACGATTTCCAGCCGATAAGGCGGGCAAAGCGTCGAACGGCGTTGGGTCGCCCACGATCTGCGTCCAGCTGTTGTTGATACTCCCCATCCATGCAAGACGGGTATTTTCGCCGATATCCAACCCTCTGGCCAGGTCTTCCCATTTGCACATGACTCCTGATGCGGGGTCCGCGCCGATCTGCGCGGCAACTTGGGCAAGGTCGGTGTTCTCCACCCACAGACCATGGAAAGACATCCCCATGCGGTACTTGTAGGCGAGGTGCCAAAGCCTCTCCGACTGTCTCATTCATTTTCTCCTGCTGGAAGGCGGTATTTCGGGGACGCCGCTCCGACGACGTCCCCGAAATAGGTCATTGAACCGCTACCCAGAACTTGTTGCCGAGCAGGACCCGGTACCTGGCATAGAACACTGCGAGATCGCCACCGGCAGTCGAGTTGTGCGTTCCCAGGACAGCCTGTACGGAGAAATTGTCCTTTCCGTACTGGGGGTGATCGTATGCGCCGCCTTCTTTTGTGGATGCGAATGGATATTCATCGCACTGTTGCCATTCGTCCTCGGGGGCGCCATTCTTTTTCCGGGGCCGATCGGCAAAAAACTCCTCACATACGAGGTTTTTGGCTTTTGTGTTCTGATTGTAACGGTTTGATTGGGAGTCGATTCGCGTGAGCGGATCTCGTTCGGGCGTGCCTTTGGGCGCATTCCAATTGCCTGGGATATGTTTTTGGACGGACTTGAAAGGCACTGTGTTCTCGGGTTGGGTGAAAGCTTTCTCGATATGTCGGGCGACCTGGCCGTAATCGAAGTTCCAAGGTCGCAGAACCAGAACGCGCTTGGCTGCGGAGAATATGCAGCTCCCCTTGTAGAACTCGAGTTTTCCGCCCATGGGTTGGTTGTCGCAACGGACTCTGGGTGCGGTCTCGCGGAGACGTTCAGGGTTCGCGTCCACCCACTTAGGATGTCCCCATCCCGGCAGTGTTTGCTTGTCGCCGCTGCCTGGATTCTTCGGGTTGTCGTAGGTAATCCATGGCTCAATGGTGCAGCGACTGGGGCCGCCATCCAAGGATCGGATGATGAATTCGTTGTCGCCGTTCCTGATCCATTTTTCGACGCGTTCGGTGCGGGTGGAGTCCCCATTGCGGTCAAGGTTGAAGCGACGACCATGCAATTCGTGCTCCCGCCCGCAACCTTGAGCTGTAGGGAGAGGGTCTTGTCGAGCGCAGCGTCATCTATGCCGTCTCCGCCGATCAGCTCTTCCAGGAAATTGCCGTCGGACCAGAAGTTGTCGACTCTGGTCCATACCTTGACGTTACGGGGATGCATAGTGCCGCCCCCAATAACTCCTGTTCCGCTGCTATCTCCCAGGTAAGAGTGCATGACCACAGTCCAGTCGAAGTTCAAGAAGTCGTCGATGTCTTTTACCGTCTTCTTGCACTGACATTTTTTATCGTACTTTTCCGTCTCCTCGTATATTGCGAACATGAGGTGGCGGCTCCAGCAGCTCGAGTATGTTACGACCTTGTCCCAGCCATCGGTGTTTGCATGGCTGTTCCCTGCTCGGGCGTCACGCTCGTCCTCGCACTTCTGCAGCGACATTCGCTCATAGTCGAACGCGGGCAAAGCCTGAGGGGTAGGAGCTCGCTCTGGAGTCCTCGGATTCGTAGAGGCATCAGCGATGGCTGCTGGAACGGTCAGTAGGTCGGATATGTCCTCCTCGCCTAAAGCTCTCTGGTATACACGGGCGTTGTCTATGGCCCCTCGCATCTCGGCTCCTAGGAGCATTTTCGTGGAGCCGTTCCATGCCGGGTAACTAATTGGTGTGGTCTTCAGCAGTTGGCCGTTGAGGTAGAGCGATGCCGACTTGGCAGCAGCATCGTATGTACCAGCGAGGTGGAACCACTCGTTGACGGGCGGCTCGACGTCGGAGAGTACACCTTCATGTACCGCGTCCGCCGTATCCGCGTTGGTCAACGTGAAGATTAGCCCGTGGTCTTGCGTATTACCCAAGCGGAACGGCGTTTGATGCGCCCCCCGCTGTTCGATGACGCTGTAGTTTCCTTCCTTGTCATCCCACTGCAGCCAAGCGGCCACCGAGAAGCTCTGGTCAGTGCGAATCACCGGTCCGGCGGTCTGGGCCAAGGGCTCCTCGCCGGGTTGGGTGACGTCGATGGCGAACGTCTGCCAGTCCGACCAGGCCGATGAGGTGTCGTCGGTGACCGCGCGCAGCCGCCAGCGCACCTTCCAGCCGTCGGCGAGTGCCCCCGCGGGGACGGTCACGCTCGTTTGGGCGCCGGAGGCGATCTCGTCCGAAGAGCCGGCCCAGATCTGGCCGCTGCCTTGACCGTCGGGGGCTGACGGGTCGTGCTCGATTTCGGCCTCCGCCCGGAGCGTCTGGCCGGTGGGGTGGGTGAGGGTGGCCTGCAGCGCTGGGGTGAGCGTGGTGGTCACCGTGACGCCGTCCGCCACCTTGGAGGGGGTGATGGCCAACGCGGTGGCGGTGGGTTTGGGCACATCGACGGTGAACGTCTGCCAGTCCGACCAGGCCGAGGTGGTGGTGGCCGAGACGGCGCGGGCGCGCCAGCGCACCTTCCATCCGTCGAACAGGGTGTCCGCCGGAACGGTGATGGTGGCCTGTGTCCCGGCCGGGACGTTGTCCGCGGTTCCGGTCCAGATCTGGCCGGTCCCCTGTTCGGCAGGGGCGGCCGGGTCGTGTTCGAGTTCGACTTCCGCCCGCAGCGGTTTGCCGGCCGGGTCGATGACCTGGGCGAGCAGCGACGGGGTGGGCGTGGGGGTGACGGTGGCACCGTCCACCTGCTCGGACGGGGTGACCTGCAGGGCGCCGACGGCCGGTTCGGAGACCGGGTCGGGTACGTCCACGGTCACCGCCTGCCATTCCGACCAGGGCGAGCCAACGGTGGTGGCGGTGTTGATCGCGCGGACGCGCCAGCGCACCTTCCACTCATCAGCGAGCTTGCCGTCGGGGATGATGACCGATGCCTGAGTGCTGGTGGCGACATCGTCCACCGTGCCGGTCCAGATCTGACCGCTGCCCTGCCCCGACGCGGTGGGGTCGTGTTCGACCTCGAACTCGGCCCGCAGTGGCTGGGCGGCCGGGTCGGTGACCGTCGCACGCATGGCCGGGGTCAGGCTGGTGGCCACCGTGACGCCATCTCTCACCTCGGATGGGGTGACTTGGAGGGCATCGACGGCCGGGTTGGGCACGTCCACCGTTGCCGTCTGCCAGTCCGACCACGCCGAGGTTGACGAGGTGGCGGCGTTGGCGGCGCGGGCGCGCCAGCGGATCTTCCAGCCGTCGGCGAGCTTGCCTGCGGGTACGCTTGTCGTCGCCTGGCTTCCCGACGCGACGGCGGCTGAGATGCCGGTCCAGATCTGGCCGGTTCCTTGCTCCGGGGCGGCCGGGTCGTGCTCGATCTCGAATTGCCCGGTGAGGTCGCCGCTGGCGGTGTCGGCGACGGTGACGGCCAGTTGCGGGGTGAGCGAGGTGGCGATCACCGTCCCGTCCGTGCTGGTGGCCGGGCTGATCTGCAACTCTGCCACAGTGGGCGTGGAGCCGAGCGTGTAGGTGACGTCCAACGTGGGTTTGTTGGTGGCGTTGAACGAGTCAAAGGCCCGGTCGTATGGCGGTCGGCCGTCGTCCAGCGTCTCATCCACGCCGCGCAGCATAAGCCCGTGGTTGGCGCTGCCGGCCGCCCACGCCTGAGCCATCGCGGCGAGGTTCCAGCTCATCGTGCCGGGCGCGCCGCAGGTGGCGGCGTCATTGGCGACGGATTCCCCGGCGGTGGTGGTGCCGGGCTGGTTTTCCCAGGTCAGCTCGACGTCGGTCCAGGCGGCGGTGATCCGTTGGGCCTTGATGCCGGATTGGGCGTCGCCGCACCCGACGGCGTCGGTGCGGCGCATGCTGAGCGTGGCCGCCGACACATTGACGTTGGCCAGGGTAGTGGTGTCGAACTTCAGGTAGGCACGCTCCACCAGCGGCGCCGGTTCGCCGTCGTCGTAGGTGCCCACCCACAGCGTCTTGTTGCGGTAGGTGCTCGACCCCGGGGTTCCGTAGTTGGAGATCCACACATCGGTCATATCCGGCAGGGTGACCGCCGCGGCCAGCGTCACCGGATAGGTCGTGCCCACGTCTGCCAGGAACTTCTGGTCCGGCTCGACCACCAGCTCCGTGCGGCCATCCACGTCGCATCGCCTACGAGAACGACCTCACGTTACTGGCTCCCCATACCAAGGCGTCGGCAGCACTGCTTGTACTTCCGTCCCGAGCGGCACCAGCATGGGGCGTTCCGCTCCGTCCGCCATGGCAGGTCTGTGGCATCCAAGGCCGCGTCCTCGAAGTACTCGCCGATCGGGTCGGCAAGGTCGGGGCGCTGAATCATGAGCTGGGCGAATGCGGTGAAGTCGGCATACAGGAGATGCAGCTTGGAGCCCTCGCTGGCGAGTTCGAGACCGGCCAGCTCGACGCGGGAGCGGTGATTGTCCCAGTCGGTTCCATACTTTTCGGCGATCTGCGGCCACCGCTGGGAGAGGCGGTCGAAGTCCTCACGGGGCCAGAACAGGGTGCGCGGATCGCCCTCTTTCTCATGCCAGTGGGCGTCCGGATCCGGCGCCGCGGGCGCGTCGGGGAAGCCCATATCGCGGCGGAGCCGGTCGATCGACCGTTGTAGCTGAGCGGCGGACAGAGCCTTGCCTTGCCTGGTCAGCCGCTCCTGGCCGCCGACCAGGATCTGCAAGGCGCCGGCCTGATCGCCGCTCTCGCCGAGCGCGTCAGCGTAAAGGTCATAGTCGGTCCAGTCCGCCAGCCCCTCCTTGACCACGCGGCGGAAGGTCGCGGAGGCATCCTCGGTCCGGCCTTGTTGGTGCAGGAGCGCGGCCAGCCGGGCCAACGGCTCCATGTTCCGCCGCCGGAGGTTTTCGGTGTCCGCTCGGCGTAGAAGCTCTATCGCCCGATCGACCTCGCCGTCCATCGCCAGGAAGTCGCAGGCCACCATCAGCGCGTACGGCCGATCGAAGTCCTCACCGCGAAGATCGGGGTCATCGACGGCTGCCAGCACTCGGGCCACTGCCGCATCCCGCTCGGCTCCGGAGAAGCGGCCCATGCCCAGATTGTCGATGTCGGCTTGGCTCACCAGGTTGTCGCTCGTCACCCGTACGAGCGTAGAGGCACCGCCACGGCCATCTGTCCGACTCCACTACGGGTGCTGTCTTGGCGGGTCAGAAGAGATACGGGTGGTCCCTGTTGGCTCTGATCTCCGTGGGGAACACAAGTTGGGCGCAAGGCATCGCCGTCTGGGCCGCTATCGTTCAGTCGCTCTCTGACAGCAACGCCGGGTTGTAGCCGTCTACCAGGCTGACCGGCTCGTCGACAGTGATCGTGAAGTCCCAGCCCTCATTCTGGATCGCCTGGCCGAGTTCGTTCCAGGTCATCTGCCGGCCGTCGACGACCACGGCCATCTCATCCGGGCTGCGCCAGATGATCCTGCCCCGTACTTCGCGGTCGGCGATGGTCATCTCGCCGGTGAACGGGCTGCGCCTCAGGTAGTGTCTGCCGATCTCGCGGCGGGCGCTCTCCCGCACATGGTCAAGGGCGCGCTGAGGATCGGCGTGAGGGTCGGCGAGCGCCCTGAAGGTATACCCGTCCTCGACGTCGACTTCCGTGAGCTCGGCGTCGATGCCGGTGGCGCCGTGAGTGAGGCGGTAGGCCAGGACATGTGGTCGTCCGTCCGGATCGACGAACCTCTCCGGTGGCGGAGGCGGCGTTAGCGGATCACGCCCCGTACGGTCACACATCCAGGAGTTCCAGCAGGCGTCGCAGAGCATGCCCACGGTGTTCAGGGAAATCCGGGCCGGACGTCCACACCAACTGCACTCTGCGTTTTCGGCAGCCACCCGTTGACCTTACGCCTGCGGGATGTCCCGGGCTCGTACTTCGAGATCGGCGAGGCGATACGCTCGCGGCTATGCCCTCCGTCGCCGAGAGCCCGGTGTTCACAGCCGCTCACGCCCTGGCCTCCTGGGTAGAGGGCGGTCGGGCGGTCACCCCATCGATCGCGATCAAACCGGCGCTGGTGCCCGATGCCGCGCTGGCGCTCGGTGTGGCGTGTCCGGTCAAGGTCCGACGCCTCAGCGATGTGCCGGAACTGCAGCGGGCTTGGCTGACCGCGGTGGCGGCAGGACTGGTCACGATCGAGGGCTCGCGTGCCGTTCGGGCCGAACCCGCGCCAGCGCTTGACACCGAGGCCTGGTATGCAGCCTTGGAGCAGGTGATCGCGGCGCAGTTCACGGACCCCTGCGGGGTGGACTCGCGGATCTGCTGCCTGGTCATGCTGGACCTGCTGGCGGAGGACGCGCCGCCGCTGGGCGGGGCGCTGCGCGCGGCGGTGGAGCAGGGGATGCGGCAGCGTGGTGATTGGGACTGGCGCTTCGTCGGGCTGGCCGATCGGCATCCCGTCGACCACCTGCTGACAATCCTGGTCGCATTCGGTGTGGTCGACGACCGGTTGATGGTCACGGAGCTGGGCGAACACGCTCGCAAAGAGCTGGCGGAACGGTTGCCGCCGCCGATCACCGCAGATCTGAGCGCGGATGAGGTACTGCGCAGGATCGCTACAGCCCCGCCGGAGGAGGTGCCGGAGTTGCTGTGGCGGTGGCGGATCGCGGATGTCCAACCGGGCTCCCGCAAGCTGGTCGATCGGCTCCCCGAACTGTTGCGGGCGGCGGCTGAGGCGTCCCCAGCCGGACGGCTCAGTGTTGTCGAGGTCGTGGCCGAGCGTGGTGGTGCCGGGGAGTTGTGGCAGGCGGTGCGTGACCTGCCTCTACTGGGACCGCATGCCCGCTGGTGGTTGGATGCGGAGATTGAAGGGGATCGGGAGTGGCGGGCGGTTGACTATGCGCTGGCGGCGCTTGATCGCTATGGGGTGACTGACGCTCGGTACGTTCTGCTGGACATGATGGGCGGCGACCTCCATGAAGGAGTTGGGGGCAGTGGGCACCCGGAAGCGGGTCGGCTCCTGGTCGTCCTGCCACGGACGGCGCCGGCGATTCCTGGCTACCAGCTCAAGATCTCCGTCGCTGGGGTGTGGCGGCGGGTGCTGGTTCCGGAGAACTATTCGCTGGGTGATCTGCACCGGGTTATTCAGAGATTGTTCGGCTGGTCGGATGAGCACCTTCATGTGTTCAGGGTCGGCAAGCGTCGCTTCAGCGACCCCTTCCGGCCGTTGGAGGAGTGCGGGGACGAAGACCTGTGCCGGTTGAACCGGGTGCTGCCCGCACCGCGATCGGTGCTGCGGTACACCTACGATCTCGGTGATTGCTGGGAGCACGAGATTCTCCTGGAGAGGGTGGTCGCCGACGAACTCGCTGCCCCGATCTGTGTGGACGGCCGCGGCGACAACCCGATCGAGGACTACAACCCGGAGTACCCCGAAGAGTTGATGCCCTTCGACCGGGATGCCATCAACCGGGCGCTGGCAAGACCGACTCTGGCGGGTGAGGGCGATGACGAGTGACCGGGCACGGACCGCGATGCCGGCTCAGGCTTCCGGTAGACCCTGCGACGCCTCTCGCGCCCGGGTCCGCACGTATTCGTCGCCCGCGTGCTAGATCATCGGATCAAGGCCCCTTCTAATCCGACGGTCGCAGGTTCGAATCCTGCAGGGCGCGCTTTCACCAGCGGAAACCTCAGCCGCGCCCGCGCGCCGGCGCGGCATGGGGCAGATGTGAGGCAATCCTGAGTCAGCCGCCGAGCGGCCGCCCCAGCGCGGACGCGGCCTTCAGTACCAGCTGGGCCGTCTCCTGGGCCGCGTGGTGGGTCACCTCGGGCAGCACCGAGACGTAGGTGTCGGCGGTCAGCACGATGCTGGCGTGCCCGAGCATGGCCTGCACCACCTTCAGGTCGGTGTGCGCGGCCAGCGCCAGGGTGGCGGCGCCGTGCCGCAGGTCGTGCAGCCGGATGGGCGGTTGTCCTGAGGCGGCCACCAGCCGGCGGAACCGGCCGGTGAGGTAGTCCGGCCGCAACGGCGCCCCATCCGCGGTGGTGAACACGTACCCCGAGTCCTGCCAGGGGGTGCCCGCCACCGCGCTCAGCTTTCTTGGCGCTCGCGGTGGCGGGTCAGCACCCGTACGGTCTCCGCGTCCAGGGCTACCACGCGGCAACTGGCTCAATGGTGCAGCGACTGGGACCACCGTCCATGGATCGGACGATGAATTCGTTGTCGCCGTTCCTGATCCATTCTTCTACGCGTTCGGTGCGGGTGAAGTCCCCATTGCGGTCAAGGTTTGAAGCGACGACCATGCAATTCGTGCTCCCGCCCGCAACCTTGAGCTGTAGGGAGAGGATCTTGTCGAGCGCAGCGTCATCTATGCCGTCTCCGCCGATCATCCCGTCATTTCAGGCCGTCGAGGAAAGACTTGGCCACCTTCGTCAGGGCGGGTTGCGCGACTGCCGGCTCGAAGAACGGTGCCCGGTAGTCGGCGGCGTCGACGAGACCGCCTCCGGTCGTCGTCCCCCGGAACGTGACCTCGACCGTCCGGTCGCCGACCAGGACCTTGATGAGAATCTCCGTCGTGGGGGGCGCGCTCTTGTCGTGAAGCTTGGTGGTGCTGGAGACCACGACGAATGCCTTCTCGCCGAGCCCGGAGAGCTCCTGGCGGGGTTCGTAGTCCGTGTGGAGGCGATCGCTGGTGAGGCCGCCCCCGTTGTGGTACCGGTCGTACTTCTTGGCATCGCGATCGAACTGGAACGTCGAGCCGGTGTCGCCGCCACCCCAGTCGACCATGTGAATGCCGAGTTCACCGCCGCGAGCGGTGAACTCCTGCCCGGGCCGGTGCTTGATGACCTCCTTGACCGACCAGGTGCAGGTGGTCTGCTTGATCCTGCCGTCATTGGTGCTGACGGACGGTCCGCCGACGGCGGGGAAGAACGCCGACTCGATCTGTTCGGCGGTGACGATGCCGCAGGGCCCGGTGAGTTTCACCTTGTCGGCACTCTTGGCCATTTCCGCGGCGATGAGCTTGGCGACGTTCCCTGCCGAGGCCCGCGTCTCGTCGCCGGAGGGGTACTTGGCGCCGGTCCGGTTGTCACCGCCGTAGGTGACCTTGACCAGCCAGGGTCCCTGCCGGACGAACACCTCCGCCTTGAGGCCGCTCCTGCCTATCGAGGTCTGGCTGTAGGAGGCGTCGCCATACTCCAGCGGCTTGAGCTCGCCGAATGCCGAGCCTGAGGTCCTGCCATCGATCCGCTTGCCGTTCCGGACGTTGACTCGCCGCGCGTGCGTTTGCTTGTCCTGGCCGAAGCGGTCCGTGGCGTATTCGACGGCACTGCGTGTCCCTGCGCTCTTGGCTTCCACGGAGATGCTCAGCGCGCGATATCCGAGAACGCCGTTGCCGACGTCCATCTTGTTGTTCGTCCAGCTGCAGGCTGCCCGCTTCTCGGTGTCGGTGGCGGCCCCAGTGGATGCGTCCTTCCCGCCGTATTCGGCGTCCGCCACCAGGCTTTTACGGAGATCGCCCGGTACGGCGGCGCAGAGCTGGTCGCCGGTGATCGCCCGGAGTTTCCCCGCCTCGGTGGTCCTCGCCGCCTCGGCCGTGGGCGACCGGGCCGGATTGCCCCGGCCGGGGGTCGGGCTCGCGGGCGGGCCGGCTTCGGCACGGCTCAGGAGCAGCGAGCCCCCTGCCAGTCCGCCGAGCACGACGACGCCGAGCACGACGACGAGGGCGATCAGCGGCCCCTTCCCTCCGCTTCCGTTGCCGTTCGGCGGAGGTGGAGACCAATGCCCGCCGGATCCGCCTTGCGGGTGGCGCGGCTGCTCGCCGGGACCAGGAGGCCACCGTACGCCCGGTCCCGGCGGTGCACCCTGTGCGGGGGGTGGAAAGCTGCCCGGAGGCCAGGCCTGCCCGGGGTGCCGGCCGCCCGGATGTCCGGGCGCGCCGGATCCGTGGGATGGCGGGTAAGGGGTGGACATCGGAGAACCTCCAGAGCGGGCGAGCCTGCCGCCCCTGATATGGCAGGCATACGGGAGGAAGGGGTGCTTCATCCCTTGCGCCCCGGACGCGAGCCTACGGATGGCGGGAACGCGGGTGTGTCAGGCGAACGCCCTTCATCGTGATTACGGTTCGGTCAACCGTCAGAGTGCAGTTTGCGAGCGTATTCCTGTGATGTCGTAGTGTGATCGTAGAGATTTGTAGCGTTACCACCGGTTAGCGGGCCCGGCCGTGCTGTGATGGGCGGGTGACTGAGCGCAAGCAGTCCCCGAGCGACTTGTCCGACGCGCAGTGGGCGTTGATCGAACCGGTACTCACCGCATGGAAGGCCGTGCACCCGTCCGTCAGCTACGAATTGCGTGAGATCGTCAACGTCATCCGCTACCAGGGACGGACCGGCGTTCACTGGGACTACCTCCCGATTGCCGACCCGAGCCTGGTCGTACTGGACAGCAGCAGATCCGCCCACTTCGGCTTAATACGAGTGACTCCCGCAGCGCTCGGAGGCCTACCTGACGTGGGCCGCGATCACCCTCATGGCCGGGCAACTGACCAGGAAGAAGCCGCCGGCGTGGACCCGAAGGCCAGCATCAGCGCCGCGGGCCGGAGTGCGGCGGCGGGCTCAGTCAGTTGGAGCTGGGGACGCGATGTCGATGCCGGCTGAGCGCATTCTTGTCTCGGACAACGCCGCCAGCCTGACTCAGGCTGGCTTCTGCTCGTGTCCGTGGTGGTTGAGCAGGCTGTACCGGACCGCGCCGTCGGTGCGAGCCCGGAGTGCGGCCGGGATCGGCAGCAGTGAGGGATGGGCGAGACAGTACTCGGCCAAGGTGTGGCGAGTCCGTCGATCCGGGGGTCGTCCGGCTCCCGTTCAGCGGCACTGCGGACTTGCCGCAACCGCGATGGTTGTCGTGGGTTCTTGGCCTTTTCTCGCAGGTCAGAGACCGATGAGCTTGTCAGGCACGTCAGGCGCGTCAGGCGCGTCGGTCGGGTGCTCACAGCACGCGGTGTGGCTGCGATCCAGCTCACCATGATCGACCGTCAACTCCGGTACCGAAGTACTTAAGCACGTCAGATTCCGCGTCGTTCCCGCCTCCGTAAGTTGGTGGTCACAAGAGAGCACGATCACTGAGGAGAACGACATGAGCGACATGAACGAGTTGGTCCAGCGCTACCTCGCCGCGTGGAACGAGACCGACGCCGCCGCGCGGCAGGCCGTCCTGGCGGAGGTCTTCGCGCAGGACGCGGTGTACACCGACCCGCTGGTCTCCGTACGGGGCAGGGACGGGCTCGACGCCACCATCGCGGCGGTTCAGGGGCAGTTCGGCGGGCTGGTCTTCAGCCTCGGCGGCACCGTGGACGCGCACCACGACATCGCCCGGTTCACCTGGCACCTTGGACCTGAGGGCGGCGAGCCGATCGTCATCGGCTTCGACGTGGCGGTGATCGGTGATGACGGGCGGATCAGCCAGGTGCTCGGCTTCCTGGACAAAGTGCCCGCCGGAGCCTGAACACCTT
Source organism: Nonomuraea sp. NPDC049504 (assembly GCF_040676845.1). Lineage (NCBI taxonomy): Bacteria > Bacillati > Actinomycetota > Actinomycetes > Streptosporangiales > Streptosporangiaceae > Nonomuraea > Nonomuraea sp. NPDC049504. The sequence goes on from NZ_JBFAPT010000008.1 coordinate 113,963, forward strand.
CAAGGAGGAACCATGACCGCATATGTGATCGCGCATCTTCGTGACCCGGAGCGGTTGCACCAGGACGTGGCGGAGTACCTGGAGAGGATCCAGTCGACGCTGGACCCGTTCTCCGGCCGCTTCGTCGTCCATGGGGGACCGGTGGACGTCCGTGAGGGCCAGTGGTCCGGGGGCGTCGTCATGCTCGAGTTCCCGTCGGTGCACAACGCGCGCGGCTGGTACGAGTCCGCCGCCTACCAGGCGATCCTGCCGCTGCGAGCGGACCATTTGGAGGGCGAGGTGATCATCGTCGAAGGCGTCGGCCCCGACCACGATTCGGCCGCGATGGGCGCCGAATACCGCGAAGCGCTCAAGGGATGACGTCGTAGTTGAAGCCGAAGGCGCGGACACCGGTCTCCGTACGGGGCCGGTGGCTCGTCTTCGGGCCGAAGGCGACGTAGGTGCCGGGGCCGTGGGTGCGGTCGCCCTCGATGAGCTCGCCGCTCACGACGAAGTACGCCTCGCCGTAGGTGTCGTGAACGTCGAGGTCCGGCCATTCGGCGCCGGGGGCGAGGTCGATCACCCACGTCCTGATCCCGGGCATGCCCGGCAGCATCCGTACGTCGATGCCGGGGCCCAGCTCCATCGGCGTGACCTCATTGACGTCCACGGGGAGTATTTGCCCAGGTAGGACCTGTTCGCTCATCGGGACACGATCTCACAGCCCGAGTCGATCGGCGAACTCCTTGAGCTCGCCCCGGGAGGCGACGCCGAGCTTGGGATATGCCTTGTAGAGGTGGAAGCCGACCGTACGGTGGCTGAGGAAGAGCTGCGCGGCGATGTCGCGGTTGGACAGGCCCTGCGCGGCGAGGCGGGCGATCTGCAGTTCTTGCGGGGTGAGACCGGCGGCCACGCCCTCGGCCGGTCTGGGGCCTTGGCCCGGGGCGCCGGTCGCGGTGAGCTCGCCGCGCGCGCGTTCGGCCCACGGCCGCATGCCCAGCCGGTCGAAGACCTCCAGGGCGTCGTGCAACGGCCCGCGCGCCTCGGCCTTGCGCTGGGCCCTGCGCAGCCATTCGCCGTAGAGCAGCGCGGTCCTCGCGTACTCCAGCGGGCGGGCGTCCTGGCTGTGCAGGTCGAGGGCCGCCGTGTAGAGCGCCTCAGCCTGGTCGTCGGCGGCCAGCAGCCCGCGGCAGCGCAGCACGAGTGCGTCGGCCCACGGCTGCCGTACCGACCCGGCCCACGTCGCCAGGCGTGCCAGCGGCTCGGCGGCGCGCTCCGGCGACCCCACCCGTACGGCCGACTCCACCAGGTCGGGAGTGGAACGGGTGGCGCAGATGTGATGGCGCATCGGCTCGCGGGTCAGGCGCTCGAAGCGGTCGAGCGCCGCCTCGGCGCGGCCGAGACCGAGGTCGAGCAGCCCAAGCGACCAGTGCGCCCACGGCGCACCGGGCGAGATGGCCGCGGCGGTGGCCCCCGCGAGCCCCTCCTCGGCGTTGCGCCGGCAGGCGGCCTCCTCGCCTTTGGCCGCATCGAGGTAGGCGAGCACGCTGCTGAACTGGCTGACCCACTGCTGCTGGCCGGTGTCGCGGGCGAGCCCCAGGGCCTCGGTCGCGGTAGCGAGCGCGTCCAGGTGCCGGCCGGTGAACACCTCTCCCTCGGCCATGAAGAACAGCACCGTCGGCAGCCTCCCGGCGCCGCCCCGGTCGCGGCATCCGGCCGCGAGCTCGGTCGCCAGCTCGTAGGCGTCGGCGTCCTGGCCCAATGCGAGCGCCGCGCCGCAGAGGATCATCAACGCCTGGTCGGGGGCCCGGCCGCGCCGCCGTACCGCCGCGAGGGTGTCGCCCAGCGGCGGCGGCCGCTCGGAACGGCCCCGGCCGAGATGGACGAGGTACGGCCCCACCGGCGCGAGTGGATCCGCGTCGTCGAGCGGCAGCGCGGCCAGCCGGTCCAGCGTCGCCGCGAGCTGCCGTTCGCCCAGGTACCAGGAGGTGTGCACGGCCTGGATCAGCAGTACGGCGGCCTGGCCTGGATCGGTGTCGCGGATAAGCCCGGCGCCGTCGAGCAGCAACCGGTGGGCGGCCGGGTAGGAGCCCTGCCAGAAGTCCGCGAGCGCCCGCACCTGGGCGACTCGCGCCTGCATCGCCGGGTCTTCGTCCAGCCCCCGGGCCGCGCGGCCCCCCAGATCCCTGGCGCGCTCCAGATCGCCTGCCTCCAGCGCCGCCTCAGCCGCAAGAGCCTCCCGTCGAGCCCTGGCGCCGGGCTCGACGCTCAGGCGGGCGGCCCGTTCGTAGGCCGCCGCGGCCGCCCCGTGGCCACTGCGTTCGCGGGCGCGGGAGGCGGTGCGTTCCAGCGCGGCGGCGGTCTCTTCGTCGGCTCCGGTGGCGGCGGCCGCCAGATGCCAGGCCCGGCGGTCGGCGTGCTCCGGCGAGCCGAGAGCGGCGGCCAGCGCGCGGTGGGCGGCGAGGCGCTGCCCGAGCGGCGCCCGCTGGTAGACGGCGGCGCGGATCAGCGGATGGCGGAACCGTATCGTGGTGCCGTCGGCGTCGCCGCGCAACACCAGGCCGGCCTGCTCGGCGGGGGACAGGTCCTCGACGGCCGCCCCCAGCTCGGCGGCGGCACGCAGGATCACGGCGAGCTCGCCGGTTTCGCCGGCCGCCGCGACCAGAAGCAGGCTCTGGCAGGCCGCGGGCATCCGGCTGACCTGGCCGTGGAAGGCCAGTTGCAGCCGGTCGGTGAGGGGGAGCGCCCCCGGCGAGAACGCGCTGCCGCCTTCGGCCACCAGGGCGACCGGCAGCTCCAGCAGCGCCAAGGGGTTGCCGCCGGCCTCGGCGAGCAGGCGGTAGCGTAGGGCGGGCGCGAGCGGATGCCGGTCGAGCAGGGCCGCTGCCGCATGCGGGGCCAGCCCGGAAAGGCGCGACTCCGGCAGGCCGGGGGCGGGAAAGGAGCCCTCGCCGTCCCGGGCAGCGAAGATCATGACCACGCCCTCGGTGTGCAGGCGCCGGGCGGCGAACAGCAGCGCCTCCCGCGAGGCGCGGTCGAGCCACTGCGCGTCATCCACGAGACACAGCAGTCCCGTCTCGTCCGCGTACTCCGCCAGGAGGGACAGCACCGCCAGCCCCACCAGCATCGGCTCCGAGCCGGTCGCGGGCCCGAGCCCGAACGCCGCCTCCAGGGCCGCGCGCTGCGGGCCTGGCAGCGCGGCGAGATAGCCGAGCGCCGGGCGCAGCAGCAACTGCAGCCCCGAGAACGGCAGCTCCGCCTCGAACTCGACGCCCGCGCCGCGGACCAGCCGCAGGTCGCGGGCCGACGCGGCGGCGTGGTCGAGCAACGCCGTCTTGCCGATGCCCGGCTCGCCGCGCAGCACCAGCGCCGAACTGCCCCCCGCCCGCGCCCTCGCCAGCAGTTCGGCGATCGCGTCCATTTCGGGCTCTCTTCCGTACAGTCCCCCCGCGCCCATGACCCCATCCTGGCATTCGTCCAGGCAGGCTCACGATGGGGCCATGAGAGCCACGCTTTCGTCTTTCACGGAGGTCGCGGAACCGACAGCGGTCGCGGAACCGACAGCGAACGGCCCGGGCTCAAGCCGCGGGGCACTGATCACCGCCGGTGACATCACAGAACTGACCTGCGGGAACAGCAGGGGGTCCCGCTATCCGCCAGGGCTCAAGCTGCGGGCGCTTGACGGAGTGTGGGGATGTCGCCTCACGCGGTGCGCTTCTACCTGACCGGGCTCTACGGCAGCGACACCAGCACTCGGCCCATCCTCCTGACCGGTGAGGTCGTCGTTTCAAGCTCTCTGCCAAGATTGTCGGGCTGACAGACAGAATGTGCCGTTGCGCCCGAGCATCGGAAAGCGAGATCATCACGCATGCTCGACCCCTTGCCGCCCGAGGACGATGGGGCCTCACCAGCGGTTTCCACGCCGCATTTCGTGGGTCGTGATCGGGAGATGGCGGCGCTTCGAGTCGCCTTGGCCAGGCCGCCGGCGATCGTGCTGGTGGAGGGTGAGGCGGGGATCGGGAAGAGCCGGCTGGTGCGGGAGTGGCTGGCCGCGCCTGACCAGCGCACTGCCTTGGTCTCGGTGTGCCCACCGCTGCGCGAGTCGCTGACGTTGGGGCCGATCGTCGACGCGTTCCGTGGGATCGACCGCCCGGTGTCGCGGTTGCGGCTCACCGAGCTCGCGGGTGCGTTACGGCCCCTGTTCCCTGAATGGTCCTCGGACCTGCCGCCCGCACTGCCGCCTTTGAGCGATGCGAAGGCGGCACGGCATCGCCTGTTCCGCGCCCTGGACGAGCTGCTGCGGGCTCTGCACGTCGACGTTCTCGTGCTCGAGGACGCTCACTGGGCGGACGAGGTGACCTTGGAGTTCCTGCTGTTCGTCGCCTCTCGACAGCAATCGGACGGGCCGAGCCTCGTGATCTCCTATCGGCCGGAGGAGGTGGACGCCGGATCGCTGTTGCTGCGGCTGACGTCCCGGTTTCCGGCCGGCGTGACCCAGCTGAGGATCGCCCTGGCGCCGCTGCGACCCGACGACACGGCGGCGCTGGTGTCCTCGATGCTGGACGGCAACCCGATATCGCAGGAGTTCACGACGTTCATGCATGAGCGGACCGGTGGGGTGCCGCTGGTGCTGGAGGAGTCGGTTCGCCTGATGTGCGACCGTGCCGACCTCGTCTTCCGCGACGGACAGTGGGTCCGGCTGAAGCTGCGCAAGCTGCAGGTGCCGCCGACGGTGCGCGACTCCACCCGGGAGCGGGTGGGCCGTCTGTCGCCGGCGGCGCAGCAGGTGTTGCGAGCCGCGGCCACGTTGGCCGAGCGGTCATCGGTGGCCACGATCGCGATGACCGCCGGTCTGCCACCGGCCGCGTGCCGAGGCGCCATCGCGGAGGCGGCCGACGTCGGCGTCCTGGACGGAGACGACCGCGGCCAGTGGCGATTCCGGCACGTGCTGGCCGCCACGGCCGTCTACGAAGCGATCCCGTCGGCCGAACGCAGACACTTGCACCTGCTGGCCGGCCGGGCCTTGGAGGGCATCGATCCGCCGCCTGTCGCACGCCTTGCCCACCACTTCCGTGAGGCGGGCGAGACACGGTCCTGGGCGCGGTACGCCGAGCAGGGTGCCGAGCTGGCCATGGCCTCGGGTGACCACACCAAGGCGGTCGACTTGCTGGTCGATCTGTTCTCGTGGTCCGAGCTGCCGCCGGCGGATCGGGCACGGGTCGCGCGCATCGCCGGAGTAGCCGCACTGGGCCGTCGCGAACCGGTCGACGAGGTCTACCACCGGGTGATCCGTACCTTGCGCTCGGTGCTGGAGACCCCCGGTCTCTCCGCCCGCCAGCAGGCCGAGATCCGTAACCCCTTGGGCCGGCTGCTGATCATCGGGGGTGAGGCGCAGGCCGCGCTCAGCGAGCTCGAGCAAGCGGTGACCAACCTCGACCATGACCCGGTCGAGGCGGCCCGGGCGATGACCTATCTGGGATGGGCCTACGCGGGACCGTGGCCGGCGTCGACCCATCGGCGCTGGCTGGATCGCGCCGCTGAGCTCACCGCCGAAGTCGACTCTCCCGCGGAGCGGCTCAACCTGGCCGGCAACCGAGCCGCCGCGCTGCTCATGCTCGGCGCGGAGGAGGCCTGGGACGTCGTCGCCGACCTGCCCATCGACGGCGCGACCTCGGCGGAGCGGCTCGACGTGGCCCGCATCCACACCAATGTCGGGACCGGCGCGCTGATCTGGGGCCGGTACGCCGACGCGGACAAGCACCTCGCCGTGGCCATGCGCCTTGCCGAGGCCGAGCAGGCGTCCCGGCTGCGACACAACGTCCGGCTCGAACAGGGCAACCTGGCGTGGTTCACCGGCCGGTGGGAGGGTCTCGCGGAGACAAGCGCGGCGCTCGCCGATGCCGACCGGGACCGGCCGGCGCTCTACCTCGGCAGCATTCGCCTCGCGGCCCGGCTGGCGGCCGCCGCCGGGCGGCGGCGCGCCGCGATGGAGCAGTTCCGGCTGGTCCTTGAGGAGTCCGCCCGTCTCGGCGCGGCCGACGACACGATGGAGGCCGCCGCCGCGCTGGCCAGACTGTGGCTGACGGAGGGGAACAGCGGCCGGGCGCTGCAGATCACGAACGAGCCGATGGACACGGTCCGGAGAAAAGGCATCTGGGTCTGGGCGACGGACCTCGTCCCCGCCCGGATCGAGGCGCATCTCGTCGCGGGCGACCTGCGGGCCGCGACTCGCCTGGGCGACCAGTTCGCCAGAGGACTGCGTGGCCGTACGGCGCCTGCGCCTCGCGCCGCCCTCGCCGTATGCCGTGCTCTGCTGACCGCCGCGGCCGGAGACCACGCCCGCGCGGCGAGGGCGTACGACCGGGCGGCGCGAGCCTGGGACGCGTTGCCACGCCCCTACGACGCCATGCTCGCCCGCGAGCGTCAAGCCGAGGCGCTCATGGCGCAAGGCCATGTCGAACAGGGCCGAGAACTGCTGGCCGCACAGTACGAGCGACTGTTCGGGCTCGGAGCCCGCGGCGATGCGGACCGTGTCGCACAGCGGCTTCGCGAACACGGCGCCGAGGTTCCGCGCTTGTGGCGCGGCGGCCGGCGGGGGTACGGCGACCGGCTCTCGCCTCGTGAGCTCGACGTGGTCCGGCTGGTCGTCGCCGGCAAGACGAACCGGGAGATCAGCCGGATCCTGGCCAAGTCACCGGCCACGGTGGATCAACAACTGCGCGCGGCGATGCGTAAGTTGAAGGTGAGTACCCGAACCGCGCTCGCCGTCAAGGCAGTAGAGGCCGGAGTGTTCGCGGAAGAGGACTCCCTCGGCGACCTGTCATGAAAATTGACGTATCCGCCGGATAGCGAAGATCGCTCGTCACCCTGAGCATGACTCCATGATCCATGCCCCTAGGGCAGTGCATGCCTGAGCGACCTGTCGCGCGTGACGACTCCCTCATCGAGCACCAGCAACCACTTGAGCTGTCGCGAGGCGGCGTCAGCACCCCTGACGCCCCCGACGCCCCTGACGCCCCCGATACCCGGGATGACGGCGATGACGGCGATGACGAGAGCCACGACCCCTACCAACCCCTGTAGGCCGGAGGACCCCCCACGTGAGACTGCAAGCCCTCGTCACCTCGCTGGCCTTAGCGGTCGGCCTGAGCATGATCGCGCCACCGCCGGCGTCGGCCGCTGAGCCGGATCCCGGTGCACCCGCCAACAAGATCGCGTCGGACCTGAAGGGCCGTTTCCGCACGGAGCCGGTCTCCGACTTCTGGATCACGTTCGACGCCAAGGCCGACCTCGCGCCGGCGATGAAGATCGCCGACTGGACCGCTCGCGGTCAGTTCGTCTACGACGCATTGAAGGCCGCGGCCAAGTCCTCCGCGGCATCCGTCTCCGCCCAGCTCGACGCGGCGGGCGTGAAGTACACGTCCTACCCGCTCGTCAACGCCGTGCTCGTCAAGGGCGGCACGCAGAAGCTCGCGCTCGACGTCGCCTCGGTCGGGCAGGTCGCCGAGATCCATGCGTCGCCGCAGGTCGCGCTGGTCCAGCCCATCGACGAGAAGACGCCGGACGACCAGGCCGCGCGCCCCGCCGCCCCCAAGGACGCCTCCAAGGACGCCGACGCGCACGCCTCCAAGGACGCCGACGCGGACGCCGACGAGGACGGCACCGTCGCGTGGGGCCTGGACGCCATTCACGCCCCCGAGGCCTGGGCCATGGGGGCCACCGGTTCGGGCATCACCGTGTCCAACCTCGACTCGGGCGTTCAGTTCGACCACCCCGCCCTGACGCGGCAGTACCGCGGCAAGAAGCCCGACGGCACCGTCGACCACAACTACAACTGGATGGCCACCCGGGGCACGTGCGCCGGAGCACCGTGCGACGACGACGGACACGGCACGCACACCATGGGCACCATGGTCGGCGACGACGGCACCAACCACGTCGGCGTCGCCCCGGACGCGCAGTGGATCGCGACGAACGGCTGCTGCGACAGCACCGGCGTCGAGTCGTTGCTCAAGTCCGGCTGGTGGTTGCTCGCCCCGACCGACGTCAACGGGAACAACCCCGACCCGTCCAAGCGCCCCCACGTCATCAACAACTCGTGGGGCCAGACCGTCGAGCACAACTTCGACGACTTCTTCCGGGCCATCGACGAGGCCTGGAGCGCAGCAGGCATCTTCAGCGTCTGGTCATCGGGCAACACCTCGCCGTACGCGGCGTGCGACACCGTCTCCTCGCCGGGCTCCGCCGAGAGTGCCTACTCGGTCGGCGCCTACGCGTCGGACGGCACGCTCGCGTTGTTCTCCCGCAAGGGCGAGGGTGAAGGTGGCCGGATCAAGCCCGAGATCTCCGCTCCGGGCGTCGCCGTCACGTCGTCCTACCCGAACGACGGTTACGTCGCGATGTCCGGCACCTCGATGGCGGCTCCCCACGTCGCCGGCGCCGTCGCCGCCCTGTGGAGCTACGACCCGACCCTCATCGGGCAGGTCGAGGAGACTCGCCGCCTGCTGGCCGAGTCGGCCGTCGACGTCGACGACACCGAGTGCGGCGGCACCGCCGGCTTCAACAACAAGTACGGCGAAGGCCGGCTCGACCTCGTCCGCCTGCTCGAGCTCGCACCCCGGCAGGGCGGTACCCTCACCGGTGTCGTCACCGCCGACGGCGCCCCGGTCTCCGGCGTCGACGTGATGATCAGCGGACCGTTCAGCCGGTCCGTCGGGACCGACAAGGACGGCCGGTTCAAGGTCAGCCTCCCGGTCGGCGACTACCAGATCAGCACCGAGTCCTTCGGGTACCTGCCCGCGACCGCGAGCGCCGCGATCGCCCTCGGCCAGGACACCTCGGTCGAGATCGCCCTCACCGCCGCCGCGCGCCACGACATCAGCGGCAGGGTCATCGACGACAAGAAACAGCCCGTCCCGAACGCCGACGTCTCCGTCAAGGACACGCCGCTGGACGCCGTGCGCACGGACGCCAACGGCGCGTTCACGATCGCCGGTGTGCCGGAGGGCCGGTACGGGCTCGCCGTCACGCCCAACGCCTGCTTCTCGCCGACGTCCGTCCCGCTGACCGTCGGTGCCGAGAACACGTCGCTGGAGATCCCGGTCGGGCTCGTCGTCGACAAGGGCGGCTACAGCTGCTCCGTCTCCGAGGGGGAGTACTTGCGCGGTACCGACCCGGTCACGTACGGGAGCGGCGTGTGGGCGACGGTGAACCTGCCGTTCCCGGTCGCGCTCTACAACGGCAGCCATGACAGCCTCGCGATCAGCCTGCGCGGCGTGATCTCCCCGGACAACTCCACGGGACCCGGTTTCGGCGGTGCCGGCCTCTTCCCGTTCACCGTCTCGTCCCCCGTCCAGTTCGCCTCCGGCGGAGGAGTCTTCACGGCGGCCACCAAGGTCGACGGCGAGGACGCGTTCGTCATCGAGTTCCGCGACGCCAAGATCTGGGCCTACCCGATCCGGTCCGAGTACACGGAGCCGGTCAGCTTCTCGGCCACGCTCACCCGCTCGGGCAAGGTGATCTACGGGTACGGCGACGGCATCGGGACCGACGACCCGGTGACCGGCGGCGCCCGCACCATCACCGGCATCCAGGGCTGGGCCGGTGTGGACGGCATCCGGTTCTCCGAGAACGTCCCGGTGCTCCACGACGGGATGATCGTCACCTACGATCTTCCGGACTGGGGCTACCTCGACGCGACCGTCGTCGACAAGAACGACGGGCTGCCGGTGTCCGGGGCCAAGGTCTCGTTCACCGACAAGAACGGCCTCGTCGAGAGCGTCACGACCAACGGGACGGGTGTCGTGCACCGCCAGTTGCCGGTCGCCGGCTACACGATGACCGTCGAGGCGCCGAACTACGTGACGGGGTCGTACGACTTCACTCTCGACAAGCTCTTCGCGAAGGCCACGATCGACGCGCGTCTCAGCACGGGCGTCGCCGGCCTGCAGGTGAGCGGCCTCGACGCCGTGATGGGAACCGACCAGAACGGTGTGGGCTCGCTGACGCTGACCAACACCGGTTCCGCCCCGCTCACGTACGACCTGGGCGAGGCGGCGCGCCACCCCGAGCTCGACGCCGCCGGCGCCACCACGCGCGCCGGGAAGGGCGCGGACAGCACGATCGACCTCAAGGCGTGGAAGGCCGGCGCGAGCGGCATGAAGCGGTCGAACGTCGACGGCAAGGCCGCGAAGGTGAGCGCCGCGGAAGCGAAGGCGGCCGACAAGGTCGGCGCGACCTCCGGCGGCGACGTCATCACCCGCATCGAGATCCCGGGCACGATCGCGGAGAAGGAACCCTCCGGCATCGGGTACGACGGCGACGTGTGGGTGCACGACTACAACGCGAAGACCAACACCGCCTACACCGTGACGGGCAAGCGGACCGGCAAGGTCTTCGACGCCTCGTGGAATCCCGCGTACCGGGCGTTCGACATGGCGCTCGACACCAAGACCGGTGACATGTGCCAGATGGAGGACAGCCCGGCCAGCTACATCCACTGCTTCGACCGGGAGACCGGGAAGGAGACCCGGCAGATCAAGGGTGACTGGTCAACGCTGCAGCTGACCGGACTCGCCTACAACCCCGCCGAGGACGTGTTCTACGTCGGCGGCCGGGCGAACGGCCTGATCGGAACCGTCGCCGGGACGTCGCACGACAACGCGGGTGCGCTGCTGTCCTTCTGCGCCCCGCCGCTGCCCGAGGTGATGGGCCTGGCCTACAACCAGGCCTCCGACACCATCTGGTACACCGACCTCACCTCGGACAGGCCCACCCGCCTGCTGCAGGTCGACCCCGACGACTGCTCGCTCGTCAACGCGTGGTGGTTCCCAGGCCAGAAGGTGGGCCAGGGTGGGGGCCTCGAGACCGACGCGACCGGGGCGCTGTGGGCGGCGGACCAGATCGCCGATGACGTCGTGCTGGTCGACGTCGAGGACGACCTGGTCACCGACCTGCCCTGGCTGTCGCTCTCCTCGACCGGCGGCACCCTCGCCCCGGGCGAGTCGGCGACGGTCAAGGTCTCGATCTCCTCGAAGGACGCCGACCCGGGCACTGTCGGCGCGAACATCATCGTGCGCTCCGACTCAGGACGGCAGCCCAAGACCTACGTCCCGGTGACGCTCACGACCACGAAGTACCAGGTCGGCGTCAACGCAGGCGGCCCCTCGTTCACCGACGCCGCCGGCTACACCTGGTCCGGCGACCAGGCGGCTCGTGGCAAGGACTGGGGCTACGCCGGGAAGGGCAAGACCGTCTCCACGAGGGCCCCGATCGCGGGCACCGAGGACGACGCCCTGTTCCAGGCCCAGCGCACCACGCCGGACAAGGACCTGGTCTACACGTTCCCCGACGCGCCGAAGGGCACCTACGCCGTCGACCTCGGGTTCGCCGAGATCGAGCAGGTGAAGCAGGGCAAGCGGGTGTTCGACGTCCTCATCGACGACGAGCTGACGCAGTACGCCTACGACCCCGTGAAAGCCGTCGGCCCGAACACGGCCGACTGGCACACCGCCGTCGTGCGGCACGACGGCGGTCCGCTGACCGTGGAGCTGAGGGGCAGCAAGGGTCTGCGGGCCCCGAGCGTCGCGGCGCTGCGCGTGACGCTCGATCCGCGCGGAGACAAGGAGGAGCCGGAGCCCCAGCCCGAGGAGCCGGAGCCGGGCCCCGTGCCCGTGTCTCCCGCCGGTCGCTCGTACGCGATGAAGGTGAGCGACGGGCTCTACCGCCAGGGTACGCAGGACTCCGGGTGGCACGGCGACGACGCCTGCGGCGTGCTGTGGTTCGACTCCAGCTTCCTGTTCCCGTTCTACGACACGGCCTGGGACGGCGTGTGCGTGACGACGAACGGCGCGTTGATCTTCGACCGGGCCAACGCCCTGGGGAACAACACGGCGCTGCCGTCGCCATACGCGTTCGACGCGGTCTTTCCGTTCTGGGACGACCTGGTCGTCGACAACGAGGCGGGCATCTACTTCGGCACGACCGAGGTGGACGGCCTGGCCGCTGAGGTCATCGAGTGGCGCAACGTCACCTTCGACAGCGACAGGACGGCCCGGGTGAGCTTCTCGGTCACCCTGATCGCGGACGGCCGCATCCAGATCGGGTACGGCGACGGCATCGGCGGCGACAACCCCGTCACCCGCGGGTCGTCGGCGACGGTCGGCCTGGAGAGCCTGGCGGGCAACCCCGCGAACCAGTACTCCTTCAACCAGCCCATCCTGACGGCCGGTCTGGGGCTGGAGTACACTCTCCCGGCCGCGGGCACGATCGAGGGCACGGTCACCGACGCGAACGACGGCAAGCCGATCGCGGGCGCGATCGTCACGCTCACCGGGCCGAACGGTGAGCGGGTCATCACCGCCGACGAGAAGGGCCGGTGGAAGGCCCAGGCACTGGTCGGTGCGAACACCGTGCAGGTCTGGGCGCCGAACTACGTCGCGGCCGGCCACCCCGTCACCATCGCCAAGAAGGATCAGGCCGAGGTGGTCGACACGGCGTTGACCACGGGCGTCGCAAAGGTCACCGGAGGTGACCTCGACTGGCTCCTCGGCCGGAACCAGAAGGCGACGGCCGACGTGATCGTGACCAACACCGGCTCCGCCCCGCTCGAGGTGCGGCTCAGCGAGCAGAAACGCACCAGCGACGGCGGGCACGAGGCCGCCGACCTTCCGTGGCTGACCCTCACGGGCGCGGCCGCGGCCGGCACGGTCAAGCTCGCGGCCGGCGAGTCCACCACGGTCACGGCGACGGCCGACAACGCCGCAGTCTCGCCCGGCGTGTTCGTCGGGGACGTGCTCGTGGCGTCGAACGCCGGCAAGGGCGAAGCCCAGCTCAGGCCGGTCCGCCTGGCGACCTCGGCCTACTGGCAGGGCGTCGACGCGGGCGGGCCAGGGCACGTCGCCGCCGACGGCTTCGTCTGGTCGCCCGACCAGAAACTCGGCTCGCGGCCGTGGGGCTACGTCGGCGGCAAGGCCCGTGCCACCAAGGCCGGCATCGCCGGCACGGAGAACGACGACCTGTTCCGCACCCAGCGGACCGGCGAGACGTTCGCCTATGTGTTCAAGAACGCGCCCGCCGGGATGTACCGCATCGGCCTCGACTTCGCGGAGATCGAGAACGTCAAGGTCGGCAAGCGCGCCTTCGATGTCCTGGTCGACGGCGAAGTCGCGCTCCACGACCACGACGTGCAGAAGAAAGTGGGTGCGCTGACCGCGGACATGAACACGGTCACCGTCGAGCACGGCGGCGGCGATCTGAAGGTCGAGTTCCTCCGCGAGAAGGGCGAGCGCGACCCGATACTCAACGCCCTGAAGGTCCAGGAGGACCCGCGCCTGTGAGATAGCCGACCAATCCGCCCGCAGCGGTCAGAGCCTCCTCGGAGAGGATCGCCCTGGAGGCTCTGACCACGCCTACCGAGTTCGCGGCATGCGACCTGCGCTCGCCGGGAACTCCATCCATGCAGACATCCTGCAGGGCGCGCCATCGAGACCAGGCAATCCACGGGTTGACCTGGTCTTCTGCATGATCGGACCGGTTGTCCACATGCTGATGCGGATGGCATTCGGTGAACCATTCCGGCACCAGGCCGAGATAGTGGCGTTCCATGTTGTCCATGGGTGCTGCTCGAGCAGCAAGTCAGGTGGCTTCAGCTGTGGCTGTGCGGTGCTGTGGTGTCCGATCAATCGCGGGGCCGGGTCAGGGCTGTCGCTGAGTCGCGGATCATCAGCTCGGGTTCGGGGTCGGTGATGATGCCGCCGGTGATCGGGCGCCCCGCGATCAAGTCGTAGAGCGCCTCGACGCCGGCGCGGCCGAGGTCGTACATGGGCATCCGGACGGCGGTGACGGCCGGGCGGAGGTGTTGCATCAGGTCGACGTCGTGGATGCCGACCACGGACAGCTGGTCGGGGATGGCGATGCCGAGGTCGTGGGCGGCGGCCAGGACGCCGACCGCGCTCATGATGTTGTTGACGACGATGGCGGTCGGCGCGGTGGCCGCCTGCATGGCCTGCCGGAGGCCGTCGGCGCCGGCCTGCTCGCCGAAGCCGGTGGCCAGGTGCGGGGCCGGGGTCAGGCCGGCGGCGGACATCGCCTGCCGGTAGCCCAGGTAGCGCTGCTGGGCGAGGTATCCGGAACCGCCGACGAAGACGATGTGGCGGTGGCCGAGGTTGGCCAGGAACCGCGTCGCGATCTCGCCCGCGCGAAGGTCGTCCACGTCGATCCAGGGGTGGTCCACGTCGTGTTCCAGGATGAGGATCGGCTTGGGGTGGGAGCGGAGCTCGGCCATCACGTCGTCGTCCAGCAGCCCTTCGCCGCGGATCAGGATGCCGTCGACCGTGCCATGGCTGAGCAGCCGGGTCAGGAACCGGCTGCCGGAGCGCGTCGTCTCGGCATCGCCCAGCAGGACCGTCGCGCCGTGCTCCGCCGCCGCCTCGTAGACCCCGCGCCGCAGCGGTCCGTAGACCGGGTTGTCGATCTTGTTGAGGATCATCGCGATCATGTCGGTCTGGTTGAGCCGTAGCGAGCGCGCCGTCTGGTTGGGCTGGTAGCCCAGCTGCTGCATCGCCTCGAGCACCCGGGCGCGGGTGGATTCCTTCATCCGGGTGTGGCTCGTGCCGTTGACCACCGCCGACACCACGGCGAGCGACACTCCGGCGGCTCGTGCGACGTCACGTTGCGTTGCCATGGTGAAAGCCTACTCGGTTATTGACGTAACGTCTCACCATCCCTATGTTGAAGCAACGTTACGTCATGAAGGAGTCTGTATGACATCGACACGTCGCACCGTCCTCCTGCGGTCCTCCTGGGCGACGGTGAACATCGGCGACGTGGCCCACTCCCCTGGCGTGGTGCGGGCGTTTCAGCGGTTCGCGCCCGAGGTCGAGGTCGTCCTCTGGCCGATACGGCTGGAGGAGCGCGAACGATCCATGCTGCGGCACGCGTTTCCCGACGTGCGCGTCGTCGACGGCGCTCTCGGCGTGGACGGGCCGAGCCCCCCTGAGCTCGCCGCCGCCATCGACGGCGCTGACGTCCTGATGCACGGATCGGGCGCGGACGCCTTCCAGGGCGCCGAGATCGATTGGTGGCGCGAGCACGTGGGCCGCCCGTACGGGTACTTCGGGATCACCGTGGATCCGCTGTGCCCGCCGACCATGGCGACGCTGCCCGAGCTGGCACAGATGGTCGATCAGCTCCCGCCGTCCTATCTCGAGGACGACGTCAAGGACCGTTTCGACGGCGCCGACTTCGTGTACTGCCGCGAGACGCTGACCCTGGCCACCCTGCGCGGCCAGAAGATCACCGGGCCCGACCTCGCCTTCGGGCCGGACGGCACGTTCGCGTTCGACCACACCGACGACGTCGCCGCCGCTCGCCTGCTGGAGGACCTCGGCCTGCGGCCCGGCCGGTTCGCCTGCTTCGTCCCGCGGCTGCGCTACGCCCCGTACGCGAAGATCTACGGCACCGCACCGACCCGCGAGCAGATGCGGCGCGACGCGATCAACCGGGCCACCGTGACGCAGGACCTGGCGGTGCTGGCGGCGGCGATCGAGACCTGGGTACGCGTCAGCGGCCTGCCGGCCGTCGTGGTGCCCGAGATGAGCTATGCCGTAGAGCTGGCTCACGAGCAGCTTCCCGGCCTGCTCAGCCCGCAGACGCTCGATCAGGTCAGGATCCTGGACCGCTACTGGCCGCTGGAGGAGGCGACCGGCGTCTACGCCGTCTCGTCGCTGGTGGTCAGCATGGAGTGTCATTCGCCGATCATGGCCGCACGACATGCGATCCCGACGGTCTACCTCCGGCAGCCGACCGAGACCACGAAGTCCCAGATGTTCGCCGACCTCGGCGCCCCCGACCTGGTGATCGAGCTCGACCATCGCGCCGCGGCGACGGTCGTCGCGGCGGTCACCGACATCGCGACCGACCCGGCACCCGCGATCGCCCGGAGCAGGAGGGTCGCGGCCAACGCCGACGACCGGCTGCGGGCGGCGGTGGAAGCCTGCGTGGCAGGCCGGCCCCTATCGGCGGGGATCGGCGATGCATAGGCTGCGCGAGCGCTGGCGGCGCGACCGGGTCCTGCTGCTGCTGGCGCTGCCCGGGGTCACGGTGCTGCTGCTGTTCCACTATCTGCCGCTCGGCGGGAACATCATCGCGTTCCAGGACTTCCAGCCGTTCCTCGGGATCTGGCACAGCCCGTACGTCGGGCTGGACAACTTCGAGCCGGTGCTCACCGGCGACCCGGTGTTCCTCAACGCGCTCGTCAACACGCTGATCATCACGCTGATCCAGGTGGTCTTCGTGTTCCCGCTGCCGATCTGCCTGGCGTTGATCCTGAACGCGACCGTCAGCGAACGGCTCAAGCGCCTCGCCCAGTCGATCCTCTACATGCCGCACTTCCTGTCCTGGGTGATCGTGGTCGCCCTGTTCCAGCAGATGTTCGGCAACGGCGGGATGCTCAACGCCTGGCTGCGCTCGGCCGACCTGTCCACGTTCAGCATCGTCGGCGTCCCCGAGCTGTTCAAACTCATGATCACCTCGCAGGTGATCTGGAAGGACACCGGCTGGTCGACGATCATCTTCCTCGCCGCGCTGTCCAGGGTGGATCCGGCGCAGATGGAGGCCGCGGTGGTGGACGGCGCCTCGGCGGTGCGCCGCCTGTGGCACGTGACCCTGCCCGCCATCCGCCCGGTGATCGTCCTGCTGCTGATCCTGCGGCTCGGTGACTCGCTGTCCGTCGGGTTCGAGCAGATCATCCTGCAGCAGGCACAGGTCGGCGCCGGCGCGAGCGAAGTGCTCGACACCTACGTCTACAACCACGGGATCGTCGGCGGCGACTGGGGCACCGCGGCCGCGGTGGGGCTGATCAAGGGCATCGTCGGTGTCGCGCTCGTGCTCGGCGCCAACCGGCTGGCGCACGCCCTGGGCGAGCAGGGGGTGTACGCCAAATGACGAGCCGACCAGCGGTGTCCGCGGCGCGCATGAGGCCACACTCGGGCCCCGGCGAGCGTCCGGTCTGGATGGGCGAGCCGAGCAGGCTGGGGGTCGGTGCCCGGGGACTCGTGCTCGGCCTGGGCTGCCTGGCGGTCCTGGTGCCGTTCTGGGCGGTGCTCATGACCAGCATCGCCTCCCCGGAAGAGGTCAACAGCGCGGGCGGCTTCGTGCTGTGGACGAACGAACCGACGCTGGACGCCTACCGTGCCGTCCTGTCCGGCGGGATCGTCACCCGTGCGCTGCTGGTGAGCGCCGGCATCACCCTGCTCGGCACGGCACTCAGCCTCGTCGCCACGATCGCCCTGGCGTACGCGCTGTCGCGGCCGGGTGCGTTGCTGCAGAAGCCGATCCTGCTGATGACGCTGTTCACCCTGCTGTTCAACCCGGGCATCATCCCGATGTACCTGACGGTCAAGCAGCTCGGCCTGCTGGACGACTACCTGGCACTGATCCTGCCGGTGCTGGTGAACGCCTTCAACGTCATCGTCATGCGTGCGTTCTTCCAGGGCATCCCCGGTGAGCTGCGGGAGAGCGCCTACATCGACGGCGCCGGGGAGCTGCGCATCCTGCTGCGGATCGTCCTGCCCCTGTCGAAGGCGGTCGTCTCCGTGATCGGGCTGTTCTACGCGGTGGCGTACTGGAACTCCTTCTTCTCCGCGATGTTGTACCTCCAGTCGTCGGAGAAGTGGCCGCTGCAGCTCGTGCTGCGCACCTACGTCGTCAACAACACCCCGATCGGGGCCGACCAGCTCAGCTCGAACCTGGAGAACCTGCCCCCACAGGTCTCCGTCCAGATGGCGATCCTCGTCATCTCCGTCCTGCCCATCCTCTTCATCTACCCCTTCATCCAAAAGCACTTCGCCAAGGGACTCATGGTCGGCGCCGTCAAGGGCTGACCGGTCGTCCGCGCAGTGTGGCAAGGAGACGTCATGGCACCCACCTTCAGCCGCCGCCGCGTCCTGGCACTCGGCGCGGCAACGGGGCTGGCCCCGCTGCTCGGGGCCTGCGGCGACGGCGGCCCGAGCTCGCCGAACGGCTCGAACAGCCCGGCCGGGTCGCTCAAGCTGCCCACCTACAAGCCCGTCACCGTGGCCGCGCCCGACCTGGCCGCCGAGCCGGCCGGGGTGTCGCCGGGATACTTCACCTACCCGGCCACCTCCAGCGCCGCAGCACAGCCGGTGCGGGGTGAAGCCGTCACGGCACTGACGTACACCTATGACCCGATCGCCCCCGCGCTCGGCTCGAACCCCTACTGGCAGAACCTCAACAGCAAGCTCGGCACCGAGCTGAAGATCACGTACGTCGCCTCGACCGACTACAAGAGCAAGGTCGCCACGACCATCGCCGGTGGCGACGTGCCCGACATCGTGGCCGTCCAGGGCGTCGTCCAGCAGATGCCGGCCATGCTGCAGGCGACGTTCACCGACCTCACCGAGCACCTGTCAGGTGACGCGGTCCTCGCCTACCCGAACCTCGCCGCCCTGCCCACCGACGCCTGGCGCGGCACCGTCTACGACCAGCGGATCTGGGGCGTCCCCGTGCCGCGGGCCCGGATCGGCACGGTGCTCTACACCCGGGCCGACCTGCTGGAGAAGGCAGGGCTCGGCCTCCAGCCCGATTCGTGGGCCGAGTTCAAGGAGATGGCGCGTGCGCTGACCGACGAGCGGGCCGGTCGGTGGGCGTTCGGGCAGATCCCGTTCAACACGATCCTCGAGATGAACGGGATCACCGGCAACTGGCCCGGCGGCGTCGGCGTCTGGCAGGCCCAAGGCGGCGTCTTCACCCACTCGGGGACGACACCGCAGTTCATCCAGGCCCTTGCGGACACCGTCGAGCTGGTGAAGTCGGGAGTGGTGCATCCCGACCACGCGGGCGCGCCCAACACGAAGCGCAACGCGTGGATGCTGGCCGGCACGACCTCGTTCACCATCGGCGGGTACGCCGGGTGGGGCAAGTTCTACGGCCAGGCGAAGGACGTGCCCGGCTTCCGCCTGACCGGCATGCTCTCGCCCACCCGCGACGGCAAGGGGACGCGGGTACGCACGCCCGGCCCGACCCTGTCCAGCTTCACCGCCATCGCCAGGACCGACGACGCCAACCGGATCAAGCAGATCCTCAAGGTCCTCGACTGGTTGTGCGCGCCCTTCGGCAGCAGCGAGTACCTGGCGCTCCGGTACGGCGTCGAGGGCCAGACGTTCACCCGAGACGGCGCCGATCCGGCACTCACCGAGGCCGGGCGCAGCCAGCTGTTCCTGCCGGTGCGCTACCTCGCCGAGGCATCGCCCGTCATCTACGAGCCGGGCAACCGCCAGGCCGTCCAGGACCAGCACGACCACCAGGTCGCCGGCGTCCCGCTCGCCGTCGAGGACCCGACGCTCGGGCTGTACTCGGAGACCGCCGCCAGCAAGGCGGCCAGCGAGCAGCAGGAGCTGGACTCGGTGCTGCTGGAGATCCAGCTGGGCAACAAGCCCGTCTCGGCGTGGCAGCCGGCCATCAAGAAGTACATGGACCGGGTGGGCGACAAGATCAAGGCCGAGTACGAGGAGCAGGCGGGTGGCTGACGTGGATTCGCACGAAGGTAGGGAGAAACCAGTGGTGAGACGGAGCAGGTTACGTCGGTACACGCGTCGCCGGGCACGTGCGGCGGTCGTGCTGGCTCTGGTGGCGGCGTTCCTGTCGCCGGCCGGTGCCGCCGTCGCCGACATGTCGGACCTCGGCCGGCTGCTCGACCTGACGCGCCCGGAGCTCGGCGCGGTGGCGGCCGAACTGGCCGCCGGTGACGAGGCGGGCGCCGCGAGCGAGCTCAAGGTCTATTACGCGGGCCGCACCGGCGTCCAGTACCCGGCTCCGGCCGCGGGCTCGGGCGGTGGCGACTCGGGCCCCGACGAGCTCGCGGCGGGGATCTTCCGGTTCGGCTCCCAGACCCGCGATTTCTACGACAGCGCCGAGCAGCGGATCGACGTCGACTGGCAGGACCTCTGGGGTGGGACACAGACCGCCCCCGGCGGCGCGCAGACGTTGATGAGCGACTTCACGTTCATGCCCAAACTGGCCTCCGCTTACCTGACCGAGAGCGACCCGGCGAAGCGTGCGGCGTACGCGAAGGCGTGGATGGACATCTCGCTGGACTTCTTCGCCGACAACCAGAGCTGGCCGCAGGGCCGCAACCTGTCGGCGGCCAAGCGGCTCGCCCAGCTGGTCAGCACGTTCTCCGTGTTCAGGGCCGATCCCGGCATCGACGCCGGCGATCTCGTGGCGTACCTGTCCGGCGTGCACGCCACGACGAACTACCTCGTCGGGGTGCTGCCAGTACATTTCGGCAACAACTGGTACATGTCGATGGCCCGCTCCGTCCACGCGGCAGCCGTGTTCCTGCCCGAGTTCTCGGCAGCGTCCGGCTGGGAGTGGTTCGCGATGCGCTCGGCCGAGCGGTTCCTGCGCACGTGGTTGAAGGGCGACGGGGTGTACCGCGAGCCGGCGTTCAACTATCAGGCGTACGTGGCGGACATGCTCAACTCCGTCATCGCACTCGCGCAGAGCAACGGACGGGCCGTTCCTGACGCGCTCGTCCAGGGGGCGGACTGGATCGCGGACTCGCTGTTCGCGACCCGTCAGCCGAACCTCGAACCCGCGGCGATCGGCGACACGCCGAACGACACCGCGGGTACGTCGGCCATCCGCAGGAGCGGCGTCCGCAACTCCTGGTCCGACTTCACCTGGGTCGCCTCCGGCCGGACGCAGGGGACCGTCCCGACACTGTCGTCCACGGTGTTCCCCATCAGCTTCGCGGTGCAGCGTTCCGGGTGGGACGCCGACGCCCGCTACATGCTGATCAACAACCAGAACACCAGTTACACCGCCTCGCATCGGCATCCGGACGACCTCAGCCTGGTGATGGCGGCGTACGGGCGTCCGCTGATCGTCGACTCCGGGGTGGGGGACTACAGCGCGACTCCGACGAACGAGTGGATGCGCCGTCAAACCGAGGCGCACAACACCGTCGAGGTCGACGGGGAGCCACAGGCCAAAAGCGTTCCCCGCACGACGTCGCGGTGGCGCTCGAACGCGGGCCTCGACATCTACCGCGGTGCGGCGATGGGCTACCGGCCGGTCGAGCACGATCGCGTGGTCTACTTCGTCAAGCCCGGCTTCTGGGTGGTCTCCGACGCCCTCACCGGTGACACCGCCGCGCACAAGTACCGGCAACTCTGGCACTTCCCCGGAGATCCGGTGACCGTCAACTCGACGACCAAGGCCGCCACGGTCGGGTTCGACACCGTGCCGGGAGCCGCGCCCGTCGCCGGGGTGCGGCTCATCCCGGTGGCGACGTCCGGCGCCGCGGTGACCCCCAGGGTCCACAACCATGGCGCCGTACGGGTCGGCGAGCGGGTGCTCACCGACGTCGACTTCCTGTCGTACGACTGGTCCTCCAGCGGGGCGACGGGACTGGACACGGTCGTGGTTCCCGGCCCGGCCGGCGCGGCGCCCTCGGTGACGGCGAAGCGCATCGCCATGTCCGGCGTGAGCCACTCCACGGCGACGGCGATGGAGATCGCCATGCCGGGCGCGACCGGGCGCTTCTACCTGTCGCGCGAGGCGAACCCTTCGTCGCGGACGTTCGGGGCCGCCACGACCAACGCCGAGACCGCGTACCTCGAACGTGCTTCGGGCGGCGGGCTCACCAGGTACGCGCTGACCAGAGGGACGTCGCTGACCGACGCGAACAGCACCGTCATCAGCGCGTCCGCACCGGTGTCCGACGTCAGCGTGGAGCTGAGCGGCACGACCGCCCGGATCTCGATGGGGGACCCGTTCACCGGCACGCTCTCCCTCCACGCGCCGAACGCGACCTCGGTGACGGTGAACGGCACCCCGACCGCGTTCACCCGCGCGGGCGACCTCGTCACCGTGTCACTGCAGGAACAGTTCGCCCCGGCGCCCGTGCTCGACGACGAGTTCGACGACGCCGGCCTGGACCGCACCGTCCATGACTTCGACGGGTCCTTCGGCGGCTGGACGCCGGTCCAGGGGACCTGGGCGGTGAGCGGCGGACAGCTGGCACAGACCTCGACCGCGGACATCGTCTCGTTCGCGGCGCTGCAGGACGTGCCGGATGACGTGGTCATGTCCGCGGACGTCGTTCCCGGAGCGCGCGGCCAGACGACCTCCCGTACCGGTCTCGCGTTCCGCTACCAGAATTCCCGCAACTACTACCGGGCCGAAGTGCTCAACTCCACGTCGGGCGCGACGCTCAAGCTCGTGAAGATCGACGACTCGGAGACCGAGGTCCTCGCGGAGACCGCACTGCCGGGCGGCGCGAACGTCCCGCACACGCTGGTCGTCTCCGCGATCGGGAAGCATCTGAGCGCCAAGGTCGGCGACACGTCGATCTCCGCGGACGACACGCGGTTCCCGACGGGCGGTGCCGCCGCCTACACGCATCGGCGGGCCGCGACCTTCGACGACATCGTGATCAGGGAAGGACTCGACCAGGCCAATTGGCGAGGAATAAGCGGGTCCGTGTCCGTCGCCTCGGGCAAGCTGCGCCTCACGCCGGCCGACGGCCGGGCGCACGTCCTGGCCGAGTCGACCCTGCCGAAGCGCTTCTCCGACGCGTGCGACTACGCCGTGGAGACCACGCTCACGCTCGAGGGACCCGCCGCCGGTAACGCGGGCATCTCACTGCGGGACAGCACGGACGCGTACGGGTACCGGATCCACATCGGCAGGACGAGCGACGGAGACCGGTACGCGAGCATCATCCGCGAGGCCCACGCGTCCGGCCCCGTCATCGTGGCCAAGGCAGATCTCAGCGACCCGCTGACCGGTCCCGTGCGACTGGGCGCGGCGATTCACGGCGACCGCATCACGATGACGTTGAACGGCGAGGAGATCCTGAAGGGCCGCGACACCGTTGTACGCAGCGGCGGCGTCGGGCTCTACGCCTCCACGAAGACCTCGTTCGAGAACCTCACCGTCGCCGGGTCCTGCGGGGGGCGCTAGCCCCGCCCCTGCCACGAGCAGGTGCCCTCGCCGCTTCAGGACGAGCGTGGGCACCCGCACGGTGAGGTGGATCATTACGGGGACGCGGTCGTCACCGACGAGGAGTTCCGTGCGCAGGTGACTGCGGAGTACTGCTGAGAGGCCGGCCTCCCGAACACTGGGGGCCGGCTCTCGTTCAGCGGTGGGTGGTCCGTTCAGGCGTCCCAGGGGTGGGTTTCCAGGTCGCCCAGGTGATCGACGGTCATGTGGTGCGGGTCGGGGGAGGCCGGCGGGGCACTCGCCGTGGACTGGAGCGGCCCTCCATGGCAGAGATGGTCAGGCGGGTGCCGTCGCGCGGAGCCGAGTCAGCCGGTATGCGGCCAGGAGCGACGTCCACGTCATGATGAGCGCGATGGCGAGGGCGAAGGCGACATTGGCCATGCGGGAGCCCTGCATCACGAAGATCGAGATCCAGGCCGCGAGAAAGAGTACGCCGATCGCCCTGCTCAGGGCGGCCCGGCCGCGGCGTTGGGTCGCCGCGAAGTGCCGGCCGAACGCGAAACACGCGGCGACCAGCGCGAGGAAGGCGACCCCGGAGACGAGCAGGTGCACCATCCCCTGCGTGCTCATGCTCGTGGGCGTGCCGAGGGGCGTCCCAGGCGGAAAGCCGTCGGCAGGATCGGCGGGGAAGAAGGCGGCGGCGACCATCCCGGCGCCGAAGACGCCGACCAGCCGCGGCCCCCAGATGCCGCCCCGGCTCGCCGGGTCATGCGCCCGGTGCAGGCCGACCGCTCCCGCCACGAACAGCAGGCCGCTGACCGCGAAGTTGGCGATCTGGATCCAGCCCTGGTCACCGTTGCTCAGCATGCTGGCGGGGTACCGGCTGATGTCGAACCCGTCCCTGGTGAGCATCTGCAGCAGGAGCACGACGATGTAGAGCGGGCCGGCGAGGGTGCCGCACATCAGCAGTGTCCGCGTCGCCCTGCCGGCCGCTGGGGTGGTGAGGTCGCCGGTCATGTGGCCTGTTCCTCTCACGAGAACGAGATGACTTGTGGCGCGCGGGGTCATCTGCCGCCGTCCCCGCCGGTCTCGGAAACGAAGTGGTGCACGGGTAATGCGGCGGCTGTGGAGGCGCCGTTTCGCAGGTCACTGTCGATCATTCGTCGTCCTCCTCCTCATCGTTGAAGCCGGGCCGGCCATATGCGCCCGGCGGCTCGTCAAGCGGGTGGTGGTGCTCGCGCCGGGCACCCGCGAGTTCGGTGCCCAGCGCGTCCAGGCACCAGCTCCAGAACCGGCGAAAGCGCTCCATCTGAATGCCGACCTCCCGGGTGGTGCGGGGCCGGCGTCGTACGGACACAGGGGATCCCGGCCGCGTCGCCGAACACGTCGAGTGACTGCACGAGGCCAACAATCCCAGTTATCACTTATATAAGTCAACCCTAATATGTCTTGCGAGAACCGTAGCCCGGGAAGGCGGCTACGGGGTGCACGTCCCCTTGCTGTCGGCGACCAGCAGCGTCAGCGTCGTCCCGTAGTGCTGGCGCATGCTCTGGCCGGCGGGTGGGTCCTGGGTGCAGACGGTGCGTTCGAGGTGCGAACCGTCGTCGTATCCCTCGATCACGATGGGTCGGCTGCTGACGAGTGGGAAGCCGAGCTGCAGGGCGGCCTGCTTCGCTTCGTCGCCGGCCTTGCCGACGAAGTTCGGCACGACGGGCCAATGGGTGACGCGGCCATCGGGCGGGCAGGGCACCTGCGGAGGCAGGAAGCCGAGCTCTACCTTCTTGGCCTGAGAGTCCTCGACCTGGGTGCAGACGATCCAGGTGCCGGAGTAGGACTCACCGTCGAACAGGCGGCCGTCGGGCAGAGCCTTGTACGCGGTGGCATAGGCGGGCCAGGAGCGCCCCAGTTCGCCGCTGACGGCGTCGAGCGTCTTGCCCTTGAAGGAGGGCAAGACGGGGGACGGACGTTGCGATCCTGCACTGCTCGCCTCGCCCGCTCCCGTGGAAGCTCCGCCAGAGCAGGCCGCCAGACCGAGCGCGGGCACGGTCAGCAAACCGAGTGCAAGGAGGCTGATTCTCATCACTGCAGCTCCTGATCGTGATCGGACATGGCCCGACCTTCATGGTCGTCTTCGCGCTGCGGGGCAGCGCACCGGTGATCGGTCGGCGGCTAGGCGACGTTGAACCACTTGGTGCACGTCCAGCGGTTGCTGGATTTCAGGCAGGCGCGGAACCAGCGGCCGCTCGGCTGGTTCACGCCGCGGGTGTGGGCTCCTCCTCCCTTGGCCTTGGCGTGGCAGGAGTGGTAGCCGTGGCCGTAACCGTCGCCCCAGTCGAGAGAGATCCGGTCGCCTTCGCGGAGCTGCCCGCCGTGGACCCAGAAGACGTTCTGGCCCTTGTACGGCCTGTTCGTTGACTTGACCAGGACCGCGAACGCCCCGTTGCCGCGTTGGGTGGCGGTCATTTCGATGCCCTTGTGCGCGTTGATGCCAGGCCCGCACGTGTAGTTGACGGGACCCGCGGCGGCGGCCTGCGCCTGGGCGGGCACGGCGGCCATCAGCAGCCCGGCCGCCACTCCGGCGGCCATCCAGCGTCGCATCATCCTCGCTCCTTCGCGTCCGTCGATGAACGAAGGATGGCCGAGGGGACGTTGAAGATCTGTTGAGTCCGCGTTGAAGCGCTGAAGGTCAGGGCCTGTCCCGTCAGAAGCGGAACATCTCGGCGAATCGGTCGAGCAGTGCGGGGTCGCCTTCTGTACGTACGCTGCCCTCGCGGAGTACGTCGTCAGGAGTCTTGCTGCCGCTCATCAGTTCGCGGATGGGGTGGCCGGTGAGGCGTTCGATGACGAGGTCGGGGGAGGGGTGGGGGCCGATGCCGACGGTGAGCTCTCCATGGGTGATCTGCAGGCGGAGCGTGATGTCCCTCATGCGGATCTCGTAGCCGGCGGTGATTTTTCCGGCTGCTTCCGGTCGGTAGGTGGTGTGGAAGGACATGGCGACCGATTCGGCGGTGATGAGCTCGCCCGGGCGGGGCTCGGTGAGTGTCCGCGCGCCCCAGCGGCCCAGCGCCACCAGCGCGGGCTCGAGGTCGCGTCCGTAGTCGGTGAGCTCGTAGACCACGGCGCGCTCGGGGTGCGGCAGCGCGCGGCGGGTGGCCAGGCCCGCCTCTTCCAGCTGTTTGAGGCGGGTCGAAAGGATGTTGGTCGGGATGGCAGGAAGGCCCTTGTGCAGGTCGGTGAAGCGCTGGGGCCCGATGAGCAGGTTGCGGATGATCAGCACGCTCCACCGTTCGCCGACCATCTCCATCGCGCGGGCCAGGCCGCAGAACTGTCCGTACTCCCGAGACGCCATGATGCAGATCCTAGCCCATGCTTCAGTTGACAAAGCGTACTTGTAAAAGACAAGCTATCCTGGCGCGAGATCGTGACAGGTCGTACAGAATGGAGGAGCGCATGTCGTTCCAGGCCTACCTCGACAACATCGAGACCAAGACCGGGCTGACTCCACGTGAGTTCATCGCTCTGGCGAAGGAACGCGGCTTCGACGACCCGTCAGTGAAGGCCGGAGTGATCGTCGACTGGCTGAAGCAGGACTATGGGCTCGGACGTGGACACGCGATGGCGTTGGTGCACGTCATCAAGAAGGGGCCGAAGATCGACGCCAAGCACGTCGGCAGCTCGGGCTCCCACCGCGACGAGTCCGACACGCTCTGGCTGGACGGCAAGAACAACCGCCCCTGACGAGCTGCCGCTGGGACCGGCGGAGCGCTCAGGCCCGGAGGAAGGCTCTGATCGCCAGGACGGAAGGGATCGGGTTGCTGAGCGGCTTGGTCACCCGGTCGATCCCCGCCGGCGGTACGTGGGGTGGATGATCAACGCCCTGTCCTGGCGCGGCTCGGTGTGCGGGCCGTTGTAGCACGGGAAGCCCGTCATGCGGTCTCGGACGGCGCTCCGCTGTAGGTCCTGAGGTATGCCCCGTCTCCCCGGCATCGTCTTCCGTGATCACGTCATCCCGGTTCCGCTGGTCCACGGCGTCGACGGCGCACCCGAGACCGAGGTCTTCGCCCGCGAGGTCGTGGCCGCGGGCAGGGAGAGCGACGATCTGCCGTGGCTGTGCTTCTTGAACGGCGGGCCCGGCTCGAAGGCACCGCGGCCGCCGGCGCCCGCCTGGCTGACGGTGGCGTTGCGCACCCACCGCGTCCTGCTGCTGGATCAGCGGGGCACCGGCCGCAGCACCCCGCTGCACGCGCGGGCGGCAGCCGGGTGGTCGGACGCGGAGCTGGCCACGTACATCGGCCGGCTGCGCGCCGACAGCATCGTGGCGGACGCCGAGATCGTCCGGCGCAGGCTCGCGGGTGACCGTCCGTGGACGACGCTGGGGCAGAGTTACGGTGGGTTCGTCACTATGACGTACCTGTCCATGGCGCCGGAGGACTCGCCGGCTGCCTGGTGACCGGCGGTGTGCCGCCGCTGACGGCGACCGCCGGCGAGGTGTACGCCCGCCTCTACCCTCGGGTGGCCGCCAAGAACGCCGCCCTCTACCGGCGCCACCCCGAGGACGTCGATCGGGTGCGCAGGATCGCCGACCACCTGGCCGCGCACGACGTGCGGCTGCCCGACGGAGACCGGCTCGGCGTCGCCCGGTTCCGCAGCCCGGGCAAGATGCTGGGCAGCGGCGACGGCCTCGAACGGCTGCACTGGCTGCTCGAGGACGCCTGGCACGGCGATGATCTGAGCGATTCCTTCCGGTACGCGGTGATGACGGCGACCGGGTTCGTCGAGGGCCCGCTGTCGCGCTGCAGGAGTACATCTACGGTGCCCCCCGGCCGGCCCACCGGCTGGGCCGCGGAGGAGGAGCTCGCCCGGCATCCTCGCTTCGCCGCCGACGCCGATCCGATGCTGTTCACCGGCGCGATGATGTACCGCTGGATGTTCGCGGAGATCCGCGCGCTGCGCCCGTTCGCGGGGGCGGCCGACCTGCGCGGCGCCGGGCACGCGGCGGCCTTCCTGGCCGTCCAGCGGCTGCGGCGGCGGCTCGCGCTCCCGCGTCACCTGTACGCCGCGATCGCCGGTCAGCCCAAGCCGGTCTGTCTTCGCCGGCCGGACGACGTCGTGAACGGCCTCCTGGCGCGGAGATCCCGGGCATGGGGGGTGCCTTCGTGGGCAGGTTGCGGCTCGTGAGCATCTGGACGCGGCCGCGGGAGCTGCTGGGCGGGCTGTTCTCCGGGCCGCTGGGGCGGCTGCTGGCCATCGCCCTCCTGACGAACACGGGCCGCGGCGTCTGGCTGGCGTCCTTCGTCCTGTTCTACACCCGCTCGATCGGGTTATCCCCGGCCCAGGTGGGCGTCGGCGCGCTCGTCGCGGGCGTCGTCGGCATCGGCTCCACCACGCCCGTCGGCATGGTCGCCGACCGGTTCGGGCTCAGTCGTAGCCTGCTCGTCCTCTACCTGATCAGCGCCGTGGCGTTCCTGCTCTATCTGGGGGTGACCGGCTTCTGGTCGTTCATCGTGGTGGGCTGCGTGGCCGCGGTGGCCGGGGAGAGCAGCGTCGGCGTCAGGACGGCGCTGATCACCGCGCTGGCGCCCGGCGGGGAGCGCATCGCGGCGCTCGCGAAGTACCGCGTCGTCAGTCAGGTCGGCATGGCCGCAGGAGCCGGGGCCGGCGCCCTCGTGATCCAGGTGGACTCGCGGCCCGTCTACACCGCCATGCTGGTCGGCACGGCTCTGGCGTATCTGCTCGCGGCGCTGCTCGTCGGCCGGCTGCCCAGGGCGGAGGGCGGCCGCGGGCGGCGCGGGCGGCGTGGCTCCGGGCGGGTGCTCAGGGATCACCGCTACCTCACCCTGGCGGGGTTGTTCGGCGTCCTGACCGTCAACTGGTCCATGCTCTCGGTCGGCATCCCTTTGTGGGTGGCTGAGCACACCGACGCGCCGCGCTGGACGTCGGGGGCGATCCTCGTGGCCAACACCGCCGCGATCGCGCTGCTCCAGGTCAGGTTCTCCCGGTCGGCGGAGACAGTGCCCGGAGCGGGGCGCGCCAGCGTCAGATCCGGGCTCCTCTTCGCCCTGGCCTGCGCGGTCTTCGCGACGACGGCGGGGACGTCGGGCGTTCTGACCATGGTGCTGCTGTTCGTCGCGGGCGCGATCCACATCATCGGCGAGCTGCTCTACGTCGCGGGCTCGTGGGGGGTCTCGGTGGGGCTCATGCCCGAGGACGCCCAGGGTGAGTACCAGGGGGCGATGGCGGCGGGCACGGCGAGCGCGCAGGCGCTGGGGCCGCTGCTCATGACGACGTTCGTCGTGGGGTGGGGGAGCCCGGGGTGGCTGGTGCTGGCCGGGCTGTTCGCCCTGGCCGGGTGGGCGGCGTTCGGGGTGGCCCGCAGCGCGTGGAGGCGGGTGGCACCCGAAGCGGCGGCCCCCGGAGAGGACCCGGCCAGGGCGTCCTGACGCTCAGGTCTGCAGGGGCATGAGGTGGGTGGCGAAGTCGTCGAGCCAGCGTTCGGCCGAGGGCACGGGGGTGGCGGGGCGGACGACGAACTTGGTGATGCCGGCCTCGACGAAGCGTTCGATCATCGCTCGGGCTGCGGGCCAGCCGACCGGGACGATCTCGGCGGGGTCGGCGCCGGGGTTGCGTCTGGCGATGGCGTCGAGCGCGGTGGCGGGGATCTCGGTGGTGGCGACCGCGAGGCTGGTGCCGTAGTGGTCGGCTTCGATCTCGCGGCTGGCCTCGGCCGCATGCGCGGCGATCGCCGTACGGCCCGCGGCGGCCTGGTCAGGAGTGAGGAAGCTGGCGAGCCAGCCGTCGGCGAGCCGGCCGGCGCGGCGCAGGGCGCGCTCGCCGCTGCCGCCGACCCAGATGTCGAGCGGTTTCGGCGGGAGAGGGCCGATGCCGACGTCCTGCACGGTGAAGTACTCGCCGTGGAAGGTCACCTTCTCCTGGCTCAGGAGGAGCCTCAGCAGTTCGAGCGACTCGTCGAACACCGCGCCGCGCGGCCCGGGGACGGGGAACGCCTCCCGGTCGGCGGGTCTGGCCGGGGTCAGGCCGAAGGCCGGCAGCACGCGCTTGGGGGCGAGCGCGGCCAGGGACGCCAGTTGCTTGGCCACCCGCAGCGGGTGGCGGCCCGGCAGGATCATCACACCCGTGCCGACCTTGAGCTTGCGGGTGGCGGCCAGCGTGTACGCCATGCCGACCAGCGGCTCTACGGCCGGCCCTTGGACCAGCTCCGACAGCCACAGCGAGTCGATCCCGAGGGCCTCGGCTCGCTCCGCCAGCCCGGCGAGGTGGTGAGGGGTGTCTCCCGGCGGCGGCGCGATCCCGATGCGTACCTTCATCGGCCCATTATCGCGGCCCTCAGCGACGTCGCCGGCGGTGACGTCGCGTGACTCCCGTACGGCCGCCTGAGGGCCGGCCCAGTGATCACCCACAAGACGCGCGAACGTAAGCGTTCAGGCCCGGTGCGATCGGGTGTCGCCGACACTCCAGAAGCGGTAGTGGTGGTCCTTGACGAAGTCGGCGCGCTTCCAGTGCCCGGGACGTCAGGGACTGCACGTGCCAGCCGGCCTGGCCACGGTCGTCGTGCAGGCGAGGCCAGACTCGCTCGCCACCGCCGTTGGGGTCACCAGTGGCGGCGAAGCGGGTCCAGGCCGCAATCAGGCGGTCACTGAGATCGGCCTGTCGGGGCGACAGCTCGTCGAACAGGGCTAGGTCGAACAGGTACGGGAGTTCGGCCATGTGCTGGGCGGCGGCCGGGAAGCTGGGCTTGGGATAGCCCGCGTACCAAGGGGTCTTCTGCTCGGCGAACTCGAACATGCGCGTGGAGGTCCAGCGGGACAGCGCTCGGGCGGTGTCGAGAGTCGGTGCGGACCAGATCGAGTCGGTTTTCACTGCCGCGAGCGTCTGCCCCGCGGAGGCCTTCAGCGGGTAGCGCTTCAGCACGGCATCAACCTGCTTGCCGTAGGCCTGCCTGACCGCGGGCTTGTAGTCCTTGGCGGGCATGGGCCCCGACCTGGGAGCTAGGGTGGCCGACGGCGTCGCCGAAGGCTGGCGCGGCATGGCCGCCATCCTGCAGAGCGTGCCGGAGGAGACCGTCTCCCGCCATTCTGCCCGCACGCTCGGCATGATCCAGACGGCACTGATGGCGGGTGTGATGATCCAGAGCCTCAGTGATCCGGCGAACGCGCCCACCTCGGCCGAAGTTCTGGAAGGGCTTCGCGCGTTGGCGAAGATCGCGAATCTCACGGAGTCATGATCCGTCGTAGCGACCGCCGCCGGTGACGACGCCGGGGCCGATGTAGCGGTTCGAGTGGTTGGGTGATTGTCCGTTATGTCGATGGATCGGGCCATGGGTGATGTGATCTTCACGACCGCTACCAGAACTACGACGCCACCGATGCTGTCCTACGCGACGCACCCCTCGGCAGCCCATGGATGCCGCCCGACCCGGCCGCCGCCTGACGCTCCGGAGCCGGCGCACCCTCGCACGCCTCTGAACGATCACACAGCGCGATCATCAGAACCCGGAATGCGCAGGTCGTGAATGCTTACGCGCGAACGCATACTGATCACCATCACCACTCCAAGCTCAGGACATTGCGCCGGGGAAGGGGCCGGTATAAAGCCTGCATAAAGTGATCGCTTCGGGCCCATTGATAACACCCGTGCTCACTCGTTGTCCAGTCACCAGTTTCGGCACTGGTGTGATCGAAGCAGTCGCCATCAGCCGATACGCTGCGTCACACCCGCCCCAAATGGCCGCATCCGGCCACTTGTCGGACGAGTCGCTCGCTCGTACGACGGACACAGGGAGTGAGCATCGGCCTAACGCCGATGACCTGCCCGTCCTTAGCCGGATATGAGCTGAAGTTCTGACGCTTTCGGTGTTACTTCTTGACATTTCGCCGGAAATGGCGCGTACTTCGATCGAAGATCGGTCTAACTACCCCCGCCCCGAGCACCGCACAAAACCCTCGCAAGCGTCACCGATTGGGGAACCATGACCGAAGTACGTAGCGGCATGGCCGAAAACCTGCTCTCCCGGCGTGCCTTCACCACCTCGGCGGCGGCCGCCGCCCTCGCACCCCTGGTCACCACGCAACCCACCGCGGCGTCGTCCCAGGCCGGCCCGGCCGCGGGCGCGGTCCGCCGCATCACCCTGTACGCCGAGCGGCTGCCGGACGGCCAGCTCGGCTACGGCCTGGAGCCCGGCAAGGCGACGATCCCCGGGCCGCTCATCGAGATGGTCGAAGGCGACACGCTGGAGATCGAGATGGTCAACACCCTCGACGTCGCGGCCAGCCTGCACGTCCACGGCGTGGACTACGACGTGGCCAGCGACGGCACCCGGCTGAACGACGGCGTCGTCGAGCCCGGCGGCCGGCGTACCTACATCTGGCGTACCCACGCGCAGGGCAAGCGCGGGGGCGGCGCCGGCATCGAGCCGGGCAGCGCCGGCTACTGGCACTACCACGACCACGTGGTGGGCACCCCGCACGGCACGGTCGGCATCCGGCAGGGGCTCTACGGCCCGCTGGTGGTCCGGCGGAAGAAGGACGTCAGGCCGGACAAGACGTTCACCGTCGTGTTCAACGACATGATGATCAACAACCGCCCCGCGCACGACGCCCCCGAGTTCGTGGCCAAGGCCGGCGAGCGGGTGGAGTGGATCGTGATCACGCACGGCGAGTTCTACCACACCTTCCACATCCACGGGCACCGCTGGGCCGACAACCGCACCGGCATGCTGGAGAGCGCCGACGACCCGAGCCGGATCATCGACACCAAGATCTGCGGGCCCGCCGAGTCGTTCGGCTTCCAGCTGATCGCGGGCGAGCGGGTCGGGCCTGGGGCGTGGATGTACCACTGCCACGTCCAGAGCCACTCCGACATGGGGATGGCCGGCATCTTCAAGGTGACCGACGAGAACGGGAACGTGCCAGGTCAGTCCGGCGACGGTCACACAGGCCACTAGAAGAACCCTCGACATCCGCGACAGATCCCGAGCCACTCTCGATCCCGAGGAGCGACGATGGGTCGAACAGACCGTTTACCGTCCCGATCATCTTTCTGGCGGCGCGTGTTGACAACGCTGTCGATCGCCGTCCTGGTGCTCGGCCTGGCGCCACCGGCCGTCACGCCGGCCCTGGCCCAGGCCCCCGCCGCCCCGGACGCCAAGAAGGCCGCCGTCCGCGTGCTGGTCTTCAGCGGCCTGGCCGCGCAGCAGGACGACCCGGTGCGGACGGCCGTGACCGCGATCAGGGAACTGAGCAAGAAGAACGGGTTCACCGTCGAGGAGGCCCAGGATCCCGCGGTCTTCACCGCCGACAACCTGGCCCGCTACCGCGGCGTGGTGTTCCTGTCCGCCAACGGCGTGACCCTGGACGAGGCGCAGCTCGCCGCCTTCCAGACGTTCATCAGGAACGGCGGCGGGTTCGTCGGCATCCGCGACGCCGCCAAGGCGCAGGTGGACTCGGCCTGGTTCACCGAGCTGATCGGCACCCGCCCCGTCGGCGCCCTGCCCATCGCCGAGAAGGTGACGGAGAGCGCGGCGAGCGGCGAGAACCCGCCGAACGAGACCAAGGACAAGGTGTTCGACGGCGACAACGACACCAAGTGGCTGGCCAGGACGCCGACCGCGTGGGTGCAGGGCAAGCTGGAGGAGCCGGTCGCGATCGCGCACTACGCGCTGACCTCGGCCAACGACTTCGCGGGCCGGGACCCGAAGGACTGGACGCTCAAGGGCTCGCAGGACGGGACGACCTGGACGGATCTCGACAAGCGCAGCGGGGAGACCTTCCCCCAGCGGTTCCAGACCAAGGACTACGAGTTCGAGAACGACACGGCGTACCAGTACTACCGGCTCGACATCACCGCGAACAGCGGAGAACCGCTCATCCAGCTCGCCGAGCTGCGGCTGTACGGGCCCGACGCCGCGCCTCCGCCCGAGCCGAAGGCGCAGAAGGCCACCGTGGACATCGTCGACCGGCGGCACCCGGCGAACGAGGGGCTGCCGCTCACGCTGTCGCGGACCGACAAGTGGCTGAGCTGGAGCCCGAACCCGGTGGGCAAGGTCCACACGATCGCGCAGGTCGAGGAGTGGACGTACAACCCGAAGATGGACGGCAACGGCGCGTTCCACCCGGTCTCCTGGTGCCGTGACTACGACGGCGGCCGGTCCTTCTACACCGGCATGGGCGGCACCGCGGACAGCTACGCCGACAAGCACTTCCGCACCCACCTCACCGGCGCCATCCGGTGGGCGGCCGGCATCGTCAGGGGCGACTGCCAGGCGACCATCGCCTCCAACTACGCCGTGGAGCGGCTGACCGGGCAGAACGCGCAGGGCCAGATGGACCAGATCGGCGAGCCGCACGGCCTGACCGTCGCGCCGAACGGCAAGGTCTTCTTCATCGGCAAGGCGGCCTGCGCCACCGGCCCGGTCCCCGACTGGAACGACCCGAAGGTGGGCCTCGGCTGCGGCACCATCCACCAGTGGGACCCGCGCACCAAGCAGGTCAAGCTGCTCGCCACGCTGCCCGTCATGGGCAACCGCGGCAGCGGCGACGAGCTGGTCAAGAACGAGGAGGGCCTGGTCGGAATCAC
The DNA here is from genome assembly GCF_040676845.1 of Nonomuraea sp. NPDC049504. Taxonomy (NCBI): domain Bacteria; kingdom Bacillati; phylum Actinomycetota; class Actinomycetes; order Streptosporangiales; family Streptosporangiaceae; genus Nonomuraea; species Nonomuraea sp. NPDC049504. The sequence goes on from NZ_JBFAPT010000008.1 coordinate 148,502, forward strand.
GCTCGACCCGGACTTCGCGGAGAACGGCTACATCTACGTCTACTGGATGCCGCACGCCTCGATCGACCGCGACCGGCGCATCGGCAAGCGCACGGTCTCCCGATTCAACTACGAGTCGCGGACCCAGACGATCGACCTGGACAGCCGCAAGGACCTGCTGGCGTGGGACACCCAGATCCACAGCTGCTGCCACGCGGGCGGCGGCATGGCCTTCGACGACGACGGCAACCTCTACATCGGCACCGGTGACAGCAACTCCTCCGGCGGGTCCAGCGGCTACTCCGGCAACAACTGGACCCAGGACTACAAGGGCACCTCGTTCCAGGACGCCCGGCGTACCTCGGGGAACACCAACGACCTCAACGGCAAGATCCTGCGCATCCACCCCGAGCCCGACGGCACCTACACGATCCCCGAGGGCAACCTGTTCACCGGCGAGGAGGAGGGCGGCGGCAAGACCCGCCCCGAGATCTGGGTGATGGGCGTGCGCAACATCGCGCGGCTCCAGTGGGACAAGGTGAACGACTGGATCACCGCCGGCTGGGTCGGCCCCGACGCCTTCGGCCCGAGCGAGACGTGGGGCCCGGCGAAGTACGAGACCGCGACCGTGCTCACCTCCGCCGGCAACCAGGGCTGGCCGTACTGCATGGGCGACAAGCAGCCCTACCGCGACCGCAGCAACAGCGACGCCACACAGCCGGCCGACTGGTACGACTGCGACGACCTCAAGAACACCTCGCCCCGCAACACCGGCCTGGTGGACATCCCGCCGGCGCGCAAGAACATGATCTGGTACTCGCCGCAGGGCGGCGGCCCCGTCTACCCCGAGCGGCAGGACGGCAGCGGGCTCCCGTCGTACCAGCAGGGCGAGGAGACCTTCACCATGCCGTACCTCAAGGGCGGCAACCAGGCGGTCATGTCCGGCCCGACCTATCACCGCTCCCTGGTCGACACCGCCAGCGGGGTCGCGTGGCCGGAGTACTGGGACGGCAAGTGGTTCATCGGCGACGAGGGCAACAGCAACAACCGCATCGCCGTGACCGTGGACCCGAAGACCGCGAAGGACGCGGGCCGGCCGGCGTTCGCCGAGGACCTGCGGCACATCATCCCGGGCGGCACCGGCGCGAACCAGCTCCAGTCGTGGATGGACGCGAAGTTCGGCCCCGACGGCGCGCTCTACATGCTCGACTACGGCAACGGCTTCTTCAGCCTGCACCCGAACCAGAAGCTGATCCGCATCACCTACAAGGGCGGCCCCGCGACGCCGGACCCGAGCGCGGCCGTGGTGCGCCCGGCCCGGCAGAACGCCGACCCCAGGACGATGACGTTCTCCAGCGCCCAGGCCGGCGGCGTGGCGTGGGAGTGGAACTTCGGCGACGGCAGCGAGCCGTCCACGCAGGCCGCCCCGACGCACACCTACCCCGGCTTCGGCGTCTACCAGGCGACGCTGAAGGTCACCTACGCCGACGGCGAGCAGTCCACCGGGAAGATCGTCGTCACGGTCGGCTGCGGCGCGCCCGACGCCAGGCCGACGGTGCAGTTCCTCGACACGCTCACCGGCGTGCGCAACAAGGTCGTCGCGGGCGGCTGCACGATCAACGACCTGATCGACGACGAGCGCCAGTGGAAGAACCACAACCAGTTCGTCAAGCACGTGCAGGCCGTCGTGGACCAGCTCCTGGCGGACGGCGTCGTCACCGCCCAGGAGGCGGACGCCCTGCGCAAGGCCGGCCGCCAGTCGGAGGTCGGCAAGGTGAGCGGGTACGAGCCCATCTTCGACGGCACGGCGTCGTCGCTGCTGGGCTGGAGTCAGGCGCCGTCCGGGCGGTTCACCCTCCAGCCGGACGGCACGATCCGCAGCTCGGGCGGCCTGGGCATGCTGTGGTACGCGGACAAGGCGTACGCGGACTTCTCGGTCCGGCTGCAGTTCCGTGACAGCTCGCCCGGCACGACCCGCGCCAACAGCGGCGTCTTCGTCCGGTTCCCCGACCTGAGGACCCCGCTGGAGCAGCGTCCCGCGGGAAGCTGCGGCACGGTCGGCTCGGCGCGCACGTCACCCGCGTGGGTCGCGATCTTCTGCGGCCACGAGATCCAGATCTACGACGGCGACACGGGCGAGCCGCAGAAGACCGGCTCGGTCTACAACTTCTCGTCCAACAGCCTGAGCCGGGCCGGGGTGACCCCGAAGGGCCAGTGGAACGACTACGAGGTCAGGGTGGTCGGCCAGCACTACACGATCATCCGCAACGGCACGGTGATCAGCGAGTTCGACAACACGCCGGGGAAGGCGTCGTCGCGCGCCGGTGACCCGCCCACGGACCTGCGCCAGTTCATCAGCGGGTTCATCGGGCTGCAGAACCACGGCGACAGCGACGTGATCGACTTCCGCAACATCCGCGTGCGCGAACTCTAGGCCGGGTGCCGGGCGCCGTCCCCCCCTGCGCCCGGCACCCCCCACCAGCTCGGAAAGGTGCATCGACCCATGCATGTCTCCCTCTTACGTCGAGTGCGGGCAGCGGTGACGGCGCCGCGGCTCGCGGTGGTGCTGCTCGCCGTGGCGCTTCCCGCGCTCTTCCTCACCTCCGTCCAGGCCGAGGTCCAGCCTCGTCCGCAGGCCGTCTCCGTGCAGGCCGTCTCCGTGCAGGCCGTCTCCGTGAAGGCCGCGGAGCAGGTGCTGACCTGGACCGCCGACGACAGCATGACCGCGTACAAGACGGCGCCGGAATCGGCGACGGCGGGCCCCGCCACCATCGTCTTCGAGAACAGCACGGCAACCGGCAACACGACCGGCATGACGCACACGCTGACCTTCGACGTCTCGACCCCCGGCTACAACCACGACGTCAACCTCAACATCATCGCCAGCCCCTTCGACGCCGACGGCGGCCGGCACGTCGCCCAGGTGAACCTCACCCCCGGCAAGTACCGCTACTCCTGCGTGATCCCCGGACATGGCCAGATGGTCGGCGAGTTCGTCGTCACCGACGGCGGGGGCGAGGACACGACCGCGCCGCAGGTCGCCGCGCAGGTGGCGGGCGACCAGAACGAGGAAGGCGCCTACGTCGGCGCGGCGACGGTCACGATCTCGGCAAGCGACACCGAGTCCGGCGTGGACAGCGTCGAGTACGCGCTCGACGGCGGCGAGTTCGCCGCCTACACCGCCCCGGTCTCGGTCGACCAGCCCGGCGAGCACACGGTGACCTTCCGCGCCACCGACAAGGCGGGCAACACCTCGGAGGTGGGCTCGGTGACGTTCACCGTGGCGGCTCCGCAGGGCGACGACACCACGCCGCCCGAGGTCACCGGGGAGGTGACCGGCGACAGGAACGAGGAAGGCCAGTACGTGGGCGCGGCGACGGTGACGCTCACGGCGAGCGACGCCGGCTCCGGCGTGGACACCGTGGAGTACTCGCTGGACGGCCAGCCGTTCGCGGCGTACACCGAACCGCTGCCGGTGGACCAGCCCGGCGAGCACACGGTGTCGTACCGTGCCACCGACAAGGCGGGCAACACCTCGGAGGTGGGCTCGGTGACGTTCACCGTGGCGGCCTCGCAGGGCGGGGACACCACCCCGCCGCAGGTCTCCGCGCAGCTCTCGGGCCAGCAGGACTCGGCGGGCAACTACGTCGGCTCGGCGACCGTGATGCTCTCGGTGAGCGACACCGAGTCGGGGGTCGCCACGCTGGAGTACTCGCTCGACGGTGAGCCCTACGCCGAATATCCGTCCCCGGTGTCGGTCACCGAGCCCGGCGCGCACACCTTCGCGTACCGGGCCACCGACCGGGCCGGCAACACCTCGCCGGTGGCGACGTTGCGGTTCACCGTGGTCTCTCCCGAGGACGACACCACGCTGCCGCAGGTGGCGGCCGCGCTCACCGGCACCCAGGACTGGGCCTGGAACTACGTGGGCTCGGCGACGGTGACGCTGACGGCGAGCGACGTCGGCTCAGGGCTGGACAAGGTGGAGTACTCGCTGGACGGCCAGCCGTTCGCGGTCTACACGAAGCCGCTGAAGGTCGACCAGCCCGGCGCGCACGTCCTGTCGTACCGGGCCACCGACAAGGCGGGGAACATGGCGGTCGGCACCGCCCCCTTCATGATCGTCGAACCCGCCGCCGAGTAGTTTTCGAGCTCCGGCCCCGGGGTCCCGGGGCCGGACGGAAGCGCGGCTCAGCCGCGCTCGCGCATCGTGAGGAAGCAGACGGCGGCGGCCACCGTCAGGACCGGGACGCCCACGAGGATCGGAGCTCTCAAGCCCCACTCCGCCGCGACCAGGCCGCCGAGGAGGGCGCCCAGCGGGGAGGCGCTCATCACCGCGGTCATCGCGGCGCTGCTCACCCGGCCGAGCATGTCGGCCGGGGTGAGTCGCTGGCGCGTGGTGCGGGCCACGACGGCCCAGACGCCGAACGCGCCGCTTGTGACGATCAGGCCCCCGGCCACCACGACGGGGGAAGAGGTGAGGCCGATCATCAGCTGCCCGATCGCGGCGGAGCCGAGACACCCGGCCAGCGCCCCCGCCGGGCTGATCAGGCGCGTGACGCGGGCCGCCAGGGCGCCTCCCGCGAGGCCGCCGATCGCGCCGACGCCGAGCAGCAGGCCGTAACCCCAGGCCGGGAGGCCGAGGACCGCGGGCACGTACAGGACGAGGACGGCGAACCAGACGCTGTCCATCGCGGCGAACACGGCGCGAACCCGGACCGGCCGAGCAGCGTCAGACGTCTCTTGTCCTGCTCGCGGCGGAGCGTGCCGGCCTTGGCCTCCAGCCGGCGCAGCGCCCGGAAGCGCCGGTTGTACTGCCGTTTCGACACCTCGATGCCGGCCGCCTCGCGTTCGGCCCTGTCCAGGCGGTCGTCGAGGAAGTCGCCGTGCCCGGTGAGCCAGCCGACCTCGTCTCCCACGCGTGCGGCGAACCCCATGAGCGCGTCCGGCCGGTCGCCGTCCACCGTGGACGCCTCCTCGGGCACCTCGAACAACCGCGCCGTCGCCGCCACCTGCCGCGCCCCGCCCACGGGCCGGGCGAAGTCCTCGCTCATCGAGGTCGCGTACCCGCGCCGCGCGCCGGAGTGCTCCGCCGCCCGCTCCAGCAGCTCGCGCTCCCGATCGGTCAGGCCCGGTTCCGCGCGCAGGACGAGCTCGGCGATGTCCTCGGGACGCCGCCGCTGATCGAGTGACGCGTGCAGCTCCGCCAGAAGCGCGTGATCAGTCACGCTGCTCATTATGACCATGGTCCATCACGGCCACTGGGCGGCGCTGCCGATGGGCCGATCGGGCACTCCAGGCAGACGACGAGATATGCGTCGCCGATCATGAGGCCGCTGGGGGGCCGGTCAGCTCGGGGAAGATCTCCGCCACGTCGTACGGGGGCGGCGGCGTCGTCAGGCCCACGTCTTCTCCTCCGGTCAGGTCAGGGAGTGACGGTACCGAACCAGCGGGACAGTTCGGTGGTCAGCTCTGACTGGGTGTCGCCGGTCCAGGCCACGTGGCCGTCCGGGCGGAGGAGGAGGGCGGGGGCGGGCAGGCCGGCGGTGCGGGCCGCGATGTGGTCCACGCGGTCCGTCCAGCCCTCGGCCGAGAGGCGGCCGGTGCCGTCGAGGAGCAGGGCGCGGCCGGAGCGCATGCGCGGGTAGAGGCGGCCGTCGCCCAGGTCGATGTCGCGCAGGCGGCGTCCCACCAGGCCGGAGCCGGGGCCGAAGTCGTAGCGGACGCCGATGGCGGTGAGCTGCTCGGCGAGGTACGTGCTCACCTCGTCGAACCGCAGGAGCCGCCCCAGCAGCCGTCCCACCGCCCTGGGGCCTGGCTCGGCGGACATCAGGTGCATGCGGACACGCGTGTCGTCCAGCACGCCGGCCGCCACCGGGCGGCGTTCGGCCTCGTAGGTGTCCAGCAGCCCGTCCGGCGCCCAGCCCGCGACCTCGGCGGCCAGCTTCCAGCCGAGGTTGAAGGCGTCCTGGACGCCGAGGTTCAGCCCCTGCCCACCGGCCGGTGGATGGACGTGGGCCGCGTCCCCGGCCAGCAGCACCCGGCCCGCGCGGTAGCGGTCGGCCAGGCGGGTGGCGTCGCCGAAGCGGGACAGCCAGCGTGGGGCCCGTACGCCGAAGTCCGTGCCCGCGACCGCCTTGAGCGCCTGCCGGAAGTCCTCAAGCGCGGGCGGCACGGCGCGGTCCTCGGCCACGTCCAGCGCGGGCACGACCACCCGGTACGCCCCGCCGCCCAGCGGCGCCAGGCCGAAGCGCGGCTGCGTCTGACGGATCCGCGCGACGGCGGCGGCGATCGCCGACGGGTCCTCGTCCGCCTCCATCTCGCCGAGCAGCGTGTCCATCCTGCTCGGCTCGCCGGGGAAGCCGATGCCGAGCAGCTTGCGCACGGTGCTGCGGCCGCCGTCGCAGCCCGCGAGGTAGCGGGCGCGCAGGCGCGTGCCGTCGCTCAGCTCGGCGGTCACGCCGTCGTCGTCCTGGTCGAGGTCGGTCAGCTGGGCGCCGCGCCGGATCTCGGCGCCCAGCCCCGCGGCGTGCTCGGCCAGCAGGCGTTCGGTGACGATCTGCGGGATGGCGAGCAGGTAGCCGTGCGCGGTGTCCAGATCGGCGGGCGCGGGCCGGTCCGCCCCGCCGAGTGAGACGCGCAGCGGGTGCCGGCGGCCGTGGTCGAGGAAGCGTTCCAGCAGGCCGCGCTGGTCCATGATCTCGATGCTGCGTACGTGCAGGCCCTGCGCCTTGGCGTACGGGGCCGGCTCGGTCTCCTTCTCCAGCACCAGCACCCGTACGCCGTGCAGCCGCAGCTCGGCCGCCAGCATCAGACCGGTCGGCCCGCCACCTGCGATGATCACGTCGAACATGCGCTCCAGTCTGGGCCGTGCCCGGGGTCTTGCCGCAAGCCCCGGGTCGCGCTATAGCTTGGAAGCGGCAGGGGGGACGCGATAGACCGACACGTGCGAGCGTGACTCGGCGGTGAACTCGGCTCCCGCCCAGTCCGCGTGCCGGGTCTCCAGCTCCATTCCGGCCAGCTGAGCCATGAGGTCGAGTTCGGCCGGCCAGATGTAGCGGTGCGGGCTGCGGAACAATTCGGCCTGCCTGCCCTCGGAGAACCTGAAGTGGTGTGAGACGACGTGCTGGCGCAGCACGTCGTAGGTGTACAAGCCGATGTAGCCGGGCTCGGAGTGCCGGACCGTGGCCTGCCGCCCCGGGGGCAGCTCGCGCAGCTCGGGTACCCACAGCTCGATCACGAACCGGCCGCCGGGGCTGAGATGCCGGGCGGCGTTGCGGAAGCACGCGACCTGTTCGGCCTGCGTGAGCAGGTTCGAGATGGTGTTGTAGATGAGGTAGACGAGCGTGTACTTCCCCGGGGCCGTGGCCGTCGCCATGTCACCGACGACCACCGGGATCGTCGCCTCGTCCGCCTTGGCACGCAGTTGGGCGATCATGGCGGGTGACAGCTCGATGCCGGTGACCGGCACCCCGCGCTCGGCGAGCGGCACGGCCACCCGGCCGGTTCCGATGGCGAACTCGAGCGCCCGCCCGTCCCCGGCGAGGCCGGCGAGGCGGTCCACCGCTGGCCCCAGGACCTCGGGGGCGAACATGCCGGTGCCCGGCGTGTCGTAGCGCTGCGCGGTCTCGGCGTCCCAGATGTCTTCCTGTCGCATGCCGGCCACGGTGCCAACGAGGCGCCGGTGATGTCCACCGAAATGACGGCCGACGCCGGTGACGGCGTCGGCCGTGCTCGGAGATCCGGCAGGTCAGTGGTCGTGTCTCCGCAGGATCGGGCGCAGCACCTTCTCGTACGCCTTCGCGTACGTCGCCATGCCGAGGTCGCTCGGGTGCGAGCCGTCCACCAGCTCCTCAGGCCCGGGGAGCTTGTCGGCCGAGAGGTAGGACAGACCTCTGACGCCGGAGGCGCGCAGGTTCTCGTAGGCCGTGCGCAGGGCGGCCGCGTTCTGGGCGTTGCGGGTGCGGCGGAACTCGACGAACTGGCCGTCGCCGTACCGGCGGTCCTCGACCATCACGATGGGCGTGTCGGGGCGGGCGGCGCGCAGGATGCGGATGAAGGGTTCTGCGCGCTCGGAGATCTGCTGCGGGTTCATGTTGGGGGAGCTGTCGACCACGTAGACGGACGCGTCGAGCTCGGTGAGGAGCTGGGCGATCTCGGGCTCCATGCGCGCGTTGCCGGAGAAGCCGAGGTTGATGGTGGGGACGTCGAAGCGGCGGCCCAGGAGCGCGGTGATGGACATGCCGGGCCTGGACGCGACGCCGCCCTGCATGATCGAGCTGCCGTAGAAGACGGCGGGCGGGGTGGTGCGCGGCGCGACCCCGAGGAACTTGGCGCCGGCCTGGACGCCGATCTCCAGCCGCTGCGGGCTGTTGTAGAGCGGCAGGTACGCGGTGTAGAGGCGCTCGCCCGGATCGACCGCGATGCCCATCTGCTGGTCGACGTTCTGCGCCGCCGGGTGCGTGTTGGCGAGCCAGGCGTCCTGGCCTTCCGGGGTGCGCGCGTACAGGTCGACGCCGCTGTGGCCGATGGCGGGCATGTGGTACATCGCGACGGTGGCCAGGCTGAGCCGGTAGCGGGCCCGGAAGATGGTCGAGTCGGTGACGAACCGGGTCAGGAGCCCCGAGGAGTTGCGGCTGCGCACCCAGACCTCGGGGGTCACGACGCCTTCCGCCTTGGCCGGCAGCCGGTCGTAGTAGGCCGCCGTGTCGGACCAGCCCTTGCCCTCGACGCCCCAGTGCGAGACGTCGTACCAGGCGATGTCGCCCTCGACGCTGGGCGTCACCTCGACGAACTCGGTGGGCCACGCGGCGGGCGGGTGCGGGACGGCGGCGTTCGCCGGCGTCGGTAACAGGCCGGGGATCGCGAGGGCGGCGCCGCCGGCGCCCGCGAGCCCGAAGAGATGACGTCGATTGACCATGTGGTTGCCCATCGGTGCTCCCTTGTCGGAACGATGCTGCTCAGGGCTGAGGCCGGTCGGGGGGAGGCGCGGGTCGGGGCAGGGTGGTCATGCGTCGGCCCTGATGCGACGATGATCGGACCCGGCCTGACGGTCGCGGCCAGCCATGGGACGGAGGAGTGGCGGTGGCGTCAGCACGCCCCGCCCTGGTTCACCGGAAGGTCATGATTCTTCGGTGACTGTAAGAGTTGGTATACAAGTCGTCAATACCAATCCGTGGCCGTGACGTAAAATGCGGGGGAAGTGCGGGTGTCGCCATAAAGGGGCCATAGAGGGCAGGAGGGGGTGGACGTGAGCGACGCGGACGCTCGTCGCGGGCGCAAGCACAACATGGTCCGCGAGCGGATCATGAGCCTGCTCGAAGACCTCAACGTGGGAGATCCGATTCCGCCCGAGCGGGTGCTCGAAGAGGACTGCGGCGTCTCCAGGCTCACAGTGCGGCGCGCCGTCGACGACCTGGTCAGGGACGGCCACCTCATCCGCAAGCAGGGCAGCGGCACCTACGTCGCGCGGCCCACGATCACGCAGTCGCCGACGGCGTCGTCGTTCTCCATGGGGCTGCGCAGGCGGGGCATCACGCCCTCGACCCGCGTCGTCGGCGTGGAGCGCTCCGACGCGGGCGTGCGCATGAGCTGGCGGCTGCAGATCGCGCCGTCCGACACGATCGTGACGATCCGCCGGCTGCGGCTGGCCGACGGCGACCCGATCGCGCTCGCCACCACGACGCTGCCCGACGCGCTGGTGCCCGGCCTGCCCGCCGACGAGCTGGAGGAGAAGTCCCTCTACCAGTTGCTGTCGGAGAAGTACGGCCTGAAGGTGGCGGCCGGCACGCAGACCATCGAGCCGACGGTGCTCAGCCAGGAGGAGTCGGCCGTGCTGGACGCGCCGCCGTACTCTCCGGCGTTCCTCTTCAGGACGGCGACCCGCACGTCGGACGGCGTTCCCATCGAGTTCACCCAGACGTTGTTCCGCGGCGACCGCTACATGATCACATCGGAGCTGGACCTGACGGCGACCCCTGAGGAGGACCTCGGACACCCCCGCGGAGTGACCCACACGGCGACGTCTCTGGGATGACGAGCAGCCAATTGGTCTACAAGAGGTATTGACACCTCGCGTCACAGATAACACCATTTCGTGCATCGTGACCTTGCGTCCCCTTCCTGTGGGCGCATCGATCCGAAGGCGGTCACTCATGCACAAGTCCCTGTTACGAGTCGCCGCAGGCGCGCTCTCTCTCGCACTCCTCATGTTCGGGTCGGCCTGCGGGTCCGGCGGCGACGACGCCGCGTCCGCGTCCGGCGGCGGCACGGTGACCTGGTACACGCCGATGCCGGAAGAGCCCGCCCGGCGGCTGGCCGAGGCGTTCACGGCCGAGACCGGCACCGAGGTCGAGGTGCTGCGGCAGAGCGCCGGCGAGCTCCTGGCGCGGCTGAAGGCCGAGGCGGGCCGTCCGGCGGCCGACGTGATCGGCCTGGCCAGCGGGGACGCCGGACCGCTCGCCAAGGAGAAGCTGATCCGGTCGTTCAAGCCCGCCGCCGAGGGCATCGACAAGCGGTTCGTCGACCCCGAGGGCTACTGGCACGCCAACGAGCTCATCCTGATGACCGTCGGCGTCAACGCCGACCGGTGGAAGGAGGAGACCGGCGGCGCCCCGCTCCCGACGACGTGGGACGAGCTGCTGCGCCCCGACCTGAAGGGCCAGCTCGTCATGCCGAACCCGACGCTGTCCGGCACCGGGTACACGTTCGTGGCGACGCAGATCTTCCGCCACGGCGACGAGGCGGGCGCGTGGAAGTTCCTCGACGAGTTCCACAAGCTGATCGGCCAGTACACCGACAGCGGGGGAGCGCCGTCGCAGCTGGTCGCCACCGGCGAGTACGCCGCCGGCGTCTCCTTCGCCCACGACCTGCTCAACGTGCGCGGGGCCGGGTTCCCCATCGAGCTCGTCTACCCCAAGCCCACCGGCGTCGTCATCTCCGGCAACGCGCTCGTCCAGGGCTCGCCGAACCCCCAGGGCGGCGAGAAGTTCGTCCAGTGGCTGCAGGGCAGGAAGGCGTCCCAGATGATCGTCGACCTCGTCCACTCCTACCCCGTGCGCAGCGACGTGGACCTGCCCGACGGCGCGCAGGGTCTCGCCGAGCTCGACCTGGTGGACTACGACCCGGTACGCGCGGGTGAGATGCGCGACGCGGTGTCCAAGGAGTTCGCCAAGCGGTACGGGGTCTGATGCCCGTGCCTTCGACGACCCAGCGGACCGTCGTACCAGAAGAAAGGACCGAGCGGGCCCCCGGGACCCGGCCTGACTGGCAGCGGCGCAGTCGCCGCCGCCTGCTGGCCGACCGGATCACGGTGGGCACGCTCGTCGCCTACGTCGCCGGCCTGCTCCTCCTCCTCGTCCTCGTGCCGACGGTCGCCATGCTGTTCGAGCCCGACGGCGAGGCGTGGAGCAGGCTGGCCGAGCCGCGCGTGGCGACGGCCGCGAAGAACACCGTCGTCATCGGTGTGGCCTCGACGCTGAGCGCCACCGTGGTCGGCTTCCTGTTCGCCTACGCCCTCAGCCGGCCCGACATCAGGGGCCGGGCCGTGCTGCGGGTGATGGCCCTGCTCCCGCTGATCTCGCCGCCGTTCGTCGTCGGCCTGGCGGTGCTGCTGCTGTTCGGGCGGCGCGGCCTGATCACGCACGAGCTGTTCGGTCTCGACATCAGCCTCCTGGGGCTCGGCGGGCTCTGGCTCGTGCAGACGCTCGCCTTCTTCCCCATGGCCACGCTGACCCTGCTGCCGACGCTGAAGAACATCGGCTCCACCCTGGAGTGGGCCAGCCGGGACCTCGGCTGGACCTGGTTCCAGACCTTCCGCCGGGTCACGCTGCCGCTGGCGTTCCCCACGATCCTGAACGCGCTGCTGCTCGTCGGCATGTTCGTCATCACCGACTTCGGCAACCCCGTCCTCATCGGGGCCGGGTACCAGGTGCTGTCGGTCGAGGCGTACGTGCAGGCCGTGGGCCGGCAGGACTTCGGGATGGCGGCGGTGCTGTGCGTGCTGCTGTTCGTACCGACGCTGATCCTCTTCCTGATCCAGCGGCGCGTGCTCGCGCGGCGCTCCGCCGTCACCGTGTCGGGGAAGACGGGCAGCCTGCCGCCCGCGCCGCTGCCCGCGGCCGTGCGGCGCGGCCTGCTCACCGTCCTCGGCCTGGTGAGCGTCCTGATGATCCTCATCTACGGGAGCATCCTGGTCGGCTCGTTCACCCGGGCGTGGGGCGCGGACTGGAGCCTGACGCTGGACCACTGGCAGACGGCCCTCCTGCGCGGCGACGACATCCGCAACTCCGCGCTGTTCTCCGCCACGGCGGCGATCATCACGACGATCAGCACGCTGGTCGCCGCGTACGTCGTGCACCGCACGCGGGTCTTCGGCCGGGGCGTGATGGACGGGCTCGCGGTGCTGCCGTCGGCGATCCCCGGGACGATGATCGGCATCTCGTGGCTGCTCACGTTCAACGAGCCGCCGATCGCGCTGACCGGCACCGCGCTGATCCTGGTGCTGGTCATGGTCGTGCGGGCCATCCCGGTCGGCTACCGGACCGCGGTGACCACCATCAACCAGATCAGCCCGTCGATCGACGAGGCCGCCACCGACCTCGGCGCCTCGCGCGCCCGGGTCATCGTCCAGATCATGTTCCCCCTGCTGGGCGGCGCGTTCACCACGTCGCTCGTGTTCGGGTTCCTCCACGCGATCAACACGCTGAGTGCCGTGATCTTCCTGACCTCGCCGGGCATCGGCCTGGGCGCGCCCACCATCGTCAACCTCGCCGAGTTCGGCCAGTGGGGCGCCGCGACCGGCGTCGCGGCCGGCCTGATGGTGGTCAGCTTCGCCGGGCTCGCCGTCGCGAAGCTCGCCCTCGGCTCCCGGCTGCGGCTCTACGACCTGTGACACCTGCTGATGGAGATTCCATGATCGAACTGAAGGCGTTGTGCAAGTCGTTCGGCGGGGTGCCGGCCGTACGCGACCTCGACCTCGTCGTCGGCCGCGGCGAGTTCCTCTGCCTCCTCGGCTCCAGCGGGTGCGGCAAGAGCACCACGTTGCGGATGATCGCCGGGTTCATCCAGCCGGACAGCGGGAGCGTGCTCATCGACGGCGTGGACGTGTCGGGGTACGGCCCCGACGCGCGGCCGACGTCCATGGTGTTCCAGGACTACGCGATCTTCCCGCACCTCACCGTCGCGGAGAACATCGAGTTCGGGCTGAAGGCGCAGAAACTGGCCAAGGACGAGCGGGCCCGGCGCACCGAGGAGGCGCTGGAGCTGGTCGGCCTCACGGGTCTCGGCGGCCGGCGGCCGAACGAGCTGTCGGGCGGCCAGCAGCAGCGCGTCGCGGTCGCCCGGTCGCTGGCGATCCGGCCGTCGGTGCTGCTCATGGACGAGCCGCTGTCCAACCTCGACGCGAAGACCCGCATCCAGTTGCGCACCCAGCTGCGCGAGATCCAGCGCGACACCGGGACGACGATCGTCTACGTCACCCACGACCAGGAGGAGGCGCTGGCCCTGGGCGACCGGATCGCCGTCATGAAGGACGGCTCGCTCGAACAGCTCGGCAGCGGGCACGAGATCTACCTGGCCCCGTCCAACGGGTTCGTCGCCGACTTCGTCGGCATCACGAACTGGCTGGCGGGGGAGTACGCGGGCGGCTCGGACGAGTCGTGGGAGGTGAACGTCGCGGGAGCGGTGCTCCCCGCGACGCCCGCGAGCACGTCGTCCTCCGTCTCGCCCGGCTCACCCGTGGACGTGTCGGTACGCCCCGAGGACGTGTCGCTCAGCGAGGAGGACGCCCCCGGCGCGGGGGCGCTGCGCGGCGTCGTCCGCGACGTGCAGTTCCTCGGCCCGGTCGTCCGCACCTACGTCGAGGTCGGCGGCTCGGTCGTGATCGTGCACTCGGCCCAGAGCGGCTGGTCGCCGGGGGCGAAGGTGCGGCTGAGCATCGGCGAGGGAGCGGCGCGGGCGTTCCCCAGGGTCGAGGGCGCGTGGCGCCCGCCGGAAGCCGCCGCCCGTCCCGTCGTCGCGGCGGCGGCGAGCTGACGGCATGGGCATCGCACACGAAGAGGCGGACCTGCGCGAGCTGCTCGTCGAGCGGAGACTGTCCGGCGGCATCAGGACCGTCCGCCGGCAGTCACTGGCGTACGCGCACAAGATGCTCAAGGGAGACCTGGACAACACCTTCGGCCTGGAGGACTGGCGTACCGCGGCCATCGACGAGGTCGTGGCCGCCGTCGAGGCCGGCATCGGCGACCGCATCACCGACGGCGACCCCGAGCTCGGGTACATCGCGCCCGAGCACACGCTGGCCGGCATCAGGGCGCACGCCGACGCCCTCGCCCCCTTCCTGCGGGACGGCGGCGGCACGGTGCTGCTGGCGACCGGGCACCCGACCGGGCTGCTCGACCACTACGCCGACCTGGCGCGCGCGCTGCGGAGCGCGGGCAACAGGATCGTCCGCGTCCTCGACGACCACCGGCTCGACCGCGCCGTCGGGGCCCACGCCGCCGGCGAGACCGGGATCCGGTTCTTCGGCGGGGTCGCGTGCGCCTTCCACGACGAGGCGATCCTGCACACCCACCGGCCCGACTACATGGAGGCCATGATCGCCGCGGTGGCCGGCGGCGGCGCGCGGATCGATCTCGTCATCGCCGACCACGGCATGGCGGGCGCGGCGATCGCGGCCGGCCTGCACACGCTGTCGATCGCCGACGCCAACGACATCGCCCTGTTCCTGGCGCACGCCAGGGGACGGCACGAGCCCGTCCTGCCGATCGAGGACAACTTCACGCCCGCCGAGTTCGCGCCGGTGACGGCGTACATGCTCCGGCGCGCGGCCGATATCGCTGTTTGAGGAGGATGGTCATGTCCCGTCGTGGTTTGCGGCGCTGGAGCCTGTTATCTGCGGCTCTCGCTTTCGTCCTGACCGGCCCGGCGTACGCGGCGACGCCGCCGCCCGCCGCCGCGGCGGTCGTCGTCGAGGGCCGCACCGAGACCTACCGTGAGACCCAGCCGGTCGCTCCCGGCGTCGAGCTGAGCACGGTCGAGCTGTACGGGCCCGACGGCGCCACCGGGGAGCCCGGCTGGCTGCAGACGTACCAGATGTCCGTCGACCTCAAGGCCGGCGTGCAGATCGGGCGGCTGTTCCCCGGCCAGGTCGCCGCGCGGCGGCCGCTGCTCGACATGGCGCGCGAAGCGGGCGCCATCGCGGCGACGAACGCCGACTACTTCGACATCGCCGCCTCGGGCGCGCCGTGGGGCGTGGCCGTCCAGGACGGCGAGCTGCTGCAGTCGCCGCTGCCCAACACGAAGGCGACGCAGACGAACCAGACCGCGGTGATGTTCTCCGAGGACCAGATCGGCGCCATCGGCGAGATCGTCTTCGAGGGCACCGTCAAGCTGCCCGGCGGGACCGTCCCCCTGGACGCGCTCAACAAGGCCGAGCTGCTCAAGGACCAGATCGGGATGTTCACCCCGGTCTGGGGCACCTACTGCCGCTGCCATCCGGTCAGGGGCGTCGCGCGGACCATCGAGGTGGTCGTGCGCGACGGCGTCGTGACCGAGGTGCTGGACGTCCCCCGCGAGGGCGCGATCACCGAAGGCGCGTTCGTGCTGGTGGGACGGGAGGCCGGCGCCGACGCGCTGTCCTCGCTGCGGGTCGGCGACCCCGTCTCCGTCGACTACGCCGTACGCGCTCCCGGCGACATGAAGGTCAAGGCGGCCGTGAGCGGACGCCAGCTCATCGTCGCCGACGGCAAGCCGCTCCAGCTCCCGCCCGAGAACAACACGCCGGAGCCCCGCACCGCCGTCGGGTTCTCCGCCGACGGGACCAAGATGTGGCTGGTCGCGGTGGACGGCCGGCAACCCGAGTTCTCCCGCGGCGTCGGGCTGGACGAGCTGGCCGAGATGATGGTGAAGCTGGGGGCGCACACCGCGCTCAACCTCGACGGCGGCGGCTCGACCACGCTCGTCGTCCGCGAACCGGGCCAGCAGCAGGTGGACCTCGTCAACCGGCCGTCGGACGCGGCGGGCACCCGTCCCGTGCCGACCGGGCTGGCCATGTTCCTGCCCAAGGGCAGCGGCAAGGCCAAGGGCTTCTGGGTGAGCACGGCGACCGAGCGCGACCGGTTCCCCGGGCCCGAGGCCGCCGCGTCGTGGCGTACCGAGCGGGTCTTCCCCGGGCTCACCCGCCGGCTGACGGCGGCCGCGTACGACGAGACGTACGGGCCCGCCGACAAGCCCCGCAACGTCAGGCCGCAGTGGCGGGCCGGCAACGGCCGGGTCGGCCGGGTGGACCGCGACGGCGTCTTCCGGGCGCTGGCGTCCGGTGAGACGACCGTGACGGCCAAGCACGGCAAGGCCGCCGGCGACATCGGCCTCACCGTGCTCGGCCCGCTGGCCCGCCTGGAGACCGGCACCCGCCGCATCAACCTCCTGACCAAGGACGCCCAGGGGACCTTCGAGGTCAACGGCGCGGACGCCGCCGGATACGCCGCCCCCATCGACCCCGCCGACGTCCGCCTCACCTACGACAAGGCGGCGCTGGACGTGACCCCGACCGGCGACGGCGCGTTCACCGTCACCGCCAAGGCCGCCGAGGGCGAGCACGTCGTCACGGTGACCGCCGGCGGCGTGCGGACCGAGCTGGTCGTCGGCATCGGAACCTCCCAGGACGTCGTGGACACCTTCGACGACACGTCGAACTGGGACTTCTGGAGCCTGCGCGCCACCGGCACCGCCTCCTCCACCCCCGACGGTCACGCCGGGAACGGGCTGAAGCTGGACTACGACTTCACCCAGAGCACCGAGACGCGCGGCGTCGGCATCTGGCCGTCCGCCAACCTCCTCCCGGTGGCCGGCCAGCCGACGGCGTTCAAGCTGTGGGTGCGGTCGGAGGGCCACGACCAGCGGACCCGCCTGGAGGTCGTCGACCGCAACGGCACCCTGCACACGATCGAACCCGCCTTCATCACCGAACCCGGGTGGCAGCAGATCACGTACGACGTGCCGGACGGCATGGCGTACCCGGTGAGCCTGCGCCGCATCTTCTTCAACGAGATCAACCCCGACGCCCGCTACACCGGCACGCTGGTCCTGGACGAACTGACCGCCGTGGCCGCCGGCTGACCCCACCTGGGCGCGGCGACCGATCGGTCGCCGCGCCCAGGCATGCACTCGACCCGCACGGTGCGATCGAGGCGTGCTCAACGTCCAGGAGCCCGTCACGCTTGCGGTCATCATGGGTCTCCAGGCCGTCACCGCCACCGCGCTCCGCCTCACCCACCGTGCCGGCCGGTGAGGCGGAGCAGGGCGGACTCGCGGAGCGGGGTGAGCAGGGGATTGTCGTCGCCGGCTCGCGTCGCGAGTGCCACCTGGCTCGGCGGCACGCCGTCCAGGGGGACGCTGGTGACGCCCGGGTGGTCCGCGCGCAGGCCGGCGGAGACGATGGCCACGGCCTGGCCGGCGGCGACGATCTCGAACTTCTCCTCGGGCGACTCCACGAGCGGGCCGTCCGCGCGGGGGACCAGGCGCCAGTACGCGTTCCACAGCGGGTCGGGCAGGCGGGGGATGGGTTCGCCGTCGAGGTCGTCGAGGGTCACGTGGTCCTTGCCGGCCAGGCGGTGGTCGCGGGCGACGAGGACGACGCGCGGCTCGTCGTACAGGAGCGTCACCTGGAGGCCGGCGTCGCGGAGCGGGAGGCGGCACACCGCCGCGTCCACCCGGCGCTCCAGCAGCGCGGCGCGCGGTTCGTTCCAGGCCAGCTGCACCACGCGGACGTCGGCGTCGGGATGGCGGTGGCGCAGCTCGCGTACGGCGGGCAGGACGGGCACGTGCAGGGTGTGCCCGATCGCGATCCTGCGGGGACGGGCCGCGGCGCGGGTGGCGGACACCGCCTGCGCCGATGACCGCAACAACGCCTTGGCGCGCGGCAGGAACACCTCGCCGGCCTCGGTGAGCCGGGTGCCGTGCGGGGTGCGGTCGAGCAGGGGAGTGCCGAGCCGGCGTTCGAGCGCGCGGATCTGGCGGCTCAGCGAGGGCTGGGTGATGTGCAGGGCCTGCGCGGCCCGGCCGAAGTGCCGGTGCTCGGCGACGACGGTGAAGTAGCGCACTGATCGTAAGTCGAGATCCGGCTCTGACTCGGCCATGCCTGCAGCATAGCTCCGGGCCTGACGTCGGGTGATGCCTCGGGCGTATGAGGATGCCGCACAGGCTTTGGACCGCGCGGGCGGGCTCTCCCGACCATGGGAGCCATGAGAAGAAGCGAGAACCACGTGTCCGCGACGACGCGCCGCGCCGTGCTCAGAACGGCGGCCGGGCTGTCGGCCGTCCCCCTCCTCGCCGGCACGACGGCGGCGGCCGCGCCCGGCGAGGACGAGATCCTGCGGCAGATGGCCGACGCGTTCGGCCAGCAGCTCCGCTCGCCGATCATGCACACGCCGGCGGAGCAGGGCCTCGACTACGAGGACGTCACCTTCCAGGCGATCGACGGCGTGCCCATCGAGGGCTGGTTCATCCCCGCCCGTGGCTCCGACCGGCTGATCATCGCCAACCATCCGATGGGATTCAACCGGTCGGGGCTGCCCGGCCATCTGGAGCCGTGGACGTCGATCTGGAGCTCCAGTGGCAACGACATCGAGGTGGATCTCGTGCCCGACTACAAGATCCTGCACGACGCCGGCTACAACGTGCTCGCCTACGATCTGCGCAACTCCGGCCTCAGCGGCGCCGCCAACGGCGGCATCGCCTCCAGCGGGATCTTCGAGTCGCGTGACGTGCTCGGCTCGCTCCGGTACGCGCGCGAGCGCCGCGACACCAAGGGCATGCGGATCGGGCTGTTCAGCCGCTGCCTGGGCTGCAGTTCGACGTTCCACGCGATGAGCAGGGAGCCGCGGGCGTTCGAGGGCGTGCGCTGCCTGGTGGGGCCGCAGCCGGTCACCATGGAGGTCATCATGGCGCGGCGGCTGGTCATGGCAGGGGTGCCGGCCGATCGCATCGACGAGCTGGAGCGGCTGGTGGTGCTGCGGACCGGCATCCCGTTCGCGGCACGGCAGCCGCGGGAGTGGGCGAAGGGGGTGCGGGTTCCGACGTTCCTGTACCAGGTGCACGACGACACGCTCACGCATCCGAGCGACGTGCAGGCGATGTTCGACAACATCCCGGTCGCCGACAAGAGGCTCCAATGGGTACGCGGCACGAACCGCCGCTTCGACGGCTACCTGGAGTTCCAGCGGCGGCCGCAGCCGATGCTGGAGTGGTTCGCGTCCCACATGAGCTGAATCGCTGCTAACACGCTGCCGTTAGCACCTCTTGACGTAAGCACCGATAACGAAATAGCGTTTTCAGTGCTTACATGTCTGGGGAGGGAGCGCGATGAACGACCACGGCAGCAGATCCACCTTCGACCCGCACGAACCACCGGAGAAACGTACGGAAGCCCTGCTCGACCCGTCCCTGCACACCCGCCGCACGGTGATCAAGGGCGCCGCCGTGACCGCGGCCGCCGCGGCGGTGGCGGGGAGCGGCATCGCGTTCCCCGCCCCGGCACACGCCGCCGCCGCGCCCGGCACGACGATGGAGATCGAGATGACCGTCAACGGCCGGGCGCGCACGGTCGTCCTGGAGCCGCGGGTGACCTTGCTGGACGCGTTACGCGAGCGGCTCGGCCTGACCGGCACCAAGAAGGGCTGCGACCGCGGCGAGTGCGGGGCCTGCACGGTGCTGGTGGACGGCGAGCGGGTCAAGTCGTGCCTGACGCTGGCGGTGATGCGGCAGGGGGCCGAGATCACCACGGTGGAGGGGCTGGCGCGGGGCGACGAGCTGCACCCGGTGCAGGAGGCGTTCATCAAGCACGACGCCTTCCAGTGCGGCGCCTGCACGCCCGGCCAGATCATGTCGGCGGTGGCCTGCATCGACGAGGGGCACGCGGGTTCCGAGACGGAGATCCGCGAGTGGATGAGCGGGAACCTGTGCCGGTGCGCGGCCTACCAGAACATCGTGGCCGCCGTCGCCGACGCCGCGAAGGAGGTGCGGCGATGAGGGCCTTCGGCTACACCGTAGCCCGCGACCCGGCCGGCGCGGTGCGGGCCGCGACGAGCACCCCCAACGCGACGTACGTGGCGGGCGGCACGGACCTGCTCAACCTCATGCGTGACGGCGCCGAGGCCCACGACCACCTCATCGACGTCAACCGGCTGAACCTCGCCTCCATCACCGCCCGCTCCGGCGCGCTGCGCATCGGAGCGGCGGCCAGGATGCGGCAGGTCGCCGAGCACGCCGGGGTGCGCGAAGAGTTCCCCGTGCTGTCGGAGGCGCTGCTGGCCTCGGCGTCCCCGCAGGTGCGCAACATGGCCTCGATCGGCGGGAACCTGTTGCAGCGCACCAGGTGCGGATACTTCCGCGACGCCGGCTCGGCCTGCAACAAGCGGGTGCCCGGCAGCGGCTGCCCCGCCATCACCGGTCAGAACAGGCCGCACGCCGTCCTCGGGGGCAGCGACCACTGCATCGCCACCCACCCCTCCGACCTGGCGGTGGCGCTGACCGCGCTGGAGGCGACCGTGCACCTGCTCGGCCCCGGTGGCGAGCGCGCGGTCCCCATCGCCGACTTCTACCTCCTGCCCGGGTCCACTCCTGACCAGGAGACGGCCATGCGTCCCGGCGAGCTGATCACCCGGGTCGACGTGCCCCGCACGGACCTCGCCGGGCGGTCGCGTTACCTGAAGCTGCGCGACCGGGCCACGTTCGAGTTCGCGGTGGTGTCGGTGGCCGCCGCGCTGCGGACGAGGGGCGGCGTGGTGCGGGACGTACGGCTGGCGTTCGGCGGCGTGGGCACCCGCCCGTGGCGGGACACCCGGGTCGAGGCGGCGCTGCGGGGCCGTCCGCTCACCCCGCAGGCGATCCAGGAGGCGGGCCGGCTCCTGGTCGCGGACGCGAAGCCGTACGAGGGGAACGCGTTCAAGGTCGAGCTCGTCCAGCGGGCGCTGGTGAGCATCCTCGGTGAGCTGGGAGGGCTGCGATGAGCGGGCTGGTGGGCAAGGGCGTGGCGCGGGTGGACGGCCGGGCGAAGGTCACCGGCGCCGCCCGTTACGCCGCTGACCAGGAGGTGTCCGGTGTGCTGCACGGCGCGCTGGTGATGAGCACGATCGCGCGTGGCGAGGTGCTGGAGATCGACGGCCGGGCGGCGCTGGCGCATCCGGGCGTGGTCGCGGTCTACACGCACGCGGACCTGCGGCGGCTCAATTTGCCGAATTTTCCGTACAACCGGCGGTTCATCCCTATGCAGGACACGCGGGTGCACCAGCAGGGGCAGCCGGTCGCGTACGTCGTGGCCGAGACCCTGGAGCAGGCCCAGGAGGGGGCCGCGCTGGTGAAGGTGCGCTACCGGGCCGAGGAGCCGGTCGTCCGGATGGCGGACGTGCTCGGCGAGGCGTTCCTGCCCGAGCGGTTCCGCGACCGGCCCAACGAGATCGCCAGGGGTGACGCCGCCGCCGCGTTCGAACAGGCACCGGTACGCGTCGACCGGACGTACAGCAGCCCGATGCACCACCACAACCCGATCGAGCCGCACACCACCACCGCCGTCTGGGAGAACGGCACCCTGACCCTCTACGAGAGCACCCAGGGCGTGGTGTTCGCGCGGGACGCCGTCGCGACCGCGTTCGGGTTCGACCAGCCGGCGGAGAAGGTCAGGGTCGTCTCGCCCTACCTGGGCGGCGGGTTCGGCGCCAAGGGCCCCACGTACCCGCACACCCTGCTCACCGCGGCGGTGGCGGAGCTCTGCGGCCGGCCCGTGCGGCTGGTGCTGTCGCGCGCGCAGATGTACACCTCCAACGGCCACCGCGCCGAGCACCGCCACCACCTGCGGCTGGGCGCCGACCGGCAGGGCCGGCTGACCGCCATCGAGAGCACCTCGACGGCCCAGGTGACCCGCGTGGACGAGGCGATCTACAACGGCAGCGAGTCGGCGGTGCGCCTGTACGCCTGCCCGAACGTGCACGTACGCCAGCTCGGCGTCCGCCTCGACCTGCCCACGTCGAGCTACATGCGCTCGCCCGAGACGACCGCGCACTTCGGCCTCGAGACCGCCATGGACGAGCTGAGCTACGAGCTCGGCATCGACCCCGTCGAGCTGCGCGTACGCAACCACACCGACGTCGACCAGCAGGCCGACCCGCCCGCGCCCTACCCGGGCAAGCGGCTGCTGGAGTGCTACCGGGTGGCGGCCGAGGCGTTCGGCTGGTCACGGCGCAGGCCCAAGCCGGGCACCACCAGGGACGGCGACGAGTACGTCGGCTGGGGCATGGCCACCGAGACCCACACCCACGCCGCCATCCCGTCCCAGGCCAGGCTCACCGTCGGCACCGACGGGCGGGCGACGCTGCGGACCGCGACCCAGGAGATCGGCACCGGCACCTACACCGTGCTCACCCAGATCGCCGCGGAAGGGCTCGGCCTGCCGCTCGGGCACGTCACGACGCTGCTCGGCGACACCGCGTACCCCGCCGCCTCTCTGTCCGCCGGGTCGGCCACGATGCCCAGCGTGGCGGGCCCGGCGGCCGAGGCGGCGGGGCAGGCGCGGCAGGCCGTGATCGCGCTGGCCGTCGCCGACCCGCGCTCACCGCTGCACGGCGTGCCCGCCGGCGAGGTCGTGGCCGAGAACGGCCGCCTGTCCGCTCGCGGGCGCACGGACACCTACCGCGACGTCATGCGCCGCCACGGCCGGCCCGTCGAGGCCACGGGGAGCAGGAGGAACACCGGCGGGCACGCGTTCGGCGCGGTGTTCCTCGAGGTGCGCATCCACCCACGGCTGGGGCGGCTGCGGGTGTCGCGGGTGGTGGCCGCGTACGACCTGGGCCGGGTGCTCAACCGCAGGACCGCGCGCGGGCAGGTCATCGGCGGGGTGACGTGGGGGATCGGGTTCGCGCTGATGGAGCACACGATGGTGGACCCGAACACCGCGCGGGTCGTCAACCCGAACCTGTCGACGTACCTCGTGCCCGTCTGCGCGGACGTGCCGTCGGTGGAGGCGCTCTTCGTGGACCCTGAGGAGCCGAACGCCGAGCTGACCGGGATCCGCGGCTTCGGCGAGACGCCGGGGACCGGGGTGCCCGCTGCCATCGGCAACGCCATCTACCACGCCATCGGCCGGCGGCTCAGGGACGTGCCCTTCACTCAGGACAAGCTGCTCTGAGCGGCCCTGTCGAGCAGCTCGTCCAGCAGGGCCCGCTCGCCCGGCGTGTAAAGACCCGGCACGTCGTCGAGGACGGCCGTCAACCCCACGGCCCGCTGAGCCACGCTCGGCGGGCCGGTCGGCGTCTCCGTGGTGATCGCCGCCAGCACCGCCTCGCGCAGACGGCCGGGCAGGGCCGGGTCGCGCTGCTCCTGCGGGGTGCGGATGAGGTTGAGCGTGCAGCCGACGCTCGCCGCGTGGATCATGTCCATCGCGGTGCGTACGCCGACGGTGAGCCGGCCGGCGGCGGCGATGCGCTCGATCAGCAGGCGCAGCTTCTCCATCGACCGCTCGGTGCTGCGCCGGTGGGCGTCGGGGGTCTGGCGGCCGAACATGAGCATGTACTGCTCGGGGTTCTCCAGGCCGAAGCCGACGTGGTTGTCCCAGCCGCGGCGCAGGTCGTCCACGGGGTCGCCGGAGGGCTCCTGCCTGTCCTTGCTCGCGAGATAGCGGGCGAACCCGTCGGCGGCGACCGCTTCGAGCAGCCCGTTCATGTCGGTGAACAGGCGGTAGAGCGTGGGCGCCTGCACACCGGCCGCCGCGCTGACCGTACGCGTGGTCACCCCTTCGCGGCCCTTGTCGCGCAGCAACTGGGTGGTGGCGTCGATGATGCGCTGGCGAACCTCTTCCCGATCAGCCATATATCAACGATAACAGAATTCCGCTATCAACCGTTCTGTACGATCACCTCGGCCAACCGGCCGGGCATGGACAGGAACGGCGAGTGGGAGGCGTCGAGCGAGACGACGGACATCGGGTTGCCGGGGAACGCCGCGTCCGCCTCGGCGACGAACCTCCTCTGCACGGCCGGCTGGAGCGCCTGGTCCTTGGCGCAGAGGACGTACGTCCGCGGCACCGACCCCCAGCCCGCCCGGGTCAGCGTCGTGGTGCCCAGCATGATCCCGAGCGGCCCGTCCGGGGTCAGCAGCCCGGCGGCGGCGTCGGCGAGCACCGGATCCACATCACCGTAGAACGCCTCCCGCAACCCCCGCCGGTAGGCCGGGGCATCGGTGGCGACGTCCAGCCGCAGCGCACCGATCCCGGCCGGATCCCCCTGCAGCAGGGGCGCGACCTGATCGCCCGCGGCCTCCGGAATCCGCGTGTAGGCCGCCGCCGGCGTGTCCGACGCCGGCATGTACGCCGTGAGATACAGGGCATCCGCCACCAGTTCGGGCGCCTGCTCGGCCACCCGCGTCAGCACCGGCCCCGCCGCGCTGTGGGCGACCACCGTGACCGGCTCACCCCGGCCGACCCGCTTGACCTGCTCCGTCAGCAACGCGGCCGCGCCGTCCAGGCTCACGTCCGCGACGGGCGACACCTCTGCGGCGACCGCCGCGCGATCGTAGGGCCGCTCGGTGAACCACCGGGGACGGCGCGCATAGAGCCCGTGCCCCGCCAGGTCCACGGCGACGGCCGTCCGCCCCGCGGCGACCAGGTGGGGGATGACCTCGCTCCAGCACCAGGAGCCGTGCCAGAAACCATGAACCAATACCAGCGTGGACATGAACGCTCCCTGGGGGTGACGTCTGCAGGCTTATGGGGCACAGGAGTTCGACGGCCTGAAGAACCGCAACGGCGACTTCCCCGGCGCCACGCGGAACGGCCTCGCGATCCATACTGCCCGCCCCACGCGCGCCTCGCGGAGACTAGCGCAGGGCAGAAGTGGTCGTGTGGCGTCGGGCGAGGTGCCCCTCGCGTAGCAGCGGCGGGTGCAGAAGCTGGGCGGGGCCGCGGCGGTAGAGGGGGGCGGGACGACCTGGCTCAGTGAACCGCCGTTCCCCTGTGGCCTCCAAGAACTGGTCGGCGCGGGTGACCTTGCGACGGAAATTGCTTGGGTCGAGTTTGAGCCCCCATACGGTCTCATAGACCTTGCGCAGGTCGGAGATGGTGAACGGTTCGGGGCAGAATGCGGTGGCCACCGTCGTGTACTCCAGTTGCGACCGGGCTCGCTCCAACGCGTCGCGAAGGATGGTCAGGTGGTCGAAGGCCAGCAGATCGGGCTCGGGCAGGACCGACGACACCGGCGCCCACGCGGCCTTCGCGGCATCCGTGCCCGCCTGGGGAATCGGCAGGTCGGGGCCGAGTGCCAGGAAGGCCATGGTGATCACGCGTCCCCGAGGGTCGCGATTCGGTTCGCTGTAGGCGCGAAGTTGTTCCAGATGCAGTAGGGCCGCGTCCAGGCCCGTCTCCTCCTCGAGTTCGCGCCGGGCGGCGTGCTCAAGGGTCTCACCGGGCCGTAGGAAACCGCCGGGGAGAGCCTGGCAGCCTCTGTACGGTTCATTTCCGCGTTCGATGAGGAGAACATGTAGTTCGTCGTCCCGAATGGTGAGGATGACGAGGTCGACAGTGACCTTCATCCCCACTTGGTGCTCGCGTGACAAGACTCTCTCCCTTTAGGTCATCTTGACCTTATATGGTTGCGGACTTAAGGTCATAGCTACCTAAACTCAGCAGGAGATAGGGGCCACATGGCCAACGGTGCGGATTCACCTGGGCGGCGACCTGCTCATCCACGGGGTAAAGCCACCCGGCAACTGTGTGCCGGCGTCTACTTCGACCGGGACTTTCGCGACTCGGTGATCTGGCGGGTGCTGCTCGACCCCGCTCATCGCGTGGCGCCTTCGTACGGCTTCGATCTGGTGCCTGTTGTTGCGCACGCCAAGCGTGCGCTGATGCTGGAGGTCTGCGAGCGGCTCGGATTTCTCTCGGTGTTCGTCGGGGCATGGCTGGTCCTGCCCGCGCTTGCCCTCACGGTGGTGTGCATCCTGCTGCTCTGGCTGGCTGTGCGGCGCCTGGCTCGTACGCTGCCCGCGGTCGGGCGACGGCAGGCGCTGGAGGCAGTCGACCACTTCCTGCACCGCAGGCGATACCGCCGGCACAAGCGCGGGCTGGAGGAACTGCGACGCGAAGTGAGACTGCTGTTCATAGCGTGTGCAGCGCTCATCGTCACCCCCCTTCTGATGACGGGGCTGCAATATCAGTCCATCGAGAGCGTGCTCCGCATGGCGGTGGCGCTCATCGCCGCGCTGGCCCTCTTCGCGTTCACCGCGGCCGCAGGCCGACGGCTGGGTGCCAACCGCATGTGGGTCTCCGACTCGTTGGGTTTCGGACGGATGAGCCAGCGCATGAAACGCATCAGGGAACAGCAGGAGTCCGAGTACGCGATTTACCGGCGGCCTGTAACGAAAAGCGAGGAAGACGACGAGGACGAGGACGGTATCCGCCTGCGTTTGACGGCCGACTACTTCGAAGATCCGCAGGACATCTTCGTCGGCGCGGGCGAGCTCGTGCACAAGTGGCTTCCACCGCTCATCGTGCCCCTGCTCCCGGAGGCGGAAGCGCCCGAAGCCGAGGAAAGCGTCCGTGACTTCGAGCCGGACATGCTGGTGGACGTGCTGCACAAGGCTGTAGAGGAGGTCGGTGGGGAAAACGAGCCGACCTCGCTGCCGGGTCTCAGCATCGGGGATCGCATCTACGTAGAGGAGATGGTCCTGTCCAAGGATCGGGACCGCCTGCGACGCTCGCTCGATCCGGACGAGCGCAGGAAGATAATCAATAACCCCTACGGTCCCTTTCACCACTTCCTGGAGATCTCCACGTCGCCGACCGGTGAGGTGGTCGTGACGGTGTTCGTCCGCGTCACGATCAAGGCCAGAACGCTCTGTCTCGACTTCGCGGCCTGTGCCCTGACCCGGCTACCCAGAGAGTACGAAATCCTCGATCACTACGGCGAAAGAGGATGGGTGTCGGTGGTGCGGGAGGGACTCAAAGCGGTCCTGCGCCTGCCGGACGAGATTCTGGCCATGCGGCGCATCGCCGGTGTGCCTCGGCTGCTCCTGGCCTGGTTGCTGGCCCGCGTCGACTGGACGGTCCTGCCGCGCAGAGGGTCGGCCGTCGGGACGGCTCATCGAGTGCGCGAGGATCGCGCCACCCCCTGGCAAGATGCCGAGCACGACCGCGCCGAGATTCTCGGCCTGATGAAGATCATCGAGCAGCGGCTGTTATGGGCGACGGAGAAATTCCTGGAGGACCACGGTGTGGACACCTCCGAGTTCAAGAAGCGGGCGCAGCTGATCATCAGTGCAACGGTTCTCAACATGGGCCGAATGGAGATCCGTGACTCGGCCATCGGCAAGAACGCCTCCCGGACCAATCAGTACGGGTCCGATCAGCAACAGGAGCCCAACGACCAAAAGGACGGTGAATCATCGTGAGCCGGCTGCACGTCGACGGCATCCTGAACTACGGCGGCACCATGACTGTGCGCGACTCGGCGGTGGGCAGCAACGCCAAGGTGGTACGGACCGCCGGAGCGTCTCGCGACGAAGCCGCGGAGCGCGCCCAGGTGGGCGTGATCACCATCCTGCCGCTGGAGACCCGGGCCGTGCAGGCCGCACTCGGCCTGCGCAGGGATCGCGTCGGAGATCTCACGTTCTACCGGGCGGTCGTGGACGGAGTGACGGTGGCCGCCACCATGACTCTCGAACAGGGACAACGCTCGGCCATGGCCGCATACGCCAACCTTGTCGAAGCCTTCGACCCTGAGGTCACGGTGCTGGTGGGGATCGGTGGAGGTATCCACAAGTCCGTGGCCATCGGTGACGTGATCCTGGCCACGGAAATGGTCTACTACGACTTGCGCAAGGTCACGCCCTCCGGCACTCATCGCCGCGGTCAGACGCGGCCGGTGCCCGCTGGCGTCGGCCATGCGATCAACACCTTCCTGGCCGGTCTCGATGCGTCTCACCAGCTGACGATCGTAGATCCTGAGGGAACGTCGCGATCGCCGGCTGTGCATGCGGGCCCCATCGGGTCAGGGGAAGCGGTCATCGCGGACGAGGACGCCGCCGAGATCGCGTTCCTGGCATCGTTCAACGACAAGATCCTTGCCGTTGACATGGAAGCGGGTGGTCTCGGACAAGCTTGCCACGAACGCTCAGCCGCCTCGGGACGCCAGCATCGTTGGATGGTCATACGGGGCATCTCCGACCACGCCGATCAGCACAAGTCCGACACACCTCAGCAAGTCGCGGCTTGGCACGCCGCTCAAGTCCTGCGTCGTCTGCTGCCTTACCTCAAGACCAAGCGATGAACGACTTCACCCTGGGAGTGGTCAGCTCGATGGCGGCGACAGCACTCTCCGTCGCGGTGGGATGGGTTCTCTCTGCCCGTGCCCGCGACTGGGCCGTCGCTGTACTCTCGCACTATTCCGGGTTGGGGGTGCGCAAGCTGTACCGCCAGCAGCGGCGGGCGGCGGACGAATTGGCTACCGACCTGGCCCGCGCTCGGTGGGTTTGCGTGCTCACCGGCCGCGGCAACGAGCTCACGCGGGACGCCTTCGCCCCGATCTGGTCAGGCGCGGTACGCCCCCTCGATGCGGTGAAGGTGCTGCTGCCCGACCCCCGGCCGGGCTCCTGGCTGGTCAGGCGAGAGGAGTCGCTCCGTCGCTTCGACCGGGGGCTACGGCCCGGTATGTTGCTCGAGCAGGTGCGCAACAACGCGGAGTACGTGCGGGAAGCAGCGCAGCACATGGACGTCGTCGAGTTGCGCTTCTACGACATGCCGAACCTGTATCGCATCATTCTGACCGACGAAGTCGCGTACATAACGCTCTACGACGAGACCGAACACGGTCGTAACTCACCCTGTCTGGTTGCGCGACCACCGGGACTGCTCTACGGGCTTGCCCTGCGCATCTTCACCAGCGCCTGGGAGAGCAGCGGTTCCGCTCGCACCAGCCCTGCGAATTCGGACCTGGGAGGGTGACGGCTTGGCGCACCATCTGGCGGCCTGCGCCGGGACTCCTACGCCAACATGCGTTGATACGCGAGGGCGGACATATGCCCTCTGCACCTCCACCGAAGGCCCCGCAGGGGACGACAGGCTGGGATCGGTTCTCCATCTCGTTCCAGTGTGCACGCGAGGAGCATCTTCGGCACGTCCCGGCGCAACGGGACGTCGTCGACGACGGGCGAGGGCGCTGGTCATGACCAAGCGACACAGCTTGACGACCACCAGCGCCGCTTCTCGCATTGCTACGACACGCTAGTCGGCGGTGCGCAGCAGCATCGCCTCCACCTCGGCGCCGGCGTCGGCCGTGCACACGTACGTGGGCCTTCCCGTCGCCGGTTCGACGAAGTACAGGGTCGCCCGCTTGCCGCACCGCGAGCACCGGGCATCGGGCCCGCCACCGAGTTCGGCCAGCCCGACCTTGATCTCTGGGATCACGAAAGCCATGCGGGAAGCGTAGATCGGCAAGATCAGATCGTCCGTGGCGACAACCCGCCTTGCGAAATCATGCCCGTTCGTTGTTCCACCTGGGAGACGCCGACCCGAGTTCTGGGACGTCGGGCTCGGTAACGGCGGTCCTGGCTGGAGGGATTCCTCATCGTGGGCTTCTATGTGCGTACCAGCCTGAGGGTTGGACCGTTCCGTTTCACGCTTGGTCAGGCTGGGATGGGGGTCTCGACCGGGATTCCGGGGCTTCGGGCGGGGATGGGACCTCGGGGCAACGTTGTGCGCATGGGGCACGGCATGGTCTCCTACCGCACCACCGCGCCCGGACGTGACGTGGTCATGCACGATGCCGTCAGCCTGGTCCCGGCGCAGCCGAGCGACATAGTCCAGCAGTTGCAGCGGGCCGCCGCGCGCCGAGCGTACTGGCCGTTCGCGCTGGCCGCGCTGCTCGTAGCGGGGCTGGTGACAGGACGTTTCGGGCTGGTCGTCGTCGCGGTCGGGCTGCCTTTCGTGCTCTGGGTGGCGTTGCGCGATCGCGCGGCTCGCGCGGTCGTCGTCATGTACGACGTGACCGACGAGGCCGCCCGGCGCTTCGATCACCTCGTCGGCTCGATCGCCGGTCTCCAGCACGCCCACGGATTCTGGCTGATCACCGCATCGGGCGCGGTCATCGACGCCTACCAGTTCAAGGTGAACGCCGGCGCCTCCACACTGCTGCGCAGGCTGAACGCCGCGGCCCAGTTCGCGGGCCCGCGGATGCTGGTCACCAACCTCGCCGTCCCGACCTTGACCGCGGGCAGCCTGTCGGTGCACTTCCTCCCCGACCGCGTCCTGGTGCAGGACGGCCGCCACATCGCCGATCTCGCCTACCAGCACCTCCAGGTCGCCGTGGAACCTTCGCGCTTCATCGAGGAGGGGCCGGTGCCACGCGACGGCACGGTCGTGGGCTCCACGTGGCGCTACGTCAACGTCAAGGGCGGCCCCGACCGCCGCTTCAAGAACAACGCCCTCCTGCCGATCCTGCTGTACGGCAGGCTCATCCTGCGCAGCCACTGCGGCCTCCACCTCGCCTGGGACGCCTCACAGCCGCCGCTCGTCCACGCGGTGGCGACTGCGCTCCAGCACCTCATCGCCACCCACCCACCCGTCATCCACCCTTGAGAAGTCGCGAAACCGGCATGCCGGGAGCGTTTCCGCCGTGCCAGAGTGATCAGCATGCCCCCTGCGTACGTCACCGACGAGCCGCCGCTCACCTACGACGACAGCTTCGACGTGCCGGTCCTCTTCCGCGACAAGCCGGCGAGAAAGCCCAGTAAGCAGCGGCTGACGGCCCCGCTCAAACTGTGGACCGGTTCGGGCGCGTTCCCGTCGGCCGATGGCTGGTACGTCGCGACCACCACCTGGCGAGAGATCATCAAAGCCGCCACCGAGGTCGGCCGCGACGTCACCCCGCACTTACAGCATCAGCCGCGGTACGCGCACGGCGAGCTCATCGCCCGTGTCGCCCCGCTGTACGCCTATCTCGGCATGCACCTCGTGACATCCCAGCATTCCGTACGCGGCACAACAGGTCGGCGTCTGACCCTGAACCCGGTGTTCGCGTACGGCACCGAGCGAAGCGCGAAAAACGCGGCCTCCTACCGGCTGGGTATGACGATGGCCGAATGGGCCTGCCGCTCGCTGCTGGGCCTGGGCCAGACCGAGCACCTCGAACTGGGCGGCCCGATTCGGGCCTTGCGCGACACGTTCAAGGATCCGAAGGAAAGGCTGCCCGACTTATGGGGGCGGCACCAGGAAGAGGACCTGTACTGGCTGATCGAGGCCAAAGGCGGTGATGTGGGCCTCGGCACGCTCCGCAAGGGGTGGGCGCAGCTGAGCGCCGGCAGCACGATCCTCAGCGCGTACGCCCATCGCATTGTCCTGGTTGGGGCGTGCGTGCGGCCAGGGGAAGACCTGTTCCTCACCATCGACCACGATCGGCACCGAGGACGGCCGCCGATCGACCCGACCGGGTCTCGTACGGGTTATGAGTCAGCTGTCGGCGGGGCCACGCTCGAAGACCGGATCGGCGACAGCGATGACGCGCTTATCGGTGCGGCCCGCGCCCAGATGCTCGTCTACCTGGCGCTGCGCTCCGCTCCCACCTCGCAACTGCGCATCGTCCCTGTTGCCGCCGACCGCCGGTCGCGGCGTCGTCGGCGGTCCGAGATGGTCACACCTCTGGAGG
Source organism: Nonomuraea sp. NPDC049504 (assembly GCF_040676845.1). Lineage (NCBI taxonomy): Bacteria > Bacillati > Actinomycetota > Actinomycetes > Streptosporangiales > Streptosporangiaceae > Nonomuraea > Nonomuraea sp. NPDC049504. The sequence goes on from NZ_JBFAPT010000008.1 coordinate 180,163, forward strand.
GCGATGATGACACCCGCGCCATGCGGGCCGAAGCCCGTGCGGCGGCGCCCCAAACCGACAGACACACCCTGCGTGCCAGAGTCCGGGCCATGGGTTCCGATGACTTCCTCACCTGCCGCATTCCTGGGACCGAGGTGCACCTCGGGATGACGCGGAAGCTGTTCGCCGTCTGCGAGCGTCTCCGCGAGGAAGATCTCGCCATCGCTCAGCGCACCCCTGGGCTGCGCGCCGAGGACCGGCAGACCGATGTCCGGGACCTCAGTGATGACGCGCTGGAGGAACGGCGGCTCACGCAACGGAGGATCTTCCGGGAGCAGCAGGAGGAAGCTCGCCCCCGCCTGCGCCCTCTGCTCCGCAACGCTTACGAGCGGGGTGCGGCGAGCGAGTGGAGCAACCTGCTAGGCCGTCCCCAGGAGCCGGAATACGACCTGGGTAACGAGGAACGTCTCGAAGCGGCGACGCCGGAGACGTACCTGGCCGTCAGCCGTTACAACCTGCCGTAGCACCAGAGACGATCAGTGGTGGTGGTGGTGGAGTGTCACGTTCGCCTGCCTGGAGACTTCCTCGTTCGGGTCCCGTAGCAGGAGTTCCAGGATCTCTCGTGGGGTGGTGGGCCAGGTGGCGAGCCACCAGCGCACGTTCAGTGAGCGGTCCTTGGCGAGCAGCCGGAGGTCCTCCTCGTCCAGTTCCACGAATTTCAGCAGGGTCGCGCGGACGCGGGCCGAGCGGTCGCGGGTGAGGGTGTGGCGCTGCTCGGGAGTGGTGCGGGGGTTCTGGGCGACGCCGGCGCGGACGAGGGCGCTCCGCGAGGTCAGCAGGCGGGCGAGGACGTCGGGGAACGGGGTGCGGGCCGCCAGCGACTCGCGGACCTCTTCCGAGGGGTCGAGCAGCAGCTGTTCGGTGGTGTCGCGGTCGAGGGTCTCTTCCTCGGCGAGGAGGCGGCGGAGGTCCTCGTCGGGGGATTCGATGATCTTGCGCCGGACGCGCCGGTCGGCCTGCGGGTGGGAGGGCAGCTCCCAGCGCACCGACCCGTGCGGGTCGTCGACCAGAAACAGCAGGAGGTCGGCGGGGCAGGAGGGGTTGGCGGCCAGGGTCTGGCGGGTTCTGAGGTCGGGGTCGTTCGCCAGGGGGCGGAGCAGGTCCCAGGCGTCCACGTCGGTGCGGGCCGCCAGCACGCGCCGGACGGATCGGGACGGGTCGTTCGCCAGCACGGCCAGGACGTCCCTCGGTAAGGGGACGGCTTGTGCGGCGAGGACGCGGTGCCGCACCAGCCTGGCGTGCGCGAGACCGCGGAGATCGTCCTGAGGCGGCATGGCCCCTACTTCGGCGGGGCGCAGGAGGAGCGGGGGACGAGGCGGGTGGGGAGGCGGACGTGGCGCTGGGCGGGGTCGCGGCCGGCCAGCAGGTCGAGGAGCATCTCGACGGCTATCAGGCCCATCTGCTGGATCGGCTGCTCGACCGTCGTCAGGGGCGGGTCGCTCATCATGCTCTCGGGGACGTTGTCGAAGCCTATGACCGAGAGGTCGTCCGGGACGCGCAGGCCCATCGACGTGGCCACCTCGATCGTGGAGATGGCGGAGACGTCGTTCGCGGCGAAGATCGCGGTGGGCGGGTCGGGGAGGGTGAGCAGCTCACGGACGGTGTTGCGGGCGTCGGTCTCGTCGTAGCCGGCGACGCGGATGAGGGCGGGGTCCGGCGGGAGACCGGCGTCGGCCAGGGCGGAGCGGTAGCCCTCCTCGCGTAGCGGCCCCGACTCCAGGTCGCGGGGCGGCCGGCCGAGGAAGCCGATGCGCCGGTGGCCGAGGGCGATGAGGTGTTCGGTGGCCAGGCGGCCGCCCTGGAGGTTGTCGGCGTCGACCGTCGGGACGGTCTCGCGCCCGCTGTGCGGATCGACGGCCACGACGGGGGTGCCGCCGTCGACGTCGAGCACCGTGGGCGTGACCAGCACCGCGCCGTCGATGAGCGTGCCGGACAGGCGCGACAGGTAGCGCCGCTCCCAGCCGAGCCGGCCCGAGCCCTTGCCGCCGCCCGCGTAGACCACCAGCTCGTAGTCGGTGCCCCTGATCGCGCGGGCGGCGCCCTTGAGCAGCTCGGCGCTGAACGGCTCGATGTCCCAGACGAGGACACCGATCACGTTGGTGCGCTGGTTGCGCAGGCTGCGGGCCACGAGGCTGGACTCGTAGCCGAGCTCGGCGATCACCTCGCGCACCCGGTCGACGGTGGCCGCCGCCACGCCGTAGCGGTCGTTGAGCACCTTCGACACCGTCGCCACCGACACCCCGGCATGCTCGGCGACGTCGCGGATCGTCACGCGGCCACTGTTCACGGCGCCGATCCTAGCGCATGTAAAACGTTATCGATAACGATTGACATCGACGTGAGCGGACTTGCACCATGTCGGACTAACCGCAGCAAGACCGGCTGTGTGCGGTGTCATGCCGGAGCTTCGTCTCCGGCGGGTGCGCAGGAAGGTGAAGGACATGAAGACAGCGGTCGGATCCCCCAGACCACTGCTCGCGATCGGGCTCGCCGTGCTGACGGTGGGCGTCGCCGCCTGCGGGACCTCCGGTCCCCGGCAGGCCGGGAGCACTTCGGCGGACGCGGGAGGCCCTTCCGCGTGGATCATCAGCGGCGTCACCGCCAAGGCCTTCCAGAACTCCTTCGATTCCTGGAACGCGGCCCACGAAGGGCAGAAGTTCGCCATCCAGGAGTTCGCCAACGACCCCTACAAGCAGAAGATCCGCACCGCCGTCGGCGCGAAGCAGGCCCCCACGCTGATCTACGGCTGGGGCGGCGGCGTGCTCAAGTCGTACGTGGCCGCCGGCGCCGTCGAGGACCTGAGCGACCTCGCGGCGGACCCCGCGGTCAAGGACCGGTTCCTGCCCTCGATCGCCGCGGTAGGCAAGGTGGACGGCAAGACGTACGCGGTGCCGAACAACGGCGTCAAACCGGTGGTCGTCTACTACAACAAGGACCTGTTCGCCAAGATCGGCGCCCAGCCGCCCAAGACGTGGAACGAGCTGATGGCGCTGGTGCCGAAATTCACGGGGGCGGGCATCGCGCCGTTCACCGTGAGCGGCCAGGCCAAGTGGCCGCTGCTGCCGTGGCTGGCGTACCTGATCGACCGCATCGGCGGCCCCCGCGTCATGGACGACATCACCGCGGGTAAGCCGAACGCCTGGTCGGACCCGGCGGTGACGGAGGCCAACAAGAAGATCCAGGAGCTGGTCAAGGCGGGCGGCTTCGTCAAGGGCTTCTCCTCGATCTCCACCGACAGCGGCGCCGACGTGGCCCTGCTCTACACCGGCAAGGCCGCGATGACGCTCGGCCTGCCCGCGACGTACCAGACGATCAAGACGGCGAACCCGCAGTTCGTCAAGGACGGCAAGCTCGGTTACGTGCCGTTCCCCGTGGTGGAGGGCGGCAAGGGCGACCCCGCGAACGTGGTGGGCAACCCGACCAACTTCTGGTCGATCTCGGCGGCGGCGACGCCGGAGCAGAAGCAGGCGGCCCGTGAGTACGTCAAGAGCGACCTGCTGAACGAGAAGTACGCCGCCGACCTGCTGGCCGTCGGCAACGTTCCGCCGGTGGAAGGAGCGGAGGACGCCATCGCCGCGTCCGACGACCCCGCGTACTACTCGATGATCTACGAGACGGCGAAGAAGGCTCCGAACTTCCAGCTCAGCCTGGACCAGGCGCTCGCCCCCGAGGCGGGCGACAAGCTGCTGACCACGCTGCAGCAGGTCTTCCTCGAAGAGATCACCCCAGAGCAGTTCGCCACCACCATGAACGCCACGATCACCGGCTGAGGCGATGCACGTGTCCGCAACCCGAGCCCGCACCCGCAGCGGGCTGTTCACCCTGCCGGCGCTGGTGATGTTCGTGGTGTTCGCCGTGGTCCCGCTCGCGGGCGCGGTGGTCCTCAGCCTCACCCGGTGGGACGGCCTCGGCGAGATCTCGTGGGAGGGCCTCGGCAACTGGGCCGAGGTGCTGCACGACCCGGTGACCGGCAACGCGCTCCTGCTCACCCTCAAGATCATGGTGTTCTCGTGGGTGGTGCAGACGCCGATCAGCCTGCTGCTCGGCGTGTTCACCGCGGGGACCCAGCGCTACCGGGCGGTGCTCGCCGTGCTGTACTTCCTGCCGCTGCTGCTCTCGTCGGCCGCCGTGGCCATCGCGTTCAAGGCCGTGCTCGACCCGAACTTCGGCCTCGGCGGGGTGCCGGGCCTCGGTTTCCTCAGCCTCGACTGGCTCGGCGACCCCGACCTCGTGCTGTACGTCGTGATCTTCGTGATCGCGTGGCAGTTCGTGCCCTTCCACACCCTGCTCTACCAGGCCGCCGTCCGGCAGATCCCGGCCTCCCTGTACGAGGCCGCCGACATCGACGGCGCCGGCCGCGTCAAGCAGTTCCGCTACGTCACCCTGCCGCAGCTCCGCAACACCGTCGTCACGTCGTCCACACTCATGGTGACCGGCTCGCTGACGTACTTCGACGTGGTGTTCGTGCTCACCGGCGGCGGTCCTGGCAACGCGACACGGCTGCTCCCGCTCGACATGTACCTCACCGGCTTCTCGGCCAACGACATGGGCAAGGCCAGCGTGCTCGCCGTGATCCTGGTCGTGACCGGGCTGGCGCTGGCCTTCTCGTTGACCAAGTACACCGGCTTCGCCCGCATGCGCAGCGAACAGGAAGGGCTCTGATGGCCACCACCCTGACCAGGACCAAGGTACGGCGGCTGCCCAACGTCGGCGCCGGCATCGGCGGCCTCGTCTGGCTGGCCGTCATCATCGTGCCCATCTACTACGTGGTGATCTCCAGCCTGCGCAGCCAGACCGGCTTCTTCGCCAGCAACCCGCTGGCCCTGCCGGACAGCGTCTCGCTCGACAACTACGCGCTGGTGCTGGAGAGCGGGTTCGGCCGCTACTTCCTCAACAGCGTCATCATCACGGTGGTCTCGGTCGTGGTGACGGTCGCGTTCTCGCTGATGGCGGCGTACGGGGTGGTGCGCGGGGAGGGCAGGCTCGCGCGTACGGGCTTCTCGGTCTTCCTGCTGGGCCTGGCGATCCCGGTGCACGCCACGATCATCCCGCTCTACTACATGATCACCCGCCTGCACCTGTACGACAGCCTGCTCGCGCTGATCCTGCCGTCCATCGGCTTCGCGATCCCGATCACGGTGCTGATCCTGGCGAACTTCATCCGCGACATCCCCAGGGAGCTGTTCGAGTCGATGCGGATGGACGGGGCGGGCGACTGGGTCATGCTGTGGCGGCTGGTGCTGCCGCTGGCCCGTCCGGCCCTGGTCACGGTCGGCATCTACGACGCGCTGCACGTCTGGAACGGCTTCCTGTTCCCCCTCATCCTCACCCAGAGCCCCGACCTGCGCGTGCTGCCGATGGCGCTGTGGGCGTTCCAGGGCGAGTTCACCGTGGACGTGCCCGCGGTGCTGGCCGCCGTGGTGCTGTCCACCCTGCCCATGCTCGTCGCGTACGTGCTGGGCCGCCGCCACCTCGTACGCGGCCTCACGGCCGGCTTCGGCAAATGACCCTCAACCCAAGGAGAGATCCCCTCACCATGCACGACGAGTCCGCAAGGCTGCACATCGACGGCGACCGACTGGTGACCGCGTCCGGCGAGACGGTTCGCCTGCGCGGCGTCGGGCTCGGCGGCTGGATGAACATGGAGAACTTCATCACCGGCTACCCCTCGACCGAGGAGCTGCAGCGCGCCGCGCTGCGCCGGGTGCTCGGGCAGGACGTCTACGACGCCTTCTTCGAGCGTTTCCTGGAGGTGTTCTTCACCGACGACGACGCGCGCTTCCTCGCCGATCTCGGCATGAACAGCGTCAGGGTGCCGTTCAACTACCGGCACTTCGAGGACGACGACCGGCCGATGCGGCTCAAGGAGGAAGGTTTCCTGCTGCTCGACCGGGTGATCGAGACGTGCGCGCGGCACGGCCTCTACACCGTGCTCGACCTGCACGCCGCGCCCGGCTACCACAACCAGCGCTGGCACAGCGACAACCCCACGCACCGGTCGCTGTTCTGGACGCACCGGCACTTCCAGGACCGGGTCGTGCACCTGTGGGAGGCGCTGGCCGACCGGTACAAGGACAACCCGTGGGTCGCGGGCTACAACCCGCTCAACGAGCCGGCCGACCCGTCGGGCGAGCGCATCGGGCCGTTCTACGAGCGGCTGCACGCCGCGATCAGAGCCGTCGATCCGTCGCACGTCCTCTTCCTGGACGGCAACCGGCACGCCACCGACTTCGAGCTGTTCGCCGACCCGCTGCCCGGCACGGTCTACACCGTGCACGACTACGCGCTGGCCGGCTTCGCCGACAGCGGCGACTACCCGGGCCTCTCGCGGGGGCGGCACGTCGATCGCGACTACCTGGAGGCCAGGTTCCTGGAGCGGGCGGAGTACATGCGGCGTACCGGGACGCCGATCTGGGTGGGGGAGTTCGGGCCGGTCTACAGCACGCCGTACGGGGGCGACCCGGCGCTCGACGGCGCCCGGTACCGCGTGCTGGCCGACCAGCTCGGCATCTACGACGCGTACGGGGCCGGCTGGAGCCTGTGGACGTACAAGGACATCGGGTTGCAGGGCGTCGTTCACGCCGCCGCGGACTCGCCGTACCTGCGCAGGATCGCGCCTGTCCTGGAGAAGAAGGCCCGGCTGGGCGTGGACGTGTGGGGCGGCGTGGACACCGGCGTCCGGCACCTGCTGGAGCCGATCGAGCGGACCGTGGCCGAGGAGTTCCCGGGTTTCGACCCGCCGCCGTTCGGCCAGCGGCAGTGGATCCACGTGCTGGTGCGGCACATCCTGCTGGCCGAGCCCATGGTGGACGAGTTCGCCGCGCTCTTCGCCGGCATCGACGCGGAACAGGCCAGGGAGCTGGCGGACTCGTTCCGGTTCGACCGCTGCGCCGTACGGGCCCCCCTCGCCGAGACGCTGAGGAAGCACCTGTGAAGATCACCGAGATCGAGACCCTGACCCGGGGCAAGCTCGCCGTCGTCCTGGTCCGTACCGACGACGGCCTGGAGGGCATCGGGCAGACCGCGCCGTACGAGGCGGCCACCACGGTCAGCGTGCTGCACTCGATGGTCGCGCCGATGTTCGTCGGCCGCGACCCGTGGGACGCCGAGGCGCTGGTCGACGCCTGCCTGCGGACGCACTACAAGTTCCCGAGCAGCTTCCTGCACCGCGCGCTCGCCGGGGTGGAGACGGCGCTCTGGGACATCATGGGCAAGGCGGCGGGCCGGCCGGTGTGCCAGCTGATCGGCGGGCACGCGCGCACGTCCGTCCCCATGTACGCCTCCAGCATGTCCCGCGCCATCACCCCCGAGGACGAGGCGGAGCGGCTCGGCCGGCTCATCGCCGAGCAGGGGTTCCGCGCGGTCAAGATCCGGGTGGGGGAGGCGATGGGGCGCGACGGCGACGCGGCGCCGGGGCGTACCGAGCGGATCATCACGCACCTGCGCGACGCGCTCGGCCCCGACGTCGACCTGTCGGCGGACGCCAACGGCGGGTACTCGGTGCCCAGGGCGATCAGGGTCGGCCGGATGCTGGAGGAGCACGGCTACTTCCACTTCGAGGAGCCCTGCCCGTTCACCGACCTCGAAGCGACCGCCCAGGTCACGGCGGCCCTCGACATCGCGGTCTCCGGCGGCGAGCAGGACTTCTCGCTGCCGCAGTTCGGCCGCATGATCGCGATGCGCGCGGTGGACATCGTGCAGCCCGACATCGGCTACATCGGCGGCATCTCGCGCGCCCGCAAGGTCGCCGTGCTCGCCGAGGCGGCCGGGATCCCGTGCACGCCGCACTGCGCGAACGACTCCCTGCTGCGCGTCTTCACCCTGCATCTCGCCGCGGCGATGCCGGCCTGCGCGCATCCGCAGGAGTGGAGCATCGAGACCACCCCGTGGACGCGGGACGTCTACGGGCCGATGCCCGAGGTGCGCGACGGCGAAGTCCCGGTGCCGACGGAGCCCGGCTGGGGCGTCGAGCTGCTGCCGTCCTTCGCCCGCACCGCCGACCGGGCCCTGACCCGCGCCTGATCACCCGTCAGCGTGCGAAGCCTCACCCGGTGGCGTACAGGCCGGCGATGAGCGCTCCGAGGTCGGCGCCGTAGTTCTCGTGGTAGACCTGCGCCGAGCAGTAGACCGGGCCGCCCTGGCGGGTGAGGTTCGGCGTCCAGACGGCGGCGTTCTCCACGCCCGGATCGCTCATCGTCATGCCGGTGAGGGTGATGTCGTCCACACCGGCGTCCACGACGTAGTTGGTCACGGCCTTGCGCTCGTACAGACGCCATTGCAGCGTCGCGCTCGTCGCGCCGGCCAGCCGGGACGTGACGTCGGCCGTCGCCCGCACCCACGTGCCCGCCGTGTCGGCCGTGACGTCACGCTCCCAGACCACCGTGCCGTTGAGCAGGAGCTGCTTGACGTGGTGGCCCGCCGGATCCTGCGGCCCGCGGGTGTCGCTGTGGTGGAAGGTGATCCGCTTGACCGTCCCCGAGGTCACGGTGGCCGTCCGCGTCGCGCCGCACCACATGCCGGCCTTGGTCGCGGTGTTCTGCTGGACCACGAAGCTCAGCCGCCCGGAGCCCGTGCGGGCCAGGTTGTCGGCCGCGGGGCGCGTCCACGCCAGGTCGCGGGAGTGGTACGGGAGCTTGTACTGCAGGACGCCGGCCAGCTCACCGCTGCGGACGTGCTCGACACCCTTCCTGGTGACCGCCTCGACGTAGGACACCGTGGGCTTCTGGGCGGCGTGGCTCAGGGGGTAGGCGTAAGGCATCAGGTAGATCTCGGTGCCGGGCAGCCGCTGGGCGAGCTGCCGCACCTGGTGCGACAGGCTCCACGGCCAGGAGGTGTCGCGGTACGGCTCGTCGCGGAAGGGGAAGATCACCCCGTCCATCAGCGGGATCTGCTCGGCGACGAACGCGTCGGTGAACTGGGGGTGGTAGACGGTCGGGACGAATCTGAGGTCGGGGCTGATCGCCTCGGCCGCCGCCCGCATCTGCCGGAGGTAGGCGGGAGTGAACGTGCGGAGGTCGTAGGCGTAGTCGTCCACCGTCCAGCCGGTCAGGTTCGGGTGGCTCGCGGCGAGCTTGGCGATCTCGCGCGACCAGGCGACGTAGTCGTGCCTGAACGGCTTCGACACGCAGCAGCCCGCCTGGCTCGGCGAGTACACCAGCACCCAGACGTCGATCCCCGCCGCGGCGGCCGCGGGCAGGAACTCGTCGCGCAGGTCGGTCCACTGCACGTCGTCACCAGCCATCGGATACACGTAGGTGTTCGCGTTGATCGCCTTCAGCCCGGCGATGATCGCCTTGGTGTCGGTGTGCCTGATCCCGTCGGCGCGTGGTTGCTCCTCGCGTATGAGGTTGCCCACCGTGCCCAGGACGCCGGGGGCGGCGGCATGGGACGCGCCGGGAAGCATTGACAGCAGCACGACGAGCACGGTCGCGAGCGCGAGACGGGTCACGGGGGTCCTTCGCCAGGTGATCAGGGGTGAGACCGGTGAGCGTAATGGCGGGCGGTATGCGGACGGTATAGCTGGATCGTCACAAGCCGACGGAGCCCGGCTGGGGCGTCGAACTGTTCTTCGCCCGCACCGCCGATCGGGCACTGACCCGCGTCTGACCACCCGTCAGCGTGGCCTCCGCGTGCCGCCGGAAGGCCGCGACCAGCCGGCTCCCGTCGCCGGCGCGGGTGGCGAGCACGACCTGGCTCGGCTCGACGCCGCGCAGGGGGACGGTGGTCAGGGCGGGATGCAGGCCGGTGGCGTGGTCGAGGGGCGGGCCGACGGCCACCGCCCGCCCCTCGGCGATGAGCTCGTGCTTGTCCTCGAGGTCCTCGACCAGCGGGCCGTCGGGGGCGGGCCGCCCGTCGGGACGGGGATCCATCCGCCAGTAGGCGTTGAGCAGCGCGTCCGTACGCCGGACGTGGGGGATCGGCTCGCCGGCGATGTCGTCGAGGGTGACCGAGTCGCGGCTGGCCAGCCGGTGGTCGCGTGCGACGACCAGGACGCGGGGCTCGTCGTGGAGGACCGTGACGTGGAGCTGATCGGTGGCGAACGGCAGCCGGGTCACGACCGCGTCGACGCGGTGGTCGAGCAGGGCCGACCGCGAGTCGTTCCAGGCCAGCAGGCGGGTCTTCACCTCGGCGTCCGGCTCGGCCTGCCGCAGGGCGCGTACGGCGGGGGTGATGACCAGGCCGCGGGTGTAGCCGATGGTGATCTCATGGGTCTGCGCGGCGGCGCGGGCGCGGGCCATGGCCTGGCCCGCCGACCGCAGCAGCTCGCCGGCCAGGGGCAGGAAGACCTCCCCTGCCTCGGACAGGCGGGTGCCGCGCGTCGAACGGTCGAGCAACCGGGCGCCGAGCTGCTGCTCCAGACGCCGGATCTGGCGGCTCAGCGAGGGCTGGGTGGTGTGCAGGGCCTCCGCCGCGCGCCCGAAGTGGCGGTGCCCGGCGAGGACGACGAAGCACTGCACGAGCCTCAGGTCGAGATCGATGGGGTCGGGGAACGCGTCGGCCATCCGCCCAGGCTAGCCCTGCCCTGCGGTGATACGCGAGAGGTATGACCGCTGGCCCGGCTCAAGGCCTCTTGCGCGAGGTCAGTCGTAAGGGGCGGATCGTCACAAACAGCCAGTGGGTGGATCGGCGCGGTGACTAGAATTCGTGATCTTGGCTGACGACGGGAGCGTTCGCTTGAGCCTGGAGATCAAGTTCCTGGGTCCGCTGGAGGTCGAGGCGGGCGGCACGGTGGTCACGATCAGCGGGGCGCGGCGGATCGGCGTGCTGGTCCGGCTCGCCCTCGACGCCGGGCAGGTCGTGCTGACCGAGACGCTGCTGTCCGACGTGTGGGCGAGCAGCTCCGCCGTCACCGCCACCAAGCAACTGCACATCGTGATCTCGAAGCTGCGCGACACGCTCGGCCCCGACGCCATCGAGACCGTTCCTGGCGGCTACCGGCTCGCCGTCGAACGTGACCACGTTGACGTGCACGCCTTCGCCCACCTGTCCAGGCAGGCCCGCGCCGCCTGCGCGGACGGCGCCACGGCCACCGCGGACGCGCTGTTCCGCGGCGCGCTGGAGCTGTGGCGGGGGCCGGTGCTGACCGAGGTGGACACGCCCTGGGCGGGCATCGAGGCCGAGCGGCTGGAGGCGGAGCGGCTCAGCGTCCTTGAGGACCACGCCGAGCTGCGGCTGGCCGCCGGCGACCAGCGGGCCCTGGCCGGCGAGCTCGCCGGGCTCGCCCGGGCGCACCCGCTGCGCGAACGTCTCGCCGCCCAGCTCATGCTCGCGCTCTATCGGGACGGCCGGGCGCCCGAGGCGCTGGAGGCGTACCAGCGCCTGCGCCGGGCCATGGTGGACGAGCTGGGGATCGAGCCGGACGCGGAGCTCCGCCGGCTGCACCAGGCCGTCCTCGCCAAGGATCCCGCGCTCGACCTGCCCAGGACGCGGCGGCTTCAGCACGTCCCTCCGGCGGAGCTGCCCGCCGACGTCCAGGCGTTCACGGCGCGGACGGCCGAGGCGGAGCGGCTGCGGGCCGACCTGGTGCGGGCCGACCTGCTGAGCGACGCCACGGTGACCGTGATCGACGGGCCCGGCGGCGTCGGCAAGTCGGCGCTCGCCGTCCACGTCGCGCACGGCGTCGCCGACCGCTTCACCGACGGCGTCATCTACGTCAACCTGCACGGCTCCACCGCCAGGCTCGCCCCGCTCGCCCCCATCGAGGCGCTGCGCCACCTGCTGCGCTCGCTGGGCCTCGACGGCGCCGCCATCCCCTCCGAGACCGAGGAGGCCGCCGCCCGCTATCGCTCGCTCACCGCCGCGAGCGACCTGCTGGTCATTCTTGACAACGCCCGCAACGTCCGCCAGGTCCGCCCGCTCATCCCGGCCGGGCCCCGCTGCCGCGTGCTGATCACCAGCCGCGATCCGCTCGCCACCCTGAACAACGCCCGGCACCTGCACCTCGGCGGGCTCGACGACGCCAACGCGGCCACCCTGCTCACCCGGATCGTCGGAGTCGGCCGCATGGAGGCCGAGCCGCAGGCCGTCGAGGAGATCGTCCGGCTCTGCGGCGGTTTCCCGCTCGCGCTGCGCATCGTGGCCGCGCGCCTGGCCGCGCGTCCCGACCGGCCGCTCTCCCACCTCGCGGTCCGCCTCGCCGACGCCACCAGGCGGCTCGACCTGCTGGAGTACGCGGACCTCGCGGTACGCGCCGGCCTCGTGGTCAGCCACCAGCAGCTACGCGAGGAGCCCGCCGGCCAGGACGCCGCGCACCTGCTCTGCCTGCTCGGGCTGGCGGACCTGCCGGCGTACACGCCCGCCGCCACGGCCGCGCTGGCCGGCTGGCCGGAGCACCGCGCCGAGACCGCCCTGGAGCACCTGCTGGACGCCCGCCTGCTCGAACGCGCGGGCCCCGACCGCTACCAGCTCCACGACCTGGTCGGCCTGTACGCACGCGAGCAGGACCTCCCCGGCGACGAACGCGCGAGCGCGACCCGCCGCGTGCTGCACCACTACCTGGCCACCGCGCAACGGGCCGCCGACCTGCTGAACGACCACACGGAGGCCGGCCTGTACGCCACCGACCAGGCGGGTGAGGAGCTGCCCACGCTGGAGGCCGCCAACGCCTGGCTGGACGGGGAGCGGGACAACCTCCTGGCCGCGGTGCGCCAGGCGGCACGGCTGGCCGACGGCTCGGCGGTCGGGCTCGCCCACCACCTGCTGTGGCTGTTCGACCGCCGGGGATGGTTCGCCGAGGCACTCGAAGCGGGTGCGGAGGTGCTGCGGCAGGCCAGGGAGCGGGCGGACTGGCAGGCCCAGGTCAGCCTGCTGCAGGGGCTCGCCGGCATCCACCAGCAGGTCGGCGGTCTCCAGGAATCCGTGCGCTGCCTGGAGGACGCGCTGGCGTGCGTCGAACGGACGGAATCGCCCCGCAGGAAGGCCGGCCTCTACAACGACCTCGGCATCACCTACACCCAGATGGAGCGCTACGACGACGCGCTCACCGCGCTGCGCGGCGCCCTCGTCATCACCCAGGAGGAGGGGCGGACCCTGCACGAGGGGATGGTCCGCTCCAACCGGGCCCAGGTCTATCACCGGCAGGGAAGGCACGCCGAAGCCGAGGACGAGGCGCGGCTCGCCCTGGCGTTGACGGTGAAGGAGCAGGGCAACGCCGGCGCGGTGGGCGTCGCGCACGACACGCTGGCCGACTGCCTGCGGGCGCGGGGCTCGCTCGAGGAGGCGGTCGGCGAGTTCCGGATGGGCATCGAGTACCAGCGGGAGGCGGCCTACACCATGGGCCTCGCCGTGTCCCACTGGTGGCTCGGCCACACCCTGCACGACCTGGGCCGGCACGACGAGGCCAGGGAGTCGTGGCGGGCGTCGCTGGCGCTCCTGCGCGACGCCCGGCTGATCACGCCCGGCGAGGAGGCCCGCTACCTTGCGCAGCCGGTCCCCGACCTGCCAGAGGCGATCAAGAACCAGCTGTGAGCGCCGGGATATACCCGTGCCATACTGCGCCTGCGTAGGGTCTGGCCCTGATGAGACTCGAGATCGGGCTGCTCGGGCCCTGGCAGATCACGATGGACGGGCGGCCCCTGCCGCTGTCCGGCCACCGCCGCGTCGCTGTGCTGACGCGCCTGGCGCTGGACGCCGGCCGGCCCGTCACCACGCGGCAACTCGTCGCCGACGTGTGGGGGCGGTCCTCCACCACCACGGCCGCCAAACAGGTCAAGATCGTGGTGTCGAAGCTGCGCGACACGCTCGGCGCCGGCGCCATCGCGACCGTCCCCGGCGGCTACCTGCTCGACCTGCCCCGCGACCAGATCGACGCGCACCACTTCACGCTGCTGGCCGGGCAGGCGCGGGCGGCCCGCGACCGGGGCGAGCCCGGCACGGCGGACAGGTGGTTCCGCCAGGCGCTGGACCTGTGGCGGGGGCGGGCCCTGGCCTGGCTGGACGAGCCGTGGGCGCAGGTCGAGGCCAAGCGCCTGGAGGCCGAACGCCTCGCCGTCTACGAGGACCACACCGAGCTCCGGCTGGCCGCGGGCGACCATGTCGCGGTGATGGCGGACCTCGTTCCGCACGTACAGGCGCACCCACTGCGGGAGGGGCCGCGCGCGCAGCTCATGCTGGCGCTCTACCGCGCGGAGCGGCCGGCCGAGGCGCTCGCCGTCTACCAGGAGGGGCACGCGGCCATGGTCGGCGAGCTCGGCCTCGAACCGGGCGCGCGGCTGCGCCGGCTGCGGGACGCCATCCTCGCCAGAGACCCCGCGCTCGACCTGCCCGCGCCCACGCGGCAGGGCACGATCGTCCCGGCCGAGCTGCCCGCCGACACCCGGTCGTTCACCGCCCGGCAGGAGGAGGTGACGTGGCTGAGCGAGGCGCTGCTGCACGCGAACGTGGCCGTCATCGACGGGCCGGGCGGGGTGGGCAAGTCGGCGCTCGCCGTCCACGTGGCGCACACGGTGGCCGGGCGGTTCCGCGACGGCGTCATCTACCTCAACATGAACGGCTCCACGCCCGGCCTGCCGCCCCTGCCGGTGCCCGACGGCCTGGGCCACGTGCTGCGGTCGCTGGGTCTCGACGGGTCCGCCGTGCCGTCCGACGTGGAGGGAGCGGTGGCCCGCTACCGGGCGCTCACCGAGGGGAGCGAGGTGCTCCTCATCCTGGACAACGCGCTCGACGCCCGGCAGGTGCGGCCGCTCATCCCGGCCGGGCCGCGCTGCCGCACCGTCATCACCAGCCGCACCGCACTCGGCAGGCTGGACGCGGAGCTCGGGGACGTCCGCCGGCTGCACCTGGCCGGGCTCGGCCATCGGGACGCCGTCACGCTGCTGTCCAGGATCGCCGGTCCCGACCGCGTCGAGCGCGAGCCCGAGGCCGCCGCGGCGGTCGCCCGGCTCTGCGGCGGACTGCCGCTGGCCGTGCGCATCGCCGGCGCCCGCCTGGTGGCGCGGCCCGACCGGCGGGTGGCCGACCTCGCCGACCGCCTGGCCGACGCCACCCGCCGCCTCGACACCCTGCAGTACGACGACCTCGCGGTACGCGCCGGCATCGCGGTCAGCCACCGGCAGCTCCACGAGGAGCAGGACGGCCACGACGCCGCGCACGTGCTGCCGCTCCTGGGCCTGCTCGACACGCCGACCCACACCCCGGCCGCCACGGCCGCCCTGGCCGGCTGGCCTGAGCCACGGGCGGAGGCGGCCCTCGATCACCTGCGCGGCGCCCGGCTCGTGGAACCAGCGGGCCGCGACCGGTACCGCTTCCACGACCTCATCCGCCTGTACGCCAGGGAGCAGGCCGCCGAGTTGCCCGAGAACGAGCGCGCGGCCGCGCTCGACCGCGGCTACCACCACTATCTGGCCACGCTCAACACCGCCACCCTGCTCGTGCACCCCCAGCCCATGGAGCCGTACTACGAGGCCGAGCAGCCCGGCGTCCCGCTCGCCGACGCGCAGGAGGCCGGCAGGTGGACCGAGGCGGAGCGGGACAACCTCCTCGCCGTGACCCACCAGGCGATGGAGTCCGCGGTGCCGCACGTCGCCCTCGGGATGGCGCTGGGGCTGCACATGCCGTTCAACTACCGGGGCTGGGTCACCCACCTGGCCGACATCCACGCCGGCGCGGTCGAGCTGGCCGCGCGGTGCGGCGACCGGGCGGGTGAGGCGCAGGCGGCGGCGTACCTCGGCTGGGTCCACCGCGACCAGGGGCGCGACGAGCAGGCCATCGCGGACCTGGAACGGGCGGCGAAGTGCTGGGACGAGGCCGGGCTGCCGCACCGGCGCACCGGGCCCATCAACAATCTGGGGATCATCCACACCAAGCTGGACCGGCTCGACCGCGCCCACGCCTACCTGTCCGAGGCGCTGTCGATCGCCTTGGCGAGAGGCGAGGAGTACCAGCGCGGGGCCATACTCAACAACCGCGCGCACGTGCTCTACCGGCAGGGCCGCTACGACGAGGCCGTCGCCGAGGCGAAGGAGGCGACCGCGGCGTGGGCCGGCAGCCTGTACGGCGAGGGCCTGTCCCGCGAGACCCTGGCCCGCGCGTACATGCACGCCGGCCGCCTGGAGGAGGCCGCAGAAACCTTCCAGGTGGCGCTGACGCTCCTGCACGAGGGCGGCTACCGCATCGGCTACGCCGTCGCCGCCTGGTGGTCCGCCCAGACCCTGCACGCCCTGGGCAGGACGGACCTGGCGCGCAGGGACTGGCGCCGCTGCTTCACCGCGCTCCTGGAGGCCCGCCTGCTGACCCGTTCGGAGGTGGACGAGCTGCTGGCACAGCCCGTCCCCGCGATGCCTCAGCCGGTCAGGCACATGCTCTAGGCGGAAGCCCCGCCGGTCGGCGGCGGGGCTCGCGCACGTCACTCGACCGTGATGCGGTGAATGGCCTTGGCCGGGCCGGCCGTGATGTCACCTCCCCATGTCGCGAGGTAGGTGTAGCGGCCGGCGGTGGTGAGGGTGTCGGTGAGCGTGAACGTGCCGTCGGCGTTCAGGCGCACCGGCGGGAGCGTCACGCTGTCGCTGGCGTCGTCGACCTTGATGCTGCGCAGCACGGTGAACGTGGTCCACGAACCGAGCGACCGGCCGTTCGCCGTCAAGGTGCCGGTCAGCTGCACGGTCGTGCCGGCGGTGCCCGTCTCGGGGCCGTCCAGGGTGAGGGTGGACCTGTCCCTGGCGTTCAGGGCGGCGAAGGCGCCGGCGCGGCGGTAGCGATCGTCGCCCTCCCAGTACACCAGGTAGATCCACTCGCCCCGCTCCGGCATGGTGTCCTCGAAGCTGAACGTGCCGTCCTTACCGGTCCGCACGCCGGTGATCAGCTCCTTCCCCTCGTAGGTCGAGCGCCGGACCACAGTGAGCGGCTTGAGCGCGAGCGGCTTGCCGTCGGCACGGGTGAGCCGGCCCTCGATGGTGGCCGGCGAGCCGACGTACGCGTACGTCGGGGCCGTCACCGTCAGCGTGGAGGCCGGCAGCTCGGCGCCGGTCACCCGCCACAGCAGCAGCCGGTCCGTCGTGCTGCGCAGCAGCATGAAGACGTCGGAGCCGGAGAACGCGACGCCGTCCAGGAGTGCCTCGGCGTCCCACTGCTCGGCCCCGAACAGCGCCGTGCCGCTCGCGGCGTCGTAGACGGTGAGGTCGTTGTTGCCGTATTCGGCGGCCAAGGCGACGTAGGCGCCGTCGCCGCTGAGTGCCACGGCCGACGCGTAGCCGATCCAGCCGTCGCCGTATTCGCCGCTCACGGTCAGCGTGCGGGTGTCGAACCGGATGACGTCGTTGGGGCTGCTGGCCATGGCGAACAGCGCGGTGCCGTCGGAGCTCAGCGCGAGGTCGCGCAGGTAGTCCAGGTAGACCTGGTCGCCTTCGATGGTGCCGCGCAGCTCGGGGGTGTCGCCGCCGACGTCGTAGACCAGCAGGTCACCCTCGTGCACGCTGCGCTGGCCGACCACCAGCGTGTCGCCGGCGGCCGCGAGCACCGGAGCGCGCAGCTGCTCGCCGCCGACCGCCACCGGAACGGGGGCGGTCGCGCTCAGGTCGAGGCCGACGACGCCGCCCTTGCCGGTGTCGCAGCCGTGCCCCACCCACAGCCGCTCGCCCAGCAGCGCCAGGCTGACGGGGCACGGGTGTGACGACAGGTCGAGCCTGCGGGTGACGGCGAGGGTCGCGGTGTCGATCTCGGCGACCTCGTTGGAGCCGCTGAGCGCCGCGTACAGGCGGGCGCCGTCCTGGGCCATGGCCAGCTGGCGGACGCCGGACAGCCCGGTGATGACGTCGCCGGTGGGGGTGCCGGTGGCGTCGGCCACGATGACCCGGTCGTCGGCGCCGACGAACACCCGGCCGCCGCCGACGGCCAGGTCGGCGCTGTAGGCCTGGGTGGTCACCCCGAGGTCGGCGGGGGCGGTGGCCGCCGCGGCGGCGGGGGTGGCGATGGTGAGCAGGCCCGCGATCAGGCCGGCGGCGCCCAGGTGAGCGGCTAATCGGCGGACGAGGGAATGACGCACGAGAACCTCCGAAGACGATGGGAACGTACGTTCTAATAACGTCGTACGGAGGCTCTCGCGTCAAGATCGGCCACTCGCGTGACACCGAACCGTGATCATGCGAATTCCAGGATGGCGGGTTCGGGCGGACGGTGCGAATGTAGAGGCATGGCGACCCGCTGGAGGAGAACGTGGGAACCCCCGAGCTGACCACCAAGATCGTGCTTGCCGCCGTCCGCGACCACGGAGACGCGGCCTACGACTTCCTCATCGACGACTACCCGTCCGACCGGGTGATCGCCGAGTTCACCAAGGCGGCCAGGTCGGGCTTCACCACGTTCGGGGTGGCGGTGCACATGGCGTCGCTGACCGACAAGGGCCGTAAGGAGCTCGGCTGAAGGCAAGGGCCGTAAGGAGCTCGGCTGAAGGCGCCGGTCACCGGGCGAACGCCTGGAGCGCCTTCTTGAGCTGCCGTGAGTACGGCAGCGGGTCGCCGTAGTGCTCGGCGGTCCTGCTCGGGTCCTCCTTGAGCACGTGGCTGACCCCGGTCAGGCGGACGAACGTCGTGCCGGCCTTCCTCAGCCCGGTGGCCAGGTGCTCGACGTCCGCGCAGCTCACCTGGATGTCGGCGTCGCTGCAGCTCAGCAGCGCCGGGGTGCGGGGCTTGAGCCGGGCGGCGACCTTGGGCGGGTCGAGGCGGTCGATCTCCGACAGGAACTTCGCGTTCACGGGGGAGAGCAGGCTCGACAGGCCGCCGGGCAGGTTCGGCGGCACCGTGCCGTCGGCGCGCAGCGACGCGACGGCACGCGCCATGGCCTCCTCGATCTCCTTCGCCTGCGCCTCGGTGATGAGGCCCGCCTGCGCCTGGGCCCTGAGCTGGGCGGCGACCTGGGCGCTGATGACGTCGAGGTAGCGGCGGCTCAGCGGCTGGAGCAGGGCGACGCCGCGCACCGGGGTCTTCGACCTGGTGGCGAGCAGGAGGGCGAACAGCGCGCCCTCGCTGTGCCCGATGGCGGTGAGCCGGCGCCTGTCGACGCCGGGCCGCCTGGCCAGGAACGCCAGCGCCGCCTGGGCCTGCCGCTCGAAGACGCCGACGCCGACCTCGGCGACCTTGTCCGCGTACGGGCCGAGCCCGGTCTTGCCGGTGCCCAGCTTGTCGTAGCGCAGGCTCGCCACGCCCGCCTTGGACAGCAGCTCGGCCGTCGACTTCAGCGTGTTCACCCCGCTGAGCAGGGCGCTGTTGCCGTCGCGGTCGGTGGGGCCGCTGCCCGCGATCAGCAGCACCGCCGGGATGGGCCTGCCCGCGCGTGCCGGGTGGCGCCAGGTGCCGTACACGGTCATGCCGTCCACCCGGAAGCTCACCTCCTCCTCGACCCAGCGGGCCTGCACGGAGGCGGCGGCCGGGGGAGCGGCGGCGGCTCCGTCCACGTACGCGGCGGTCAGGAGGGTGAACGCGCACAGGCAGGACGTCAGGCGTGAGCGGACGGGCATGGGTCACTCCATTCCTCGGGGAACGTCACAGAGCGTCGGGGCGCAGGAGGTAGAACCCGGCGATCCTGCCGTCGTGGTCGTAGGTGACGCGCAGGGTCAGCTCGCCCGCCTCGAAGAACAGCGGGGCGTTCACGACGGTGTGGTCGGCCGCCTGGTGAGCCGTCGGCTCGCCCATGCGTTCGTAGCCGCCGATCGCGCCGACCACCTGCGCCCAGACCGTGGCGAGCTGGTCGGGGGAGAGCCCGGCGGCCATCGTCTCGTCGAAGTCGCGGCGCACCTCCTCCCACCGGCCGCCGACCAGGCCGGCGACCAGCGCCGCCGTACGGTCGGCCGCGCCGGGCAGGATCGTGTCGGTCATGGGAGCTCCTGTTCGCGGGTCGAGGGGCCGGCCGAAGCGCTGGAACGCCGCCTGCCTGCTGGAGCCCAGCACGTCGCCGATCTCCTGCCAGGTGTGCCCGGCCGTGCGCGCGCCGGCGACCGCCGCCCGCATGGCCTGATCGGCCACCCGCGCGAGGTCCCGAGCCGCCGCCACCGCCTCAAGCGGCGCGGCGGCGGCACTCAGCCGCTCCAGCAACCGCCCCGCGGCCTCCGCCAGGTCCGGTTCCGTTGCGTCGTCAATATTTCCTTTACGAGCGACCTCTGTCAAGTTCTCTTTTACGTGCTCCGCCTGCTCGCGAGCCCTCCGCGCCGCACTCCGACAGGTCGCATCGCAGTACTCACGCTTTCTCCCCCGCCCTGACCTGGCGGGAAGTGACTTCCCGCACTGGCGGCAGGCCGGGCCGTCGTACGACTCCACGCCGCTGCTCCTTATTTCGTGCCATGGTCGTTAGCACGTTATCGTAGCCCAGGGCAGCACGAAATGCAGTGGCAGGGCGAGGGCGGTGGCCGCTCACGCGTCGCCGGTCGTGGATCCGAGGCCGGCCACTGCTGACACCCGGCGGCAAGTCGAAACGCGGTAAGCGCTTGTTCCGGAAAAATAATTCGCATTCAGCTTCATATGTGATGGGGCCGCCGAAAAATTGCACGTGGCCGCGATGGGCCACTTCTCATGACAGCACGTTGAGCAATGTCTAGAATGCGGTGGCCGCTATCATCGAGGTGCCCCGAGGGGGTGGCCTGAGTGAGTGAAAAGACTCGGCTGAGTGTGACGGTCGTCGATGACTCCGCCGACCCCCAAGGTTTGCACGAGGCCACTTCGTGGCTCCGCGACGAACTCCTTCATCTCGACGTGGTGGTCAGCGCGGACGGTACGGATCCGGCCCCCGCAGGTGCCAGGGCCGACCTGGCACTGACGCTCGGCGGGCTGGTGATCGCGCTGACCGGTACGGAGGTGCTGGGCTCCATCGTCGGCGCGATCACCGCCTGGCTGGGGCGCAACCAGCACCGCTCCGTCAAGCTCGAACTCGATGGGGACGTGCTGGAGGTGACCGGCGTCAGGTCCGACCAGCAGCGAGAGCTGATCGACGCTTGGCTGCGCCGTAGGCAGACCGATGCCTCTCCAGCCTCCGGGCGACGGCTTGCGTTGATCGTGGCCGGCGATGAGTACCGGGATCCGGGACTGCGCCGGCTTCGCGCACCCGCGCAGGACGCCGAAGCCCTGGCGCGGGTTCTGGGCGACGAATCCATCGGTGGCTTCGATGTCCGTACGCTGTTGAATGAATCGACATCCGTGGTCAACGAAGCCGTGGAGGAATTTTTCGCCGACCGGCATCCTGACGATCTGCTCCTGTTGCATTTCTCCGGGCATGGCGTCAAAAACGACAGCGGCGATCTGTACTTCGCCACCACCACGACGAAATTGCATCGGCTCGGCGCGACTGCGGTCGCGGCCGAGTTCGTCAACCGGCAGATGTCCCGCAGCCGATGCCGGCGCGTGGTGCTTCTGCTCGACTGTTGTTACGCGGGCGCCTTCGCTCGCGGGGCACTTCCGCGGGCAGGCGCGACTCTCCATGTCGAAGACCAATTCGGCGGGCGGGGTCGTGTCGTGATCACCGCGTCGAACGCGCTGGAGTACGCGTTCGACGGGCTGGAACTGGCCGATGAGGCGGCGGCTTCGCCCTCCGTGTTCACCCGTGCGCTGGTCGATGGGCTGGAGACCGGTCTGGCCGACCGTGACCAGGACGGCTATGTAGGAGTGCACGAGCTGTACGACTACGTGTACGACCGGGTCCGGGCCGCCACCCCCAAACAGACTCCTGGCAAGTGGACGTTCGACGTTCAGGGTGACCTCATCATCGCCCGCCGGGGCCGGCCGGTCGCCGAGCCCACGCCGCTGCCGGACGATCTGCTGGGGACTCTCGAGCACCCCTTGGCGAAGGTCAGGTCGGGAGCGGTCGAAGAACTCGAACGCCTGCTGCGCGGACGGCACGCGGGACTGGCGCTTGCGGCACGACTGGCACTGGAGCAACTGGTCGACGACGACAGCCGGATGGTCTCACAAGCGGCGACCAAGGCTCTGAGCGCCGCCGGGGAAGCGTCGGCGGACGTACCCTCCCCGATCCCCTCCGCCGTGCCGAAGCACGTTGGCGCACGACAGCCGGCCCCAGAAGCGCCGCTGTCAACACGACTCGTCGAGCCACCGGAGCCGGAAGACAGGACAGACGCGTCGGTCGAGCCGACGAGCAGCACGTCGGCGACAGGCTCCTCGACGATGGCAACGGTGCCGGAGGCGGCGTCGTATGGGTCGCCCGTCCTTCGCGGTCCTGCTCTCATGGCCGCATTCTTCCTGCTCGTCGGCAGCGTCCTCCTACCCAGCCTCTCCTCTTGGCCCCGTCTCACGTTGGCGTTACGCGGGACCCACGATTACCTGGTCGGTCTCCCTCTCCCTCACGGCATCGTCATATGGGCCCTGGCACTCGCTGTCGCGGCGACGGCTGTAGGCCTTCTGCGGGAGGGGCGCCTCAGGAATGCGGCTCTGGGCGCGGCCGCAGGTCTGGGCGCCGTGGAACTGGGCCTGCTCGCCGGACTCGGTGGACTGGCGACCGTGGGCGACGACCTCGAGATCATGGTGATCATGGTGGGGGTGGCGCTCATCCTGCCGGTCGTGTTCCTGGAGGCCGTTCGATCACAGCCGGATGCGGCAGCGAGAGTGGGCAACTCCGTCGCCGCGATCATCTCCATCGTGATGGTCATCCTTCTCGTTTCGCATCCGTTCGGCGTGCTCCGTGCCGGCAACGGGGGAGCGGTGGTGTCGCTGTTGCTCGTCGCAGCCGCCGCGTTGCTGCTCAGGGCAGCCAAACGGCCGAGGGCGGGTCGGTCTCGGCTGCCGATCCTGTTCAGTGTGGTGACCGCGCTCCTCCTGTTCGTCGCTCTCGCCAAGTTCCCGACCACGAGTGAAGAGGTCGACGGAGTCGTGACCGCGTACTCCTGCGTCCTGTTCGTGCTCCTGGCGCTCGCCGTGGAGGTCGTCGGTGAACAGCCGGAGACGGTGGCGGTGGCTCAGGTCGTCGCGGTCTTCGGTCTGTTGACGAACCTCATCATCGCGTCACCGTTCATGGGCTTCATTGTGGTGCTGCTGGTGTCAGCGGGGGTGTGTGCGGCCATCTCCGCTGTTGCCGGCATGCCTTCCGTGATCGCGAGATGGCACGCGAGTACGGCAGCCGGGGTGCGCGACGCTCGTTGAGGTGGTTGCGCTGCGGATGGCCCCTGAGCCGCGCGTCAGACCCTGATGCCTTTGACGATGGCGGGGAGGTCGCGGATCAGGGGCTGGCCGGCCATCACGGTGACGACGACGCCGCTGCGTGGCACCCAGCCGACGTACCGGCCGTGGCCCAGTGCCCCGTCGCCGGTCTTGCCGAGGACCTTTCTGCCGCCCAGCCGCGCGGGCTTGCCGGCGCTCGTGAACGTGCCGAGGGCCACGGGGAGCTTCCGCAGGTCCTTCAGGTCGCGCGCCTTCGGCCAGCAGACCACCCGCACCCACAGGGATCGGTGAGCGCGGTCGGTGTCGTCGCGGTCGTCCGACCAGCGGTAGGCGTACTCGGTGACGCCGTCGTGCTTCGACGCCTCCAGCTCCCCGTAGGTGAAGCCCTTCGGGAGGTGGGCGACGCGGACCCCCTTGAGCGCTCGGGTGCCCTTGGCCGGCCTGTCGGTGCGTCCCTTCAGCTCCGCCTTCGACGGGGCGGGGCAGGTGGGAGCGGCGTGCGCGGGCAGCGCGATCAAGGTCGCGGCGGCGATGGGGGCCGCGGTGAGGGCGGCGAGGATTCTGATCGTTTTCATGCCGGGTTGGATGCCGGTCCGCGCCCA
Organism: Nonomuraea sp. NPDC049504; assembly: GCF_040676845.1. NCBI lineage: Bacteria > Bacillati > Actinomycetota > Actinomycetes > Streptosporangiales > Streptosporangiaceae > Nonomuraea > Nonomuraea sp. NPDC049504. The sequence continues at coordinate 203,891 of NZ_JBFAPT010000008.1, forward strand.
TAAGTTGCGGCGAACGCCGATGGGCCGGCGCCCGCTGCCCGCGCCGCAAGGGAGATTCGAGTCGGCTGCCGTACCCAAGAGGGGTGTTGCTGGGTCAAGCCGAAAGAAGGGCCTGCATGTACGGACTGACAGTTCTGGTGCGCGCCGGCGAGCGGGCGGGCGGCCTCCCCCGGGGCGGCGGGCCGCGATGAGCACCGCCGACAGAGCCATCACCCTGCGCGCGATGCCTCGCTGGTACTTCACCCTGTTCACCAGCGACGCGCTCGAACGCTTCGGCTTCTACGGCCTGCAGGCCATCCTGGTGCTGTACGCCTCGGCCCCCGCCGCGAGCGGCGGGCTCGGCCTGCCGGTCACCGACGCGGCGACGTTGTTCGGCGCCTGGATCGGCTTCATGTTCATGCTGTCCATCGCCGGCGGCTGGCTCGGCGACCGGGTGCTGGGCAACCGGCGCGCGCTGGTCGCGGGCTGCCTGACGGGCATGGCCGGATACGTGTGCCTGGCGGTGCCCGCAGGCTGGGCGGCGGCGGTGGGCCTGCCGCTGGTGGCGATCGGCGGCGCGGTCTACAAGCCGAACCACCAGGCCATGATCAACATGATGTTCGCCGGGAGCCGGGGCCGCGAGGCCGGCATCTCGCTGATGTACGTCGCCACCCAGGTCTCGGCTTTGGCGGCGCCGCTGCTGGTCGGCTATCTGGGCGAGCGGGTCAGCTGGAGCCTGGCGTTCCTGGTCGCGGCGCTGGTCATGCTGATCACCGGGGTGCAGCTCCGGGTGAGCGCCGCCCAGTTCGGCGACGTCGGGCAGCGGCCGGTGCGGCCTTTGACGGCCGGCGAGCGGGCGGCCGCCGCGCGGCGTACCGGGCTGGCCGGCGGGGTGGTCCTCGCCCTGGTGCTCGGCCTGGGGCTGGCCGGGATGCTGAGCGTGTCGCTGGCGATCGGGCTGGTCGGCGTGTTCAGCGTGATCGTGCCGATCGTCGGCTACACCGTGGTCTACCGCAACCGCGGGCTCGGCGCGGACGACCGGCGCAGGCTGCGCGCGTTCCTCGCCGTGTTCCTGGGCTCCACGCTGTTCTGGATGATCGTCGCGCACGCCGCGTCGCTGCTGAACCTCTTCGCCCGCGACCACGTGGACCGCGTGGTGTTCGGCATGGAGATCCCGGCGAGCTGGCTGCAGGCGGCGACGCCGCTGTTCATCCTCATGCTCGCGCCGCTGATCGCGGTGACGCTGCCGGCGCTGTCGGGCCGCACCCACGTGCCGGTCAAGCTGGCCATCGGGCTCGTCCTCGTCGGCGGCGGCTTCCTCATCATGTCGCTGACCACGGTGTTCGCCGCGTCCGGCGAGAAGGTGTCACCGCTGTGGCTGGTCGTCGTCTACCTCACCCACGCGTGCGGCGAGGTCATCGTCGCCGCGGTGATCATCTCGGCCGCCGCCGACGTGCTGCCGGCCGGCTACATGGGACGCACGCTCGGCCTGATGTGGCTGTTCGCCGGGCTCGGCGGCGGGCTGGGCAGCGGCGTGGTCAGGCTCGCGGAAGTCGTCCCCGAGCCGATCTACTACCTCGGCCTCGGAGGCGTGGCGAGCGTCGTCGGGCTCGCGTTCGCGCTCGGCCGGCGGGCCCTCGCCAACGGGCTCGCGGCGGGCCTGGAGACACCGGCGGAGCGCCCGGAGAGCGACGCCGTCACGGAGGGCAGCCGATGAGCGAACGCAACGACCGGCCGGTGGTGACGGGCATCGGCGTCATCGCCCCCACCGGCATGGACACCGAGACGCACTGGCAGGCCACGCTGGCCGGCAAGTCGGGCATCGGCAGGATCACCCGCTTCGACGCCGGCGGCTATCCGGTGCGGCTGGCCGGGCAGGTGCCCGGGTTCGTCGCCGCGGAACGCCTGCCCAACCGGCTCATCCCGCAGACCGACCACTGGACGCACATGGGCCTGGCGGCGGCCGAGTCGGCGCTGGCCGACGCCCGCGTGGTGCCCGCCGAGCTGCCCGAGTACGAGATGGCGGTGGTGACCGCGAGCTCGTCGGGCGGCACCGAGTTCGGCCAGCACGAGATGGAGCGGCTCTACCAGAACGGGCCGTCCTGGGTGGGCGCGTACCAGTCGATCGCCTGGTTCTACGCCGCCACCACCGGCCAGGTGTCGATCAGGCACGGCATGCGCGGCCCCTGCGGGGTGATCTGCTGCGAGCAGGCCGGCGGCCTGGACGCGGTCGGGCAGGCGCGCAGGCTGATCCGGCGGGGCTCGCGCATCGTGGTGACCGGCGGCACCGACGCCTCGCTGTGCCCGTACGGGCTGGTCGCGCAGCTGTCCAACGGCAGGATGTCCACCGTCGACGACCCCGAGCGGGCGTACCTGCCGTTCGACGAGGACGCCTCCGGCTACCTGCCGGGGGAGGGCGGCGCGATGCTCATCGTGGAGAGCGCCGAGAGCGCGGCGCGGCGCGGCGCGACCGTCTACGGCGCGGTCGCCGGCTACGCGGCGGGCTTCGACCCCGCCCCGGGCTCGGACCGGCCGCCGGCCCTGCGCCGCACGATCGAACGCGCGCTCGCCGACGCCGGCACGTCGCCGTCCGCCATCGACGTCGTGTTCGCCGACGCCTGCGGCACGCCGGACGACGACCTGGCCGAGGCGCGGGCCATCACCGAGGTGTTCGGCCCGCGCGGCGTCCCGGTCACCGCGCCCAAGACCCTGACCGGCCGGCTCTACGGCGGCGGCGCCGCACTCGACGTGGCGACGGCGCTGCTCGCGCTGCGCGACGGCGTCGTCCCCGCCACCGCCGGCACCTCCCGGCTCGCGCCGGGCTGCGACATCGACCTGGTCCTCGGCCGGCCGCGCGACGGCGCGCTGCGGACCGCGCTCGTCCTGGCCCGCGGGCACGGCGGATTCACCGCCGCGCTCGTGCTCACGAAGTGAAAGGGAAGGGAACACCATGGATCTCGGCCTGAGCGGTAAGCGGGCACTCGTCACCGGCGGCACCCGCGGCGTGGGCCGCGGCATCGTGCTCGCGCTCGCCAAGGCGGGCGTGGACGTCGTCACCAACTACCGGCAGGAGGGTGAGAACGTCGTCTCGCTGGAGCACGAGCTCAAGCAGATCGGCGGCCGTCACGGCGTGCTGCGCGCCGACCTCACCGACCCCGGGCAGATCGCCGGCCTGCTGGAGCAGTGCGGCGAGCGGTTCGACGGCCGGCTCGACCTGGTGGTCAACAACGCCGCCGCGATCAGCCACGTCCCCTACGCCAAGCTCGACCTCGCCGAGTGGCAGCGCATCGTGGACACCAACCTCACCGCCGTGCACCTGACGATCCAGAACGCGCTGCCGCTGCTGGGCGCGGGCTCGTCGGTCATCGGCGTCAGCTCGAAGTCGATCGAGGTCGGCATCCCGCTGCGCGCCCACTACACCGCGACCAAGGCCGCGCTGCACGGCTTGTTCCGCACCCTGGCCAGGGAGTTCGGCCCGCAGGGCATCCGGTTCAACGTGGTGGCGCTCGGCATGATCTACACCGAGGCGTTCGACGCGATGCCTGAGGAGCAGCGCAACCAGATGATCGAGCGCTACTCCGGCAAGACCTGCCTGGGCCGGCTCGGCACCCCCGACGAGGTGGCGGGCGCGGTGATGTGGCTGGCAGGAGACCTGTCGCGGTTCGTCACCGGCTCCGTCGTGTCCGTGGACGGGGGGATCTCATGAGCCAGGCCCGGTTCCGCGTCATGCTGCGCCTGCAGATCAAGCCCGGGATGGAGCGCGAGTTCGAGCGGGTGTGGATGGAGGTCGGCGACTCGGTCACCACGCACCCGGCCAACCTCGGCCAGTGGCTCGCCCGCGACGGCGAGGAGAAGGGCGTCTACCACATCATGAGCGACTGGGTGGACGAGCCGCGCTTCCGCGAGTTCGAGCTGAGCGAGCGGCACCTGGAGCACCGCAAGAAGCTGCACCCGTACCGCTCGGGCGGGTCCATGAGCACGGCGCACATCGTCGCGCACCTGCCCGGCTCCACCTCGGAGGAGACGGCCACGCACGACGCGTGGGAGGAGGCGGCGCGATGACGGCTCAGGCGCCCGACGGGCACGGCGTCCGGGTGCTGCTCTACCACGCCACGGACGACCCGGCCGGCATCGAGGCGGCCTACCACGAGGCGAGCAACCGGCTGGCCGGGGTGCCCGGCCTGCTCGGCAACGAGCTGCTGCGCTCGGTCACCGACGAGGGCGACTTCGTGGTGGTGAGCACGTGGCGCAGCATGGAGGACTTCGAGAAATGGGAGCAGGGGCCGGAGCACAAGCGGCAGACGGCGCCGCTACGCCCCTTCCGTGACGGCAGGATGCGCCGGCCGTTCGCCGTCTACCTAGTAACAGCGTCCTACTAGCCAGGAGACCGGCTCGTGAAACTCGTTCCGAATGGGACTTCGCATACCACGATGGATCTGACCGACTGGCTGTCCTGCGCGGGCTGCGGGATGCTCGTCTACCGCAAGCGGTTCGACCGCATGGGCGGGGTGTGCCCCGACTGCGGCAGGCACGCGCCGCTGACCGCTGAGCAGCGGCTCGGGCGGCTGCTCGACCCCCGCTCCGGCACGACGGTGGAGCCCGCGCCGTCGGTGCACGACCCGCTCCGGTTCGAGGACCTGCTGCCGTACGCCGACCGGCTGGACACCGCCCGCTCGCGCACCGGCATGGACTGCGCGGTGCGGGTGGTGCGCGGCACCGCGCGCGGGCGCGGCGTCGTGGTGGCGGTCATGGACTTCCGCTTCCTCGGCGGCAGCATGGGCACCGCCGAGGGCGAGGCGGTCGTGGCCGCCGCCGAGGAGGCGCTGAAGCACCGGCTGCCGCTGCTGATCGTCACCGCGTCGGGCGGCGCGCGCATGCAGGAGGGCGCGTTCTCCCTGCTGCAGATGGCACGGACGAGCAACGCGATGGCGGCACTTGACGAGGCGGGCCTGCTGACGATCACGCTGGTGACCGACCCCACCTACGGCGGGGTGGCGGCGTCGTACGCCACGCTCTCCGACGTGATCATCGCCGAGCCCGGCGCCAGGATGGGCTTCGCCGGGCCCCGGGTGATCGAGCAGACCATCAGGCAACGGCTGCCCGAGGGCTTCCAGACCGCCGAGTTCCTGCTGGAGCACGGCCTGCTCGACGGCGTCGTGCCGCGCGCCGAGCTGCCGCAGGTGCTGCAGCCGCTGCTCGCCCTGGGCACGCCGGCCGAGCCCGGCTGGGGCGCGGCCGCCGAGGACCCGGTGATCCGCTACCCGGACCTGCTGCCCGAGCGCCCCGCCGCGCAGGTGGTCAAGCTGGCCCGCGACCTGGGCCGGCCGACCACGCTCGACCACGTCGCCGCCTGGGGCGGCGAGTTCGTGGAGCTGCGCGGCGACCGGGCGGGCGCCGACTGCCCCGCCGTGGTGGGCGGCCTGACCGACCTGGACGGCCTGCCGGTGATGGTGATCGGCCACCAGAAGGGCCACACCACCCAGGAGCTGGTACGCCGCGACTTCGGCATGCCGTCGCCGGCCGGCTACCGCAAGGCGGTGCGCCTCATGCGGCTGGCCGCGAAACTGCGGGTGCCGGTGGTCACACTCATCGACACGCCTGGAGCGCACCCCGGCCTGGAGGCCGAGCGGCACGGCCAGGCGCACGCGATCGCCGACTGCCTGCGGGTGATGGGCTCGCTCGACGTGCCCGTGGTCAGCGTGGTCACCGGGGAGGGCGGCAGCGGCGGCGCCCTGGCGCTCGCGGTGGCCGACCGGCTGCTGGTGTGCGAGAACGCCACGTTCTCGGTGATCAGCCCGGAGGGCTGCGCGGCGATCCTGTGGCGCAGCGGCGAGGCCGCCGCCACGGCGGCGGACGCGCTCGGCGTGGACGCGCCGACGCTGCTCGCCAACGGCATCGTGGACGGCGTCGTGCCGGAGCCCGCGGGCGGCGCGCACGTGGCGCCCGGGCAGGCGAGCGAGCTGGTGCGTGACGCGGTCGTGTGCGCGCTGCGCGAACTGCGCGAGCAGGACGGCGCCGCGCTGCGCGAGGCCAGGCGGCGGCGCCTGCGCTGGTTCGGCACCTACAGGGAGAAGGTGACTCTATGACGGACGGGCAGCAGCCGAGCGCCTGGGACGGCGCGCTGGCCGGCCTGGGCGCGCGGGACGCGGTGGCGATCCTGTGCCGGGGGCTGGCCGACGCCGTCCAGGCGGCGCCCAGGCCGCCGAGCAGGGCGTGCGTCCGGCTGGGCAACGCGAGCATCGAGGTCGAGTGGCCGGCGCTCGCCGAGCCCGCGCCCGGCGCGTACGCCCCGCCGGCCCAGGAGCCGGCCCAGGACACGGCGGACCCCGCCACCGACGCGGCGGGGCACACGGTGCGGGCCGAGCTGGTGGGCACCTTCTACCGCAGGCCCGAGCCGGGCGCGAAGCCGTTCGTCGAGGTCGGGGACCTCGTCGAGCCGGGCCAGCAGGTGGCCATCGTGGAGGCGATGAAGCTGATGAACCCCGTGACGGCGGACGTGGGCGGCCGGGTGTCGCACGTCCTCGTGGACGACGCCCAGGGCGTCGAGTACGACCAGCCGCTCATCGTGATCGACCAGGAAGCCGACGAATGACCGGGGACACGCGCCGCCCGTTCGACACCGTCCTGGTGGCCAACCGCGGCGAGATCGCGCTGCGCATCGTACGGACGTGCCGGGAGATGGGCATCAGGACCGTCGTCGTGCACTCGTCGGTCGACCGCGACTCGGCCGCCGTACGCGCCGCCGACGTCGCCACCCAGATTGGCCCGGGACCGGCGAAACGCAGCTACCTCTACCCGCCGGCGATCATCGAGGCCGCGCTGCGCACCGGCGCGCAGGCCGTGCACCCCGGGTACGGGTTCCTGTCCGAGGACCCCGACTTCGCGGAGATCTGCGCGGCCAACGGCCTCGTCTTCGTCGGCGCCCGCCCCGAGGTCATGGCGAGACTCGGGGACAAGGCGCTGGCCAGGAGCATGATGGCGGACGCCGGCCTGCCGGTGCTGCCCGGCACGCCCGAACCCGTCGGCACCGTCGCCGACGTGGTGGAGGCCGGGCGGCGCATCGGCTTCCCACTGATCATCAAGGCGGTGGCCGGCGGCGGCGGGCGCGGCATGGCGGTGGTGCGCAGGATGGAGGACCTGGCGTCCGCCTACCGCGCCACCGGCGCCGCCGCGCGCGCGGTGTTCGGCGACGGCCGGGTCTACCTCGAACGGCTGATGGAGCGGGCCAAGCACGTCGAGGTCCAGGTGCTGGCCGACGAGCACGGCTCGGTCGTGGCGCTCGGCGACCGCGACTGCTCCGTGCAGCGGCGGCACCAGAAGCTCATCGAGGAGACCCCCGCGCCCGGGGTGTCGCCCGGGGTGTCCGCCCGGCTCGCCGAGGCGGCGGTCGCCGGGGCGAAGGCGGCGGGCTTCACCGGCGCGGGGACGTTCGAGTTCCTGGTGGCCGGCGAGGAGTTCGCGTTCATCGAGGTCAACTCGCGCATCCAGGTCGAGCACCCGGTCACCGAGGCGGTGACCGGGATCGACATCGTCCGCGAGCAGCTCTGGATCGCCGCCGGCCGGCCGCTCTCCTTCTCGCAGGAGGACGTCCGCCCGCGCGGCGTCGCCGTGGAGTGCCGCATCAACGCCGAGGACCCGGAGCGGGACTTCGCGCCGAGCGCGGGCACGCTGAGCGAGTTCGTGCCGCCGGGCGGCCCGTTCCTCCGCGTGGACACGCACGCCTACGCGGGGTACGCGGTGCCGCCCGACTACGACTCGCTGCTGGCCAAGGTGATCGCCTGGGGGCCCGACCGCGAGCAGGCGATCGCGAGGATGGAGCGGGCCCTCGCGGAGTTCCGCATCGAGGGCCGCGGCGTCCGTACGACGAAGGCGCTGCTGCGGGCCGTGCTGGCCGAGCCGGCCTTCCGGGCGGGCAGCCACACCACGTCGCTGCTGACCGAGGGCGTCTCGATGAACGGGACGCCCGCCCGCTCGGCGGGTTCACCCCCGGGTGCGAGCCGGGGGTGAACCGCCGAGGCGGGGTCAGGAGACGTGCGCATGTCCGGCACCGACGGCTCGGTAAGCGGCCGAGCCGTCGACCGGGCCCGCGTCCGCGAGCAGCAACCGCCCCGCCGCCCGCACGCTGGGTAGGAAACGGTAGTGCAGGTCCCCGTCCGTTCCGAGTTCGGCGACCATCAGCTGGAACTCGACGAGCTCGTCCAGCAGCGACTCCGTCTGCGCCTCGGTCATGTCGAGCAGGCACGAGGCGAAGCGCGGTGTGAACGTCGAGATGTCCAGCCTGGTGAGCTTGCGGAAGGCCCGCTGGACGCTCAGCGGGGCCAGCCGGTAGCTCAGCTCCACGCTGGCGTACAGGAACAGCTCGTGGTGGTTGGGCGTGCCGGGTTCGGACGGCAGGCCGCTGCCCTTGACCACCTTGCTCAGCGGCCAGTGCCGTCTGAGCTGCAGCAGCGCGGCGGCCGCCTGCAGCGCCGTGGGCAGGCCGTCGCAGAGGCGCACCAGCTCGCGGGCGGCGGCCTCGTCCTCCATGACGCGGTGCTTGCCGAGCACGTTGGTCAGCAGCCGCAGGCCCTCCTCGACGTTGAGCGGGCCCACCTCCACGACCGCGGTCACCACCGGCGCCGACAGCTGCCTGCGCGCGGTGACCAGGACGCCGCAGTCGGGGCTCGCCGGCACCAGCGGAAGGAGCTGGTCGGCGCGGACCACGTCGTCGAGGGTCACCAGCACGTGCCGGTCGGCCGTCCAGGTGCGGAAGAGCCGGGAGCGCTCGCTCAGCGTGCCGGGGATGCGGTCCTCGGGCACGTCGAGCGCGCGCAGGAACTCGGCGAGCACGTCGCGGGGGTCGGCGGGGCGGCCCTGGGCGTCCACCAGCCGCGCGTAGAGCTGGCCGTCGGGGTAGGGGCCGTTGGCCCGGTGCCCGACCTGCGCGCACAGCGCGGACTTGCCGGATCCTGGTGGACCGGTGATGACGACCACCGGTGGCGCGTGATGCTGCCGCGCGGACAGTGCCCCCAGCACGGCGCCGACCTGCGGCTGTCGGCCGACCAGGGCGGTGCGCTCAGGCGGGAGCTGGCGCGGCGGCCTCGTACGGCTCAGCATGACGGGCGCCCTGGGCTGGGGGAGTGCGAGGCTTTCGTCGGCCGCCAGGACGGCTCGGTGCAGCTGTTCGAGGTCGCTGGACGGGTCGAGGCCCAGCTCGCTGGCGAGTGTGTTGCGGGTGCGCTGATAGACCTGCAGCGCCTCGGAGCGCCGGCCCGCGCGGTGCAGCGCCAGCATCAGCTTGCCCTGGAACCCTTCGTGGGTGGGCTGCTCGGCGGCCAGCCTGGTGAGCTCTCCGAGCAGCTCGTGGTGCCTGCCGAGGTAGAGGTCCGCCTCGATGCGGCGTTCGAGGGTGTTCCTGTTGATCTCCTCGAGCCGCAGCACCTCGGCCCGCAGCACGGGGCCGTGGCCGACGTCGACGAGCGCGGGCCCGCGCCACAGGCGCAGCGCGTGGGAGAGCGTCTCGGCCGCGGCGTTCATGTCGCCCGCCTCGAGCTCTCTCCTGCCCTGGTCGGACAGGCGCTCGAACCGCGTGGTGTCGAGCATGTCGGGGTCGAGGAACAGCGCGTAACCGTAGGGAGAGGTACGCAGTGCGGCGTCGGCGGGTGTGTCACCCGCGCCGCGCCCGTCCGGCGGCGTGCCCAGTCGCAACAGCTTGCGCAGCTGGTAGATGTACGTCTGCAACGTGGTGGTCACACTCGCCGGCGGGTTGTCCTCCCAGAGCTCCTCAATGATCTTGTCGGTTCTGACGACGATGCTCGACTGGACGGCCAGCAAACTGAGCACCGTGCGCAGTTTGGGGGCCGACGGCGTCAGGACGACGCCATGTCTGAGCACTTCCATTGGTCCGAGCAGGTTGATTTCCACCACCACACGCACCGTCCCCTGCATCCATTGGCCGGCGTACGTGCGGGAGGACCCCGCACGCCGCGCGCCATGCGTCTGCTTACCCGAGAGCGTGCGCCGACAGCGTTGAGACGTCACCCCGTTGTCGTCGGCCACACTGGACGATCTGCTTCCTCAAGGGAATTTAGCAGATGCGTGTTACAAGATCTCGAAATTCACTCGAAGATCACTGGGTTTCGGTGGATAGTGGTACTTGACTGAGAATATTGCCACATCTGACTAATGGCATCAGGGAAATCCCTGAACCTGGCCCCTACTTTCCGGCGCCGCCTTCCTGTGCAGATGCCCGTCAACGAGCCGTACGCGATTAGCGGCGAGCCTGTGACCTGGGTATATCCCGGGTATGCCGAATCGCGGCCCTTACCGGCGAGTAGTGGTGATCCCTGGTTTCACTACTCTTCCCCTTTGTCACCTTGACATGGATAGATAATCGAGTCATGGCTATTGTGCTGTGCCGTTATACGGAACGGGCCAGGACCATCGCGCTTTGGAACCCGCCGAAACCACTGCCCACACTCAGCACCACGTCCATTTCGTGGTCGCGCGCTGTAATCGGCACATAGTCCAGGTCGCATTCGGGATCGCGGTTGTGCAGATTGGCCGTGGGCGGCACGACCTGCCGTTCCAGGGCCAGAGCGCACGCCGCGACCTCCAGCGAGCCGATCGCACCGAGTGAGTGCCCGACCATCGACTTGATCGAGCTCGCCGGGATCTCGTACGCGCGCTGCCCGAGGCTGCGCTTGAACGCCGCCGTCTCGTGCCGGTCGTTCTGGCGCGTCCCCGAGCCGTGCGCGTTGATGTAGTCGACGTCCGCCGGGTCGATCCGCGCCTGGTCCATCGCCACCCTGATCGCCTCGGCCATCTCGCGCCCGTCGGGCCGCAGGCCGGTCATGTGGAAGGCGTTGCTGCGGCTGGCGAATCCCGCCAGGTGCGCGTAGATCCGGGCGCCGCGCCGCCGCGCCGACTCGGCCTCCTCCAGCACCATCACGGCGGCGCCCTCACCGAGCACGAAACCGTTCCTGGTCGCGTCGAAGGGGCGCGAGGCGTGCTCGGGGTCGTCGTTGCTCGGCGAGGTCGCCCTGATCGCGTCGAAGCAGGCGGAGGTGATGGGCGACAGCGGCGCGTCCGTCGCCCCGGCGATCACGACGTCCGCCGCGCCCTCCTGGATGAGGACGGCGCCGTGGCCGACCGCGTCCAGCCCCGAGGTGCAGCCGGTCGAGATCAGCGCCGCCGGGCCCTCGGCGCCCGCCTCCCACGCCACCTCGACGGCCAGCGTGCTCGGCACCATGTAGCCGTACAGGTGCGGCACGCCGTAGGTGTGGTCGGCGAGCCAGTGGCGGCCCTCGTCGGTCAGGACCGTGTACTCCTCCTCCAGGCTCATCGTGCAGCCCACGGCGCTGCCGACGGCGACGCCGACCCGGTCCGGCTCGACGGTCCCGAAGTCGAGACCGCTGTCGGCGACCGCCTCCCTGGTGCAGACCGTGGCGAACTGGGCCGCCCGGTCCATCCGCCTGACCTGCTGCGCCGACAGCCCCGCGGCCCTCGGGTCGAAGTCCACCTCGGCCGCGATCTGCGAGCGGAACCCGCTCGGATCGAACAGCGTGATCCGCCGGGTCGCGGTACGCCCTTCGGTGAGCAGGTTCCAGAACGCCTCCCGGCCGATGCCGCCCGGCGCGACCACCCCGATGCCGGTGATCACCGCCTCTCTGCTCAACTCGGCCCCCCGACCTGCGGGCCGGGCTCCTGCGGCGCCGGCAGCTGCTCGGTGTCCACGTGACCGAGCTCGGGACGGGGCGCCAGCGGCGACAGGTGGAAGACCACCTGCGCGCGCTCCGTCCCGACGTTCACCAGCCGGTGCCGTACGTCGATCGGCACCAGCAGCGAGTCGCCGGCGTTCAGCGGGACCGGCGCGCCGTCCAGGCTCATCTCCAGCTCGCCCGCGACGACGTGCAGGAACTCCTCCGAGTACGGGTGGTAGTGCTCGGCGACGAACTCCCCGGCCTCCAGGTAGAGCACGCCGCCGAACCCGGAGGCGCAGCCGGCCGTCTTGGGGCTCAGCGTGACCCTGATGTCGCCGCCGCGGCGGCGGTTGGGCGCCACGTCCGCGGCCTTCACCACGGCGGGCCTGGCCGTCTTGGCGATCTTCGCGCCGGTCATGTCCGTAGTCACTGGATCCTCCCCTTGTCGCTGGTCCACACGTAGAACGGGCTCGCCATGGCGTCCTTCGGCTCCTTCCAGTCGGGGTCGTACGGCGCGACCAGCTTGGCCAGCCGCGCGTTGACGTCCTCATAGAGCGGGTGGCTGCGCGCCTTGTAGAGGTTGGGGGAGATGTCCTCGTCCGCCTCGACGAGATGGAAGTAGAGGTCGTGGAAGTGGAAGAGGGTCCGCCTGCTCACCCCCACCATGTGGGGCAGCTCCGACTCGTCCGACGCGCCGAACGCATCGGCGATCGGCCCGATGTTGCCGGCGCTCCTGAGCTTGGCGACGATCAAGGTCCTGTGCACGTTCCTCGCCTCCTGCGGTGAGTGGGAAAGGCTGCCTCGATGGTGGCCGTACGCAGTGGAAAGATGCTCGAAGTAAGCTCCATCGGGCTCACCACCCGATCTCCCTGCCGCCGCTCAGGAACACGCCGGAAGGCCCATCGTCGGGCAGGGTGGCGGCGTCGGCGATGCCGGCGGCGGCCTGCTCGGGGGTCCGCTCCGCCCTCGGCATCATCCTGGTCCTGGTCTGTCCCGGGTTGACCGCGTTGACCAGCACGCCGGTGCCCTTGGTGCAGGTGGCCAGCATCGTCGTCAGCCCGTTGATCGCGGCCTTCGACACCGAGTACGCCGGCGCCCCCGTCCACAGCCCCGCGCTGAACGACCCGGTGCCGCTGGAGACGAAGACCACCCGCCCCCAGCCCCTCTTCACCATGCCGGGCACGAACGCCTGGGCCACCCGCCAGCCGCCCAGCAGGTTGACCGCGAGCGTGCGCTCGACCACGTCCAGCGGCACCGCCAGCGGGTCGTCGCCGGCGTCGAGCAGCACGCCCGCGTTGCACACGAGCACGTCCACGGCGCCGAGCCGGGCCGCCGCCCGCCCGGCCGCGTCGGGATCGGTGACGTCGAGGGGATGGGCGCGGACGTCGGGGCCGATGCGCGCGGCGGCCTCGGCGGCGGCGTCGCCGTCCCGCGCGGTGACGATGACGCGCAGGCCCCGGCGACGCAGCTCGGCGGCGGTCGCGTGCCCCAGCCCTCGGTTGGCCCCGGTGATCAGGGCGGTGCGTGGTTCGCTCATGCCGCCACGATGGCCGCGCCCGCTCGATGCGCGACGGTGCCGCGCTCCAGCGAGTCTCCAGGGCGCGGTGCCATCGTCGGCGCAGGAGCACGCGCCCTCCGACCAGCTCTGACGGCGGGCGCGACCGCGATCAGCCGAGGAGGAGATGCCCCATGCGGGTGCTGTTCACGACCTGGGCCTGGCCCTCGCACCTGTACGCGCTGGTCCCGCTGGCCCGCGCCTGCCGCGCCGCGGGGCACGAGGTGATCGTCGCCAGCGAGCCAGGACTGACCCGCGACATCCTGCGCGCCGACCTGCCGGCGGCGGTCGTGGGAACGGACGTCGACACGGCCGGGATGGTCCACGAGTTCCTGCTGCCCCTGCCGGGCGATCCCGCGCCGGTGCGCGACGGCAAGGGACCCAGGGTGCTGCGCATGCTGATGGCGCACGCGGAGACCATGACGCCCGGCCTCGTCGAGCTGATCAGGGACTGGCGGGCCGACCTGGTGGTGTACGACCAGGTGACGCTGGCGGGCCCGGTCGCCGCGGCGGTCACGGGCGTCCCCGCCGTGCGCCAGCTCTACGGCGTGGACCTGCTGCAGCGGGCCCGCGCCGTGCTGCCGGACGCGCTGGCGCCGCTCGCCGACCGGCTCGGCGCGGGGCCGGTGGACCCGTACGGCGCGGTGAGCGTGGACCCGGTGCCCACGGGCATGCAGCTGCCCGGCGAGCACCGGGTGCTGCCGATGCGGCACCTGGCCTACAACGGGCCGGAGGCCGCGCCCTGGCGCTCGCCGGCCACGCGCGGCCGGCCCCGGGTGTGCGTGAGCTGGGGGCACACCATCGCCAAGGTGGACCCGTCCAGGTTCGTCGCCGGCCGGATCGCCGCGGCGCTCGCGGAGGCGGGCTTCGACGTGGTGCTCGCGGTCTCCGCCGCGCAGCGCGACCTGCTCGCCGCCCGGCCCGACCTGCGGGCCGGCGAGTGGGCCGGCCAGTGGGCGGGGCAGCGGGCGGGCCAGCGGGCGGGGCAGTGGGACCCGCCGGCCGGGCGTCGGGACCAGCCGCCCGGCCGGCGGGAGGCGGAGGGCTCGCTGCCGGAGAACGTGCGCGTCGTGGTGGACACGCCGCTGCGCGACGCGCTGCGCGACTGCGACGTCTTCGTCGGGCACGGCGGCGCCGGCGGCATACTCGCCGCGCTCGCCCAAGGGCTGCCCATGCTGCTGGTGCCGCAGCTGCCCGACCACGCCGGGCACTCGGGGCGGGCCGTGGCGACCGGCGCGGCGTCCGTGCTCGGCGCGGCCGGGCTGACGCCCGAGGCCGTGCGGGACGAGGTGACCAGGCTGCTGGACGCCCCCGAGCCCGGCCTGGCCGCCGCCGAGCTGTGCGAGGAGATGGCCGCCCGGCCGGCGCCCGCCGAGGTGGCGGGCGCGCTGACCGAGCTGACCCCCTCACTCGCCCGCAGCTGAACGCCGGATCCGCCGGATCGCTACGCCCCGGTGATCTGGCGGACGGCGCCCAGCTCCAGGTTGAGCAGCGCGTCGGGCCCGAACGTGGTGAACCGGTGCTCGGCGCGCCGCATGCTGCGCTCGGCGGCCTGCCGCAGCGACGGGTCGGCGCGCAGCCGGCTGTCCACCGCCTCGTACGCCTCCGCCGCCCCCTCCTCCGTGCGCAGGTCGAACTTCCCGCTCAGGGCGAGGTCCAGGTAGAGCACGTGCAGGTACAGCTCGGGCAGCCCGTACGGGTTCAGCTCGGCGTGCACGGCCTCGGCCCGGCTCTCCGGGATGGCGGTGAACGGCTGCCGCATCCGCGGGTAGGGCCCGCCCGCGGCGTAACGGTCGAAGTTCTTGAACGCCACCCTGCGCCCGTTGAGATAGGCGACGCTGATCCTCCTGCGCAGGCAGAAGTTGATCGTCTCGCGGATGGTGTCGATGATCGGCTCGCCCTTGTCGTTCAGCGAGGTGTTGCAGAGCATCGGCACGCCGGTGCGCTCGTGGAAGGCGGTCAGCAGCGCGTGCAGCGCCGGGTTCTGCCCGGCGTTGAGCGACTGCACGCGGGCCGAGTAGTCGAGGTGCGCCACCGCCGGGATCTGGGCGCGCCGCTCCTCCCTGATCGTGAAGGTCTCCAGCATGTACGGCGACGGCCTGCTGTCCTCGAACCACTCCGCCAGCCGGTCCTCCAGCACCACCGGCGCGACGGGCCGCCACCACTCGCGCAGCTTGAACGCGTTGAGCGCGTCCTTGGCCGCCCGCGACGTCGGGTCGCCGATCAGGCTGCGGTTGCCCAGCGCCCGCGGCCCGATCTCGGAGCGGCCGTGGAACCAGGCGATGGGCTCGGCCAGGATGTCCCGTACGGCCTGGTCCAGATCGAGGTCGGAGACCTCCGCGACGTGGTCGCCGAACTCCGCGAGCGCCCCGTCGAGGTCGTCGTCCGCCCGTCCCAGGTACGCGCCGGGGAAGCGGAAGGTGAACGGCTCGCCGCCGGTCTTCTTGTGGAAGGCGGCCAGGCCGATGCCGACCGCCTGCCCGCCGTCGTCCACGCAGGGCGGGGCGAGGAAGCCGCGGAAGCCGTACTTCTCCATGAGGTGGCTGTTGGTGGGGCAGTTCAGCGCGTAGCCGCCGGCCAGCGCGAGGTGCGTGGTCGCCGGGTCGAGGTCGTAGCGCTCCAGCGCGGTCTCGATGTTGCGCTCCATCACCATGACCGAGATCGCCTGGATCTCCTTCATGGCGGCGCTGACGAAGCTCTCCTCCTCGGTGAAGTCGGGGTCGGTGCTCGCCGTCTCCTTGACCTGGGCGACGATTTCCTCGAACGCGCGCGGCGCGCCCTCCAGCGCGGCCAGGCCGGTGAAGTCGTAGGAGTCGAGGATGTGCTGACGGTCGCACCGCCCGGTGGCCGTGGTCGCGGTGGCGAGCGCCATCAGCGTGCCCTCGCGCATCTTGAACCGGTCCTTGGCGGTGCTGTAGAGCAGGCCGGGCGAGGCGACGGGGAACGTCTCGACGACGCCGCGCCGGCTGACCGCGCCGGTGAACCAGTAGCGCTTGTAACGCCCGTCGAGCAGGCGGTCGGGGCCGCCGTCCACGGCCAGCGTCAGGATGTCGCCGCCGAAGAACGTCTCGCTGTCCAGCAGCATCGCGCTGTAGAGGTGCGCGATGCTGTGGAAGGACAGCTCCGGATACTCCTCGACGAAGTGGTAGTCGTTCGTGGTCGCGAGCCCCGGGGTGCCCCAGATCTCGGTCATGTCGTCGAGCGACACCCCGAACGGGCCGATCAGGCCGTTCACGAACGCACGCAGCTCCTCCAAGCTGAGGAACGGCGTCCGATGGTGTTTCAAGCCGCTCATCCGCTCGAACTCCCAGTGGCCGAGGAGCCGGATCAGCGATCCCTCCTTGTGCCACAGCGACACGTTGTTGTCGTGCCGGTACGACACCATCGCCAGCCGGTGCAGGCCGGGGATGGTCACGTAGCTCGAAAGATAGAAGCCGTCTCGCATGTCTCCTCCGGTGGTCACCAGGTGACGGGAACCTCGACGAAGCCGAGTTCGAGTGGGTTGTCGTGATGCCTGAGCTCGGCCACGTCCACCGCGAGCCGCAGGCCGGGGAAGCGCCCGATCAGCTGGGCGAACGCGGTCCGCAGCTCGAGCCTGGCCAGCGCCGCGCCCAGGCAGTAGTGGGGTCCCGCGCTGAAGGCGATCTGGTCCCGCGCGTCCCTGGTGACGTCCAGGCGCAGCGGGTCGGGGAACACGGACGCGTCGAAGTTGGCGGACTCCAGCACCGGCACCACGCCGGAGCCGGCCGGCACGGGGCACCCGCCGATCTCGATGTCGTCGGTGACGTAGCGCAGCATCGACAGCGAGTGGCCGGCCACCTGGAAGCGCAGCAGCTCCTCCACCGCGTCGGGGATGCGCTCGGGCTCGTCGCGCAGCAGGGCGAGCTGGTCGGGGTGCTGCATGAGGAGCACCGCTCCGCTGCCGATCTGCGCCGCGGTCGTCTCGTGCCCGGCCATCAGCAGCACCGTGCACCAGACGTGCAGCTCGTGCGTGCTCAGCCGCCCGTCCTGGTCGTCGTGCACGGAGATCAGCTCGCTGATCAGGTCGTCACCCGGGTCCGCCCGCTTGACCTCGATCAGCTCGCCGATGTACTGCCACGCCTCGCCCAGCCCGGTACGGAAGCGCTCCTGGTCGGCCACGGGGACGCCGAGCAGGCGGCAGATGACCCGCAGCGTCAGCGGCAGCGCGAACTCGGAGACCAGGTCCACCGGTGGTCTCCGCCACCGGCCGAGCAGCTCCGCCACCACCTCCTCGACGTAGGGGCCCAGTTTCTCGATCCGCGCCGGGGTGAACGCCTTCGTCATCAGGCGGCGCATGCGGGTGTGCTCGGGCGGATCCCGGTCGATCTTCGGGTTCTGGAACATCTTGGTCCTCGCCGCCGCCGTCATGCGCGGCGCGCCGGGGCGCTCCCTGTTACGGCTCAGGCGCCGGTCCGACAGCACCGCCCGCACGTCCTCGTAGCGCGTGACCAGATAGACCGGGTCGCCGCTCGGCATGACCGCCCGTACCACCGGCTCGTCCCGGAGCGTGGCGAGTTCCTCCGGCGGTCGTGCCCCGGGCGGCCAGTCGAACGGGAACTTGAGCGTCATCGGGCTCTCCTGCTCTGCGTGAGGTCGTCACCCAGAACGATGGGCGCGGCGGCTCAAGGCGCCCGCAAGCGGCGCTGGACTCTCGTCCTGGTCTCGCTCGGTGTTCGAGCGGGCGAGCAGAGCATGAGGCGGCACATCGTCCACCAGGTGGTGAGAGGAAACGGATATGACCAGCACGACAGGACCGTCTCCCGCGGCCAGGGTCCGCCGCCTGTCCAACTCGGTGCAGGACGCCGCGATCGTGCGGGCGGCGGCTGAGCTCGGACTCGCCGACGCGGTCGGCGACGGGCCCACGCCGGTGACCGAGATCGCCGCGCGGGTGTCCGCCGATCCGGCGACGCTGGCCCGCCTCCTGCGGGCGCTCACCGCGTACGGGATCTTCGAGCAGGTGACCCCGGACGTGTACGCGCACACCGAGATGTCACGCGCGATGCGCAGGGACCATCCTGGTGGCCTCATCCACACCCTGCTCACCCCGTCCGACTGGGGCTGGGCGATGTGGGGCAGGCTCGCGGAGTCGGTCAGGGCCGGCCGGTGCCTGTTCCCCGACGTCTTCGGCGCCGACTTCTTCGACTACCTGGGCGAGCACCCCGAGGCGCAGGCGCGGATGTTCCGCGGCATGACGTCGTGGTCGGACCAGATGAATCCGGCGCTGGTGGGCGCGCTGCCGCTGGAGGGCGCCGGCACCGTCGCCGACATGGGCGCGGGCTCGGGGACGCTGCTGCGCGCGATCCTGGAGCACGCCCCGCACGTGTCGGGCGTCTGGTTCGACACCGAGGCCACGCTGGCCGTGGTGGAGGACGAGCTGCTGTCGGGCCCGCTGTCGGAGCGCTGCGCGCTGGTCACCGGCGACTACTTCCACGAGGTGCCCTTCAGCGCCGACCTGTACGTCTTCAAGCTCACCCTGCACATGTACGACGACGAGCCCTCCGAGCGCATCCTGCGCAACGTGGCGGCGTCGGCCAAGCCGGGGGCGCGCATCGTCATCGCCGACCCGCTGCTGCAGGACCCGCCGGAGAGCAAGTTCGTCCCGTCGATGGACCTGCACATGCTGCTGGTCATGGGCGGCAAGGAGCGCACCGAGCAGGACTACGCCGACCTGTTCAAGCGGGCCGGCCTGGAGTTCACCGGCATCACGCCGACGGGGACCGACTTGCATCTGACCGTGGGGCGGGTTCCCGGCTGACCCGCCGGGACCGCGCGTTCAGGCAGGAGGCGAGCGCCGCGAGCAGCACGCTCGCGGCGCACACCAGCAGCGTGAACCTGACCGCCGCGCCGAACGCGGTCCCGTAGGAGGTGCTCGCGAGGCCGGCGTCCAGCCTGGCCTGCAGCACCGTGCCCAGCACGGAGATCCCGAACAGCGTCCCGGTCTGGCGGATCGTGTTGAACACCCCGGAGGCGGCCCCCGCCAGGTCGGGGCGCACGTCCCGCATGGCGAGCGAGGTGATCGGGCCGAACGCCGCCGACTGCGACAGCCCGGCGATCGCGAGCGGCGCCACCAGCGCGTACCCGGCCACGCCGGGCCGGCTGAGCAGCGCGACGGCGGCCAGGGCGGCGGCGTAGACGAGCAGGCCGCCCAGCAGCACCCGCTCACCGCCGTACCGCTCGGTCAGGCGGGCCGTGACGGGGAAGCCGAACGTCATGCCCAGCGCCCACGGCGCCAGCGTGAGCCCGGCCTGCGCGGCCGGCATGCCGAGCACCGTCTGCAGGAAGAGCGTCATGGTCAGCGACAGCGTGATCACGCACATCGACACGATCGCCATGGACGCCGTCATCAGCGTGAACGTGCGGTCGGCGAACAGCCGGGTCGGTACCAGCGGCTCCCGCGCGCGGTGCTGGTGGACGACGAACCCCGCGAGGAGCAGGAGGCCGAGCCCGATCACCATCGGCACGGTGACCGGCACGTCCGCCACCGACGCGACCGTGCCCCAGCCGTAGTGCCTGCCCTCCAGCAGGCCGAACGTGATCGCGCCGAGCCCCACGCCGGCCAGGGTCGCGCCCGCCGCGTTCAGCCGCCTGGCGGCCTGGCCGGTCACGGCGGGCGGGACGACGAGCAGGGTGAGCACCACGATGAGCACGCCGACCGGCAGGTTCATGGCGAAGATCGAGCGCCAGCCGGCCGTGGAGACCAGCAGGCCGCCGAGCGTCGGCCCCGCCACGCCGGCGAGGCCCGCGGTCACCCCCCACACCGCGCTCGCCCGCCCGCGCCGTTCCGGCGGGAAGACCAGCGTCATCATCGTCAGCGTCTGCGGGATGATCAGCGCGGCGCCGACGCCCTGGAGCAGGCGGGCGCCGATGAGCTGCCACGGCGTCTGGGCGAACCCGCACAAGGTCGAGGCGACGGTGAAGACCGCCATGCCCGTGAGGAACACGGTACGCGGCCCCGCCACGTCGCCCAGCCGGCCGGCGGTGACGGTCAGCACGGCCAGGGCCAGCACGTAACCGCCGACCACCCACAGCACCTCGCTGAGGCTCGCGCCGAGCCCCGCCTGGATCTCGGGGACGGCGATGCTGACCGAGGTGGAGTTGAGGATCGTGATGAAGTAGCCGAGGCAGGTGGTCGTCATGACCGCCCAGGGGTTGCCGCGCAGCGCGGCGAGCCTGCGGGTGCCCATGGCGCTCACGCGGCGAGGCCGGCGCGGTCCAGCGCCGTCGCCGCGGTGCGCAGGATCTCGACGCGTTCGGCGGTCGTGCCGCCGAAGGGCGAGATGAGCAGGGTGGTGATGCCGTGCTCGGCGTACGCGCGCATCCGCTCGGCGACCCGCTCGGGCGGGCCGAGCAGCGAGATGTGCTCCACCAGGCCGGCCGGCACCGCGGCGGCGGCCCCGCGCGGGTCGCCCGCGGCCATGCGCTCGTGCACGACGGCGCTCTCGCGGCCGTACCCCAGCCGCTCGAAGAGCGCGAGGTAGACGTTGCGGCTGCGGCCGCCCATGCCGAGGAAGTGCGACAGGTAGCCCCTGATCGGCGTGGCGGCCGTCTCGACGTCGGCGCCCAGCGCCATGGGGACGCCGCAGAGCACCTCGAACCCGGCGAGCTGCTTGCCCGCGCGGGCCCGGCCGGCGCGCAGGGCGTCGATGGTCTTCGGCAGCTCGCCCGGCGGCGAGAACGCGCCCAGCCAGCCGTCGGCGATCTCGCCGGCCAGTTCGAGTCCGCCCGGCGCGACGGCGGCGAGGTAGATGGGCACCCGGGCCGGCTCGCCGTACAGCCGCAGCGGCGCGGCCGTGCAGCCCTCGGGCGGGAGCCGGTAGTGGGCGCCCGCGTGGGTGACCGGCTCGCCGGTGAGGGCGCGGCGCACGATGTCCACGTACTCGCGGGTCCTGGCGAGCGGCCGCCGGAACGGCACGCCGTGCCAGCCCTCCGAGATGTCCGGGTTCGACACCCCGAGTCCCAGCCGGAACCGGCCGCCGGACAGGGCGTCGAGCGTGGAGGCGGTCAACGCGGTCATCGCCGGCGTGCGGCCGGGCACCTGGAAGACGCCGGAGGCCAGGCCGATGCGGGTGGTCGCGGTGGCCACGGCCCCCAGAACGGTCGCGCCGTCCGCGCGGAAACCCTCCGGGACGACCGCGAGGTCGAACCCGAGCCGTTCGGCCTCCCGCGCGACCTCCACCGCGTCGACGTAGGAGAGATTGACACCGAGCTTCATGCCTAGGCCGTCCCTTCTGTGAGGCCGCTCTATGAGGCCGCTCTATGAGGCCGCTTCGTGAGGCCGCCGGTACGGCGGGCCGCGCCTGCGCGCTCAGCGTCACAGGCCCGCCTCGAAGACCGAGCAGGTAACGGCGGAAGTGCGGTGGGGCGATCTCGGCCGAGGGCGGTTGGACCGCCGTTCGAGCACCCTGCCGGATAAAGGAGTGCCACGTCCGAAAGGAGCTCACATGAGAACGGACCTGAACCGCCGCAGCCTGCTCAGCCGAGGCGGGAGCCTCGCCCCGCTGGTCGGGCTCGGCCTGCTCGCCGGCGCCACGCCCGCCGCCGCCGAGACCGGCGCCCAGGAGAGCAGGCTCCTCCCGCTGCTCGGCACCTGGGCGGTGGAGGTCACCTTCCCCAGTGTGAACCGGCCGCCGGAGGCCGGCCTGTTCGCGTTCGTCGCCGACGGCGTCCTGGTGGCGACCACGACGGGGGCGGGCCACCTCAGCCTGGGCTCGTGGCGGCTGGCCTCAGGCGGCTTCTCGTTCTCCTTCCGCCACTTCATGTACGCCGACGACGACGGCACCTGGACCGGCGAGGTGCGCATCGAGCAGACCGGCACGTTCACCTCCTCCTCCTGGCGGGCGACCGGCACCGGCACCGCCTTCGACACCGAGGGCAACCAGGTCGCCGTGGTCCAGAGCGCGACCACCGCCACCCGCTACTGACCCACTTCAGCCTGATTCGAGCCGCTGTCGACGTACGACCGCGACGCTGCACATCGGAGAGGAGCCAACATGGAACTCGGACTCGCGGGCAAGGTCGTCCTGGTCACCGGTGGCAGTGGATCCATCGGCGCCGCCATGGCGGAGGCGTTCGCCGCGGAGGGCGCCCACGTCGCGCTGACCTTCCGCGACAACGCGCAACGCGCCGAAGAGCTGGCCCGCGTCATCGGCGAGCGGGGCGGCCGGGCGATGGTCGTCAAGTACGACCTCGCCGACCCGGCCGCCATCCGCTCGTGCGTGAGCGCCGTGCTCGACGAGTGGGGCCGGCTCGACGTGCTCGTGCTGAGCGCGTCCGCGCAGGACGGCACCCGCACCGCGCCGGTGAACTTCGAGGACGTGCCGCCCGAGGAGTGGTCGCCGCTGCTCCGGGCGGACGTCGAGGGCTCCTTCCACACGGTGCAGGCCGTGCTGCCGGCCATGCGGCGCCAGGCATGGGGCCGCATCATCCTCATCTCGGCCAACATCGTCGCCCGCGGCGCGCCCGGGGACGAGGCGTTCGTGTCGAGCAAGATGGCGCTGCACGGCCTGGGCCGCACGCTGGCCACCGAGCTGGCACCCGACGGGATCCTCGTCAACGTGGTCGCCCCGGGGGCCACGGTGAGCAGGGGCTTCCTGCGCCGCTTCCCCGAGGAGAAGCAGGCGAGGTTCGCCGAGCTGGACGACGTACAGATCAAGCGCATGCTCAACCAGGACCGTCCCGTCGGCAAGGTGTCGACACCCGCGGACGTCGCCAACACCGTGCTGTTCCTGGCGTCCGAGGCCAACGGGAACGTCAGCGGTCAGGTGATCCACGTGGCCGGGGGCCATTGAGCCGCCCGGCCGTTCAGGACACGGAGCAGGAGAGAAGATGACCACAGCACCGCCCGCCTTTCCCCAGGCGCGCGTCTGCCCCCACCTTCCACCCCCGGCGTACGCGGAGCTGCGCGGGGGACCGGCGCTGCGCCGGGTGACGACCCACGCCGGGCAGCTCGCGTGGCTGGTGACCCGCTATGATCAGGCCCGTACGCTGCTCAAGGACCCGAGGCTGTCGTCCGACCGCAGGCGTCCAGGCTTCCCCGTCATCTCGGTGCAGGTCCAGCTGCTGACCGAGCGCAAGCGCCAGGCGCTGATCGGGATGGACCCGCCGGAGCACGACGAGCAGCGGCGGATGTTCCTGCCGGACTTCACGCTGAAGAAGGTGCGCGAGCGGCGCGCCGACATCGAGCGCATCGTGCACGAGTCACTCGACGACATGCTGGAGCACGGCCCGCCGGCCGACCTCTACCAGGAGTTCGCCCTGCCCGTGCCCTTCCGGGTGATCTGCCGGCTGCTCGGCGCCCCCTGGGAGGACCGCGACTTCTTCCAGGACGCCATCCGCCGGCTGGTGCGCACGTTCGACACCGCCGAGGGCCGCCAGGCGGGCGCCGAGCTGCTCGCCTACTTCGAGCACCTGGTCACCGAGTACAAGAAGACCCCCGACGGCGCCGGGCTCATCGGGCGGCTGGCCGGCACCGGCAGGATCGGCGACGACGACCTCGCGCTCGCGGCCATGTCGCTGCTCATCGCCGGCCACGAGACCACTGCGGCGATGATCTCGCTGGGCGCGGTCACGCTGATGGAGAACCCCGACCAGCTCGCCGCCATCCGCGCGAACCCCGAGGCGATCACGCCGGCCGTGGAGGAGCTGCTGCGCTTCCAGTCGATCGCCGACAGCGCGAACCTGCGGGTCGCCACCGCCGACATCGAGATCGACGACGTGGTGATCAAGGCGGGGGAGGGCGTGCTGATCCCCGGCTCGCTCGCCAACAGGGACGCCGGCGTCTTCACCGACCCCGACGTCTTCGACCCGAGCCGCGACGCGGGCGGGCACATCGCCTTCGGCTACGGCAGGCACCAGTGCCTCGGCCAGAACCTCGCGAGGCTGGAGCTGCAGATCGCGCTGACCGCGCTGTGGCAGCGCATCCCCACCCTGCGCATGACGGTGCCCGCCGAGGAGCTGGCCCCCCGCCCGCCCGGCGCGATCCAGGGCATCGACGCGCTGCCGGTGACGTGGTGAGAGGGGGAGCGGCATGAGCGTCGTGGGTGACCAGCGGGTGTGCGTCGGCGCGGGCATGTGCGCGCTGACCGCGCCGGGCGTCTTCGACCAGGACGAGAACGGCCTGGTGGTGGTGCTCACGGAGACGCCCTCAGGACAGGCCATGGACCAGGCGCTGCGCGCGGAGCGGCTGTGCCCGTCGGGAGCGGTGCGGGTCGGCACGCTCTCTCGTCCAACGGAATGAGGATCGGATGCGCATTCTCCTGCTTGGCGGTACGGAGTTCGTCGGCCGCGCCGTGGCCGAGGCGGCGCTGGCCAGAGACTGGGACGTGACCGTGTTCCACCGGGGGCGGCACGCGCCGCCGCCCGGCGTGCGGGCCCTGGAGGGCGACCGCAACCTGCCCGACGGCATGCGGGCACTCGCGGACGGCGAGTGGGACGCGGCGGTCGACACGTGGTCGGGCCCTCCCCGGGTGGTCCGCGACACGTTGCGGCTGCTGGACGGCCGGATCGGCCACTACACCTACGTCTCCAGCCGCGGCATCTACGACTTCCCCGTGCCCGCGCCGCTCACCGAGGAGCGGCCGGTGGTGGCCGGCTCGCCGGACGGCGAGGAGATCGGCTACCGCGACGCGAAGGCGGGCGGGGAGGTGGCCGCTGAGCGGGCGCTCGGCGAGCGCGCCCTGCGGGTGCGGCCCGGCCTGATCTTCGGGCCCCGCGAGAACTCGGGGCGGGTGCCGTGGTGGCTGCGGCGCGCCGCCCGGGGCGGGGTCCAGCTCGCGCCGGGGCCGCGTACCTCGTCGCTGCAGTACATCGACGCCCGCGACCTGGCCGCCTTCGTCCTGGACGCGGCGGGCCGCGGCCTGCACGGCGCCTACAACCTCGTGTGCCCGCCGGACCACGCCACGATGGAGGCGTTCGTCACCGCCTGCGTCGAGGTCACCGGCGCCGGCGCCGAGCTGCGCTGGGTCGACCCCGAGCCGATCCTGGCGGCGGGGATCCGGCCCTGGGTCGATCTGCCGGGCTGGCTGCCGCCCGGCGACATGTACGAGCTGCTGCACAGGACCGACGTGTCCAGGGCGGTGGCGGCCGGGCTGCGCTGCCGTCCTGTCGAGGAGACCGTGGCCGACACCTGGGCCTGGTTGCGTGACGTGGGCGGCGACGTGCCGGAGAGCTCCCAGAGCGCTTATCGCGCGGACCACGTCCCGGCCGACCTGGACCCGGACCTGGAGGCGAAACTCCTGGCCGGCTGAGCCAGGGGCAGGAGCGTCCGGCTCGGCGCGGGCCGGAGACGAGGCGGCCGCCGGCGGTACATCCGCCGGCGGCCGCTTCATGCCGGGCCCCGATCAGTCGCCCGCACGGGCGTCGAACAGCCGGATCGTGCCCGTCGGGCAGCGCCTGGCCGCCTCGCGGACGAGGTCGGCGAGCGCGGCCGGCGGCTCCGGGTCGCGTACCACGACCACGGTCTCGTCGTCGTGGCCGAACACCTGCGGCACGGCCGCCACGCACAGGCCGCTGCCGCAGCACGTGTCACGATCCACCGTCACGCGCATGCTCACCACTCCACCGGAATCCTCAGCAGCCCGCCGATCAGCGTCCCCTCACTGCGTCCCAGCTCGGCCGAGGGCACGGCGAGCCGCAGGCCGGGGAAGCGGCGCAGCAGCGTGTCCAGCACGATCTGCAGCTCCAGCCGGGCCAGCGAGGCGCCGATGCAGAAGTGCGGCCCCACGCTGAACGTCAGGTGGTAGTTGGACGGCCGCGCCACGTCGAACTCGTGCGGGCAGCAGAACACGCTCTCGTCCCAGTTCGCCGACTCGACCGCCGGGATGACGCTCGTGCCCTTCGGCACCGTCACCCCGCCCACCTCGATGTCGTCGGTGACGTAGCGGAGCATCGACAGCGAGCCGTTGAGCAGCTTGAAGCGCAGCACCTCCTCCACCGCCGACGGCACCAGCGACAGGTCCGCGCGCAGCTTGGCGAGCTGGTCGGGGTGGGCCAGCACCTTCGCCACCATGTAGCCGATCTGGCTGGCCGTGGTCTCGTAGCCGACCAGCAGGAGCAGCCGGCACCACCAGTGCAGCTCGTACTCGCTCAGGCGGGTGTCGTCGTCCTCGTGGACCTGCGTCAGCGCGCTGATCAGGTCGTCACGGGGGTTCGCCCGCCGCTTCTCGATCAGCGCCCCCATGTACGCGCTGATCTCGCGCATCGCCGCGCCGATCTCGGGCCCCGAGTACTTGCCGGTGGACAGGAACCGGTCCGTCCAGCCGCGGAAGCGGTCCTGGTCCTCGGGGGGCACGCCCAGCAGGTCGCAGATGACCCGGATGGACAGCGGGAACGCGACGGCCTCCGACACGTCGGCCGGGCACGGCCCGTTCTCCATCTTGGTCACCAGCTCGTCCACGATCTCCTGCACCTTGGGGCGCAGGTTCTCCACCATCGTGGCGGTGAACGCCTTCATCACCAGCCGCCTGACCCTGGTGTGCTCAGGCGGGTCGGGGTCCATCCGCTCGTCCTGGAACATCTTGTTGTTCGAGGTCATGCGGGCCGCGTCGGGGCGGTTGAGATTGCGGCTGACCCGGTGGTCGGTCAGCACGGACCGCACGTCCTCGTACCGCGTGACCAGCACCGCCCGGTCGCCGCTCGGCAGCACCACGGGGAGCACGGGACGCTCGCGCAGGTCCGTCAGCTCGGCGGGCACGTCGAGAGGGGAAGGGCGCGGGAACGGGTACGGGACCGGCTGTTCGCTGCTCATCTGGTCACCTTTCTGATCAGGCGGCTCACACCGGCCGCGCCTCGACGATGCTGTGGGGCGGCTCCGTCGGGTGGATGTCGACGACCTCGAAGCCCGACTCCTCCACGAGCCGCGTCCAGTCGGCGACGGTCCGCTCCCGGCCGCCGTTGGTGACCGCCATCGAGATGTCCATCAGCTTGATGTAGTGGGGGTCGTTGCCCTCTGGGACGACGCCGTCCACGATCAGCACGCGGGCGTCGGCGTCGTCGCCGATCGCCTGCCTGATCCTGCCCAGCACCTTGCTGCACTCGGCGTCCGCCCAGTCGTGCATGACGGCCTTCAGCGTGTACGCGTTCGCGCCCGACGGCACCTCGTCGAAGAAGCTGCCGCTGACCAGCTCGACCCGGTCGGCGACGCCCTGCGCGGCGAGCACCGGCGGCGCCGTCGCGATGGCGGTCTCGATGTCGAACAGGATGCCCCGCGAGTCCGGGTAGCGGCGCAGGATGGCCGACAGGAACCGGCCCTGGCCGCCGCCGATGTCGGCGATGGTGGCGAAGCGCCCGAAGTCGAAGGAGTCGGCGATCTTGGGCGCGCGGCTCTCGTTCAGCTCCGACATGGCCTTGTGGAACGCGGCGGCGAACTCGGGAGCCTCCTGCTCCAGGTACTCGAAGAAGTTCTTGCCCTCCCGCAGCTTGCGGCCGTTGGGCTCGCCGGTGCGCACGGTGTCGTAGGCGTAGCCCCAGCAGTTCCACACGGTGGTCTCGCCGTAGAAGTAGGCGAGGTACCTGAGCGAGCCCGGCACGTCGCTGCGCAGGTACTGCGCCTTCGGCGTCAGCTCGAAACGCCCGTCGCCGCGCTCGGCGAACACGCCGACGGACGCGGCGGCGCGCAGGAACCGGTGCAGCGTGGGCGCGTGGCTGCCGGTCCGTGCGGCCAGGTCTTCGACGCCGCACGGGCCGTCGGCGAGCAGGTCGGCGACGCCGAGGCGGGCGAGCACGTTCAACGTGCCCGCCACCCATTTGCCGGCCAGCATCATGAGCAGTTCCTGCTGCTCCTCGCCGGGACCCTGCGCCGGTACGCGGTCGGTCGAGGTCGTGGTCATCCCGATTCCTCCTTCTGGGTGACAGGTCGTTTCCGCCGCCTTCGGGCCGGTCAGGGGCCTGCCATGCCCGGCAGGCTGCCACCGGCGGCTCAAGGGCGGATCAAACCGGCATGGAGCGCGTGCCGGGCGTTCCGGCCGAGCGGTTCGCGAGGGCGTTTCGAGCCTCGCCGCGCATCCTGGGGACCCACGTTCGCGATCTCCCCGAGGAGTTGCCATGCCGTACACGGCGATCACTTATGACATCAAGGGCGGACACGAGGACGAGGTCGCCGAGGTGTTCGCGAACTTCCGGCGGCCGTCGGGGAACGTCGTCCCCGGGGCCGACGGCGGCCAGGCCGGCCGCATCCTCGCCACCGCGGTGTTCATCAGGGACAGCATGCTGGTGCGGTTCATCGAGTACGAGGGCGACCTCGACGCGGTGATCAGGTTCATGGCCAGCCAGCCGGGCGTGGCCGAGGTCGAGCGCAAGCTCGCCCCCTACCTGAACAAGCCGCGCGACACCGGCACGGTCGAGGGCTTCACCAAGACCTTCAACGCCAGCCGGCTGCGCTGCATCACCCAGTTCGCGGTGCCCAGGAACCCGGAGCCCTCAGCCTCTGCGGCAGACCAGTAGCGTGTCGAAGTCGCCGAGCGGCCGGTGCTCCAGCGCGGTGAAACCGGCCGCCGCGGCGTGCTGCCTGACCTCCTCGACCGGATACTCCGAGCCGCCCTCGGTGACCAGCATCATGTCGAGGCTGATCACCAGGTTCTCGATCAGGGCGGGGCCCTCGTCGAGCATGCGGTCGTAGATCACCAGCGCGCCGCCCGGCTTGACCGCCGCGCCGGCCTTCTCCACCAGGAAGCGGCGGCTCTCCTCGTCGTAGTCGTGCAGCACGTGCCCCAGGACCACGACGTCGGCGCGGGGCAGCGGGTCCTTGAAGAAGTCGCCGCCGTGGAAGCTCATCCGCTCGGTCAGGCCGAGTCCTGCCATGTGCTCGTCGAAGAACGGCTCCATCTGCGGCAGGTCGAACACGGTGCCGGTCAGGTCGGGGTGCGCCTTGGTGATCTGGCCGGCCAGGTTGCCCCGGCAGCCGCCGACGTCGAGCAGCGTCGCGTGGCCGGAGAAGTCGAACGCCTCGATGAGCTGCGGCCCGAGCACCTGGGTCAGCGCGTCCATCATGTGGATGAACCGGCCCAGGATCTTCGGGTCGCGCAGGACGTCCTGGAAGTCGCCCTTCGCCTGCGGCTCGCCGGTGCGCAGGGCCTCGGACAGCTTGCCCCAGGCCGGGTAGAGGTTGTCGTTGGTCCTGCGCATGAACCCGCCGATGTACGTCGGCTGCTCGCGCACCAGATACTGGTCCGCGCCGGCGGCGTTGCGGAAGCCGTCGCCCTGGCGTTCCAGCAGGCCGAGCGCGGTCAGCAGGTGCAGGAAGTCGCGCAGGCCGCGGCCGTGCAGCCCGAGCCGCTCACGCAGCTCCTCCTCGGTGGCCGGGTTGTCGTGCAGGACGGTGAACAGGTCCAGCTCCACCGCGGTGAGCAGGGCCTTGGCCTCGCAGAAGGCGTTGCACAGCCGGATGAGCCCGGTAGGGGTGGTGACGTCCGGAGCGATGCCCGTCATACGTGACTTCCTTTCTCGCAGCCCTGGCCGACGGTCGTGCCGGGTCGCTCGCGACGCTTCCATCGCGAGGTGGAGACCGGCTCGAAGCCGGTTGGAGCGCGACGGCGGCGCCGCCCGGCCTCGACCGGGAATCGAGGGGCGGACCAGCCGGTGCCTGCACGATGGGCCGAGCCGTACGTCGCAGCGAGAGGAATGGTCTGGTGGATCAAGGGCTACGCGGCAAGCGCGTGCTGGTGACCGGTGGGACCAGGGGCATCGGTCGTGCCACGGTCCTGGCCTTCGCGCAGGCCGGCGCACACGTTCTGGCATGTCATCACACCGAGGGCGAGGACGCCGACACCCTCGCCAGGGAGCTGAAGGAGCTCGGCGACCGCAGCCGGGTGGTGCGGGCCGACGTGACCGACTCCGCGGACGCCCGCCGGCTGGCCGGCACCGTGGACTCCGAGTTCGGCGGGCTCGACGTCCTGGTCAACAACGTCGGCGTGGACGGCGCGGCCCCGTTCGCCAAGATCTCGGGCGAGGAGTGGCAGCGGCTGCTCGACCACAACGTGACCTCCGCCTACCTCGTCACGCAGTCGATGCTGCACCTGCTGGCCGACGGCGCCTCGGTGATCAACATCGGCGCGTCGGCGGCGCTGCGCGGGCGGATGAACGGCGTGCACTACTCCGCCTCGAAGGCGGCGCTCATCGGGTTCACCCGGGGGCTGTGCAAGGAGCTGGGCGCCCGCGGCATCAGGGTCAACCTGGTCGCGCCTGGCCTCACCGAGACCGAGCCGGGTGCGGGGCTGCCGCCGCAGGTCGTCGAGCGGATCGTGTCGATCACGGCGCTCGGGCGGCTCTGCCGGCCGCACGACGTGGCCGGCGCGGTGCTGTTCCTGGCGGGCGACACCTCCCGCTACATCAGCGGCGTGACCCTGAACGTGGACGGCGGGATCTGAGCGGCGGGCGGGAGACCCATGGACATCGGAGTCGGCGCGCCGAGCACCGTTCCCGGCACGGACGGCAGGGAGCTGGCCGAGTTCGCCCGCCGGGCCGACCGGCTCGGCTTCAGCACGCTGGCCGTGCTCGACCGGCTGGTCTACGACAGCTACGACACCGTGGTGACGCTGGCCGCCGCCGCGGCCGTGACCGAGCGCATCACGCTGGCGCCCACGATCCTGCTGGCCGCGTACCGGCCGAGTGCGACGCTGCTGGCCAAGCAGCTGGCGAGCGTGGACCGGCTGTCCGGCGGCCGGCTGGTCGTCGGCGTCGCGGCGGGCGGCAGGGAGGACGACTTCACCGCGACCGGCGTGCCGTACGGCGGGCGCGGGCGCCGCCTCGACGAGGTGCTGGAGGAGATGGAGCGGGTGTGGTCGGGGGAGGTCCCCGGCGTCGGCCCGCGCCCGCGGCGCGGGCGGATCCCGCTCTGGGTCGGCGGCAACTCGGCCGCGTCGATGGCGCGCGCCGCGAGGTACGGCATCGGCTGGATCTCCGGCAGCACCCCGCTGCACCGGTACGCCGAGGTCGCCGCCGCCGTACGCAAGAGCTGGGCCGACGCGGGCCGCACCGACCAGCCCCGGCTGGGCGCGCTGGCCTACGTGGCGCCCGGTGCGGACCGCAGGCAGGCCGGCGCCCGCTACCTGCTCGACTACTACGCCTACACCGGCCAGAAGGCCCGCTTCCTGGCCGAGAACGTGATCACCGACGACACCCGGCTGCGCGAGACGATCGACGGCTACGCCGCCGCCGGATGCGACGAGCTCATGCTGATCCCCTGTACGTCCGATGCCGGCCAGCTCGACCTGATCGCCAAAGTGGCCTTCGGCTGAGCCCGCGCCGACGATCCAGAAGGAGGACGCCATGCCGTACGCGGCCATCACCTACCGGGTCAAACCGGGTTACGAGGACGAGATCGCCGAGATCTTCGCCGGCTTCCAGCGGGTGGACACCCCGGTGTTCACCGGCGACGACGGCGCCGCGGCGGGCCGGTTGCTCGGCACCGCGGTCTTCATCAAGGACGACGTGATGGTGCGGATCATCCACTACGAGGGCGAGTTCGCCGCCATCGCCCGCCACATGGCCGGGCAGCGCGGGGTGCATCTGATCGAGGAGCAGCTCGCCCCCTATCTCCAGGAGCAGCGGGACACCGGCGACGAGGCCGGGTTCGGCCGGTACTTCCGCGACTCCGTCATGCGCTGCATCTCGCAGCTGTCCGTCGAGACCCACCCCGCGCAGCGATGAGCGAGCGGCCGACGTCGATCGCGGTGCTCGGGCTGGGCGGCATGGGCGCGGGCATGGCGCGGGCCCTCATCGCCGCGGGCGCGCGCGTCACCGCGTACAACCGGAGTCCTGACAAGGCCGTGCCGTTGCGCGAGGCGGGGGCCGCGATCGCGGCCACCCCGGCCGAGGCGGTGGCCGGCGCCGAGGTCGTGCTGCTCAGCCTCGCCGACGAGGCGGCCGTGGAGCAGGTGCTGTTCGGCGCGCTGGACGGGCGGCTGCCGCCCGGCGCGGTCGTCGTGGACACCTCGACGGTCACCCCGGCCTTCGCCGTGGAGGCCGAGGCGCGGCTGGCGAAGGCGGGGGTGCGGCGGGTCGAGGCGTGCGTGCTCGGCAACCCGGCGATGGCCGCGAAGGGCGAGCTGCGGGTCTTCGCCGCCGGTGCGGACGCGGCGGTGGCCGACGTGCGCCACGTGCTGGAGGCCATCGGGCAGGACGTCCGCGTGCTCGGGCCGACCGGGAACGCGAGCGCGCTGAAGCTGGCGTTCAACCTGATGCTGGGCGTGCAGATCATCGGGCTCGCGGAGGCGGTGACGTTCGTCGAGGCCATGGGCGTCGATCGGGGCGTGCTGCTGGACGTCTTCGAGCGCAGCGGCTGGCGCTCGCCGGTGCTGTCGTTCCGTGCGCAGTTCATGCGCGGGCGGACGTACCGGCCGGCGGCCTTCCGCGCCACGCTCATGCACAAGGATCTCCGGCTGGCGATCCAGGAGGCGCAGGCGCACGGGGCTGAGCTGCCGGTGACGGCGAGCGCCCTCGACCGCTACGCCGCCGTCCTGGAGGCCGGCCGCGGCGACGACGACGCCGCCACGGTCGCCGAACCGACACCCCGCGCCGAGCCGGCGACGGACGGCGGAGGTCAAGGGCCGTGATCACGGATCTGCTGGCCGTGGCGGCGCTGGTGGGCAGCGGGGTCGTGGCCGGGGTGCTGTTCGCGGTCGCGCTGAGCGTGCTGCCCGCGCTCCTCGCCATGCCGGCCGACCGCTACGTCTACACCCACCAGCTCGTGGGCCGCCGGTGGGACCCGACCATGCCGATCATCGTGCTGACGTCGATGGTCCTCGACATCGTGCTCGCGGTGCTGACCAGGGCCGAGCCGGCCGCGCTGTTCGCCACGGCGGCCGTCCTGCTGCTCGGGGTGTCGGTGGTCTCGCACTTCTGCAACGTCCCGATCAACCGGGTGGTCAAGGCCCTCGACCCGGACGAGGTGCCGCCCGACTGGCGCGACCCCCGCCCGCTGTGGCGGCGCTGGCACCTGCTGCGCACCGCGCTCGCCCTGCTGGGCGTGACGGTGAACGCCGTCGCCGTGGTGCTCGCCTGACCGCGTCGGGCACCGCGCCGCAAAGCCGGATGAGAAGTCAGAAAGCGCCGGAACATGGCGCTGCCGACCGAATGGAGAAACTGCAATGAGCGCCTTCGACATGGACGAACTGAAGGACATCCTGCGCAAGATGGGCGGCGTCGACGAAGCGGACCTCGACGGCGACATCGCCGACACGGAGTTCGCCTTCCTCGGCTACGACTCGCTGGCCCTGCTGGAGCTGTGCAGCCAGGTGGAGCGCCGCTACGGCGTCCAGATCAGCGACGAGGCCGTGCTGGACATGCCGACCCCGGCCAAGGCGGTCGACTACGTCAACTCGCTGCTGACGGCGAAGGCGGGTGCGTGACATGGCGGGGCACACCGACAACGAGATCATCATCAACGCTCCCATGCAGCTCGTCTGGGACATGACCAACGACATCGAGTCGTGGACCGAGCTGTTCAGCGAGTACTCAGAGGCCAAGATCCTCTCGGACCGTGACGGCACGATCCTGTTCCGGCTCGCGCTGCACCCCGACGAGAACGGCAAGGTGTGGAGCTGGGTGTCGGCCAGGCGCCCCGACGAGGCCACGAAGACCGTCCGCTCGCAGCGGGTGGAGACCGGGCCGTTCAAGTACATGTGGATCTACTGGGAGTACCTGCAGGAGGACGGCGGCGTGCGCATGCGCTGGGTGCAGGACTTCGAGATGAAGGCGGAGGCGCCGGTCGACGACGCGACGATGCAGGCGCGGCTCAACCGCAACACCCCCGTGCAGATGGCACTGATCAAGCAGAAGGTGGAGGCCGCCGCGGCCGCCCGCTGAGCGGTGCGGACGCGAGGGCCGGTGGCAGGCTGACCGTTTGGAGGAGCTCGTGCTGGAGATCGTCGTCCCGCTCGTCCTGCTGGCCAACGGGCTGGCCGCCGGGGTGCTGCTCGGCACCCAGATGGGCGGCTGGCCGCTGCTGGACAGCCTGCCACCCGACCGCTACGTGCACGCGCACGCCTTCTTCTCGACCAGGTTCGACCCGTTCATGCCCGCCTGCCTGCTGCTCACCACCGTCGGCGACCTCGCGCTCGCCCTGCTGGTGGACGGCCCGGTGGCGCGGGTGCTGTACCTGGTGGCGGCCGCGCTCTGCCTCGGCACGATCGCGATCTCGGTGACGAAGAACGTGCCGGTGAACCGGTGGGTACGCACCCTCGACCCCGACCACCTGCCCGACGACTTCGCGCAGCGCGACCCCCGGCGGCAGTGGGGCTCGTGGAACCGGGTGCGCACCGCCCTGTCCACCCTCGCCCTGATCGTCAACTGTGCCCTCGTCGGCCTGACCCTGTGACTCCCGCGACGTCACCCCCATGACGCCAAAGGCCGGCTCCCGTGCGAGAGGAGCCGGTCCTTGACGTGTCCTGTCGACGTCACATCCGCCGTTCACTCGGCTTTGGCGGCCTCCAGCACCGGCACGCTCGCCGCCCGGCGCGCGGGCAGCGCCGAGGTGAGCAGCGTCGCCACCGCCGCGCCCGCCACGAGCGCCAGGAACAGCCACCACGGCGGCGCCGGGCGCAGGAACGAGCTGCCGCTGGTGACGTACAGGAGCCCCAGGGTCCCGATGCCGATCACCAGGCCGAGCAGCGTGCCCAGCACGACCACGGTGGCCGCCTCCCAGCGGACGATCCCGCGTACTTGCCGCACGGTCGCGCCGACGGCACGCAGCAGCCCGAACTCGCGGGTGCGCTCAACCACGCTCATCGAGACCGTGGTCGCCATGCCGAACAGGGCCAGCAGCAGCGCCATGCCGACGAAGCTGTACGTCGAGCGCAGCGCCCTGGTCTGCGACTGCGATGCGGCGTCCACGTAGGCGTCCCTGTCGAGCACCCGCACCCCCGGCACCCCGGACAGGGCGCTCTCCAGCGCCTGCGCGGAGCCGCCGCGGACGAGCACCGCCAGCGTGGCCGCGTTGGTGTCGAGCCGGTCCATCGTCGCCGGGGCCACGAGTGCCTGGTCGGCGAACAGGTGGGACGGGTCGTGGTAGGAGCCGGCGATCTTGAGCGTGACCCGGCCCTGGAGGCCGCGTACCACGATGTCCTGGCCGCGCCGCAGCCCCCGCTCCTTCATCACGGTCGAGGCCAGCGCGATCTCCCCGTCGCGCAGGACGGGCGGCCTGCCGCCCAGCCGCAGGACCTCGCGCAGGCCGCTCTGCTCGGCACCGCTGACCAGGAAGCGGTACGGCTCGGCGCCGCCGGGCGACACCAGCGTGACCTCGCTCTGGGTCAGCAGCGCGCTCGCCGACACGCCGGGCGCGTTCGCGACCTTGGCCGCGACGTCGCGGGCCAGCGGCGCGGGCGCGCCCTCCGCGGTCCGCGCGGTCGAGGCGATCGCGTGTTCGGCGACCATCACCTGCCGCCCCGCCTCGATGAACCGGTCCTGCACCGACATCGTCACCAGCACCAGCGAGGCGACCAGCGCGACGCCGAGCATCAGCGACGAGGCCGCCGAGGAGACCCGGCGCGGGCTGCGCGTGATCGTGGCCCGCGCGAGCCGCCCGGTCTCCCCGCTGACCATGGTCCCGACCCGCCCCACCAGACCCCCGAGCGGCCCGACGAAGAACGGGGTGAGCACGGCCAGCCCTGTCACGCCCAGCATCGACGCGAAGAGCACCATCAGCGTGATCGCGAACGTGCGGTCCGAGCCAGGCGTGTCGCTGATCCGGACCGCCACGGCGACTCCGCAGAACAGGAGGGCGCCGGCGAAGAGCCCGCCCGCGAGCAGCAGCCGGGGCCAGCGGCGTTCGACCGGCTCGGCGACGGTGCTGCGCAGCGCCTCGATGGGCGAGACCGCCCCGGCGCGGCGGGCCGCCCGCCAGGCGGCGGCCTGGGTGACGAGGATCCCGGCGGCGGCGGGCACGAGCAGCGCGGCGACGCCGAACTGCGGGTCGGACGCGGAGACGTCGAAGCCGTCTTTGGCGAACAGCCAGATGATCAGCTCGGCCAGCGGGAAGCCGGCGGCCACGCCGCCCACCGCCGCGACCGTGCCCAGCACCAGCGCCTCCAGCCGGATGAGCCGGCCGATCTGGCGGGGCGTGGCGCCGATCGCGCCGAGCAGCGCGAGCCGTCTGGTGCGCTGCCTGACGAGGGTGCCGAAGGTGTTGGCCACCACGAACAGGCCGACGAAGATCGCCACGGAGGCGAGCATGCCGACGACGCCGGCGATCGAGGCGCCCTCGCCCGCCGCCGCCGCGGTCTGCGCGGCCCGTACGGACGCGGCGGTGCGTACGGTGGCCGTGTCGCCCAGCTCGCGGGAGACCTCGTCGCGCAGCCGGTCGGCGGACACGCCGGGAGCGGCCTTCAGCCAGACGCCCTGCCAGCTGCCCGGCGGCAGCATCGCGGCCTGCCGCACGGTCTCGGGCGGCGCCAGCACGAGGTCGCCCGCCGCCACCGCGCCGCGGTCCTGGACGCTGACGATGCCGGAGATCCGCACCTGGCGGGTCTCGCGCGGCAGCGTCAGCGTCAGCGGGTCGCCGACGCCCAGCTCGCCGGCGCGCGCCAGGTGCCGGATGACCACCACCTCGCCGTCGGCGGCCGGCGCGCGGCCCGCCTCCAGCCGGTACGGGCTCAGCCGCGCATCGGCCACCCAGGGACGCAGCAGCGTACGGCCCTCGGCCGCCGCCATGATCGCCTGCCCGTCGGCGCGGGTGGCCGTCACCGCGACCGTGGCGTCACCGGCCGCCGCGGCCACCCCGGGCCGGGAGGCGAGCCGGTCGAGCTGGATCCGGCCGTCCGGCGGCGCGAACGGGTCGGCGGGATCGACCGTGCCGCCCTGCACGAGCACGTCGGCGTTGGCGTACTCACTGGCGTCGCTGCCGGCCACCGCCTCCTGCGCGCGCAGCGCGAACTGCGTCGAGCCCGCGATGAGCGCGATCGAGCCCAGTGCCGCCAGCAGCGTGGCGGTGAGCCGCACCCAGCCCTCGGCGAACGTGCGGCGCGCGATCAGCCACAACGGGTTGCCCATGACGCTCAGCCCTCGATCTTGCGCATGCGGGCGTGCACGGCGTCGATGGTGGGCCCGGCCAGCTCGTCCACGATCATCCCGTCGGCCAGGAACAGCACCCGGTCGGCGTACGCGGCGGCGGCCGGGTCGTGCGTGACCATGACCACCGTCTGCTGGTAGTCGTCCACGGCGGCGCGCAGGAAGCTCAGCACCTCGGCGCTGGAGTTCGAGTCCAGGTTCCCGGTGGGCTCGTCCGCGAACAGTACCTCCGGCCTGGTCAGCAGCGCCCGCGCGACGGCGACCCGCTGCTGCTGGCCGCCGGACATCTCGGAGGGCCGGTGGCTCAGCCGGCCGCGCAGGCCGAGCGCGTCCACGATCGTGTCGAACCAGCCGGGCTCCACGTCGCGGCCCGCCAGCCGGCCGGTGAGCCTGATGTTCTCCTCGGCGGTCAGCATCGGCAGCAGGTTGAACGACTGGAAGACGAAGCCCATGCGGTCGCGGCGCAGCTCGGTGAGCCGGGTGCGGGACAGCTGGGTGAGGTCGGTCTCGCCGACCCTGATCGTGCCGGACGTCACCACGTCCAGACCGGCCAGGCAGTGCATGAACGTCGACTTGCCCGACCCCGACGGGCCCATGATCGCGGTGAACTCGCCGCGGACGAACGCGGCCGAGACCCCGCGCAGCGCGTTGACCGCGCCGTCGCCTGATCCGTAGGTCTTGGCCACCTGCGAGGCGACCATCACCTGGCCCGCCCCGGTCATCGCGCTCCTCCCGCGTGGCGGGGGAGCGGGCGCGGCGCGTCCTGCCGGGCCGTGGCCTGGCGTGTGCGGCTGCGGGTCGGCTCGGGCATGACGATCTCTCCTGGTCGGCGAATATTTGAACTCCTGCGAGATAATCTCACTGCGAGACTATATCGGATGGGACTACAGTGGGCGCATGCTCCAAGATCTGCTCGAGCGCTTCCTGGCCGGAGAGGGCGGCCCCGCCGCCGACCATGTGGGGCTCGGGATGTTGCTGGCCGAGGTGCACAACCAGAGCCGGGAGCGGCTCAACCAGGCGCTGCGCCCGCTGGGCCTCAATGTCCGCACGTTCGCCGTGCTGCTCGCGCTCCCGATGTACGGCCCGGTCAGCCAGCGTGATCTCATCGACCGCCTGCGCATCGACAAGTCCGCGATGGTCCGGCTCATCGACGAGCTGGAGGCTCGTGGGCTGGTCGCCCGCGAGCGGGCGCCGCAGGACCGGCGGGCCTACTGCATCGTGCTGACGCCCCAGGGCGAGCAGACGCTCGCGGCGGCGCGGCAGGCCACCGACCGGATCGGCGGCCACCTCTTCGGGCCGCTGCCGGAGGCCGAGCGCGGGCTGCTCGTCGAATTGCTGCGCGGCGTGGCGGAACGCGCCGCCACTTCTTCGCCGGACGTCACTTCTTCGCCGGGCGCCGCTCCTTCGCCGGGTGCCGCTCCTTCGCCGGACGCCAGTTCTTCCCCGGGCGCCACTGCCCCCCGCTGAACGCCGCGGCCCCCCCGCTCAGCGCCGCGGCCCCCCGCTGACCTGCGCCCCGTGCGAGGAGTGGTCAGGGGTCACTTGCGGTCGCCCGTTATGGCGACATTTCGGTATTGACACCCTTCGGGCAAGATCCGTAACGTGTCGGGTAAAGGCCGAAATTTAGGGCGCTCTTGAACGCCTTGCGGAAAGGAAAAGTGTGCGACGCAGACTGGCGAAAGTCGCTTCGATCCTCCTCACGACAGGATTCCTGACGGCGGGAGGCACCTTCCTCGCAACCACCTCCGCACAAGCGGAAACCACCCGTGCATCGAATGTCGCGGCCCCGCCGGCCGTATGGGTGGACTACAAGAACTACCTCGACTACGAGGCCTGCCGGCAGCAGGGCAGGGAAATGCTCGGCGGCGGCGTCGTCATCGCCTACAAGTGCGATTGGGACAGCCCTTACTTCATTCTGCGCGTACGCATCGAATAGGTGCGGAAAAGGTCCCGGTCAGGGCGGCGAAAGGTGCTCCGCCGCCCTGACCGGGTTTCATTCTCTCAGCGGTAGACGCTCAGCAGCCAATAAGGGCTGTCCCATGAGCAGTCCCAGTCCTTGATGATTCCGGCGTTCAGGAGTTCGCCGCCCTCGCGGGCGCACGCGGCGTGGGTCGCGTAATTCTTGTACGGTGACCAGCCGGCCGCGGCCTGCGCCTGCCACGTCGTTCCAGCCGCCGCTGGAGCGGCTGAGAGGAAGGTTGTTCCGGCTGCCAGGGCTGCCGCCGCCATAAGCGTCGAGGTTGCTCGCGCCAGTCTACGTCGCACGCTTTTCCTTTCCGCGGGAAACCGATTATTCGGCTTTTCAGGACACGCTACGGATCTTCACGGAGATCTGTCAACGCTGGATTTCGGACAGCACTTCGCCTGATCACCTTCCCGTATCGGCTGGCCGATCGCTCTTGCCGCCGGTCGCGCCCGCGTCCGAAGGTCGAGAAGGATCGGGGGAAGGAGAGGCGGGAATGCGGGCGCCGCTGGTCGTGAAGCGGGCCCTGGACGAGCCGTTGCTCCTGCTCGGCGCGTTCGGGGCGATCCTCCTGGCAACGACCACGCTGGTGGCGATGACCATGTACGCCGCCGCCGTCTCCGGCGCGGGCGTGCGCGAGGCGGTGCGGGACGCCCCCCACCGCCAGACGAGCGTCACCGTCACCGCCCAGGTCGACGCCACGACCTTCCCCCAGTACGACCGCCTGGTCCGCGACCGGCTGACCGAGACCTTCGGAGCGCCGCCCGACGTCACCACCAGCCTGCGCTCCGACTCGTACGTCATGCCGGGCGAGGACGACGAGGAGCTGCCCGGCCTGCTGCGCTTCGGCAGCCACGACGGGCTCGACCGGCACGCCACCCTGGTCGCCGGCAGGTGGCCCCAGGCCGGGGAGGACACGGTGGAGGCGGCGATCTCGGAGCCGGCGGCCACGGCCACCGGGTTCGAGGCCGGTGAGGAGTTCGTCACCAGGGCGCGCGGC
Organism: Nonomuraea sp. NPDC049504; assembly: GCF_040676845.1. Lineage (NCBI taxonomy): Bacteria > Bacillati > Actinomycetota > Actinomycetes > Streptosporangiales > Streptosporangiaceae > Nonomuraea > Nonomuraea sp. NPDC049504. The sequence continues at coordinate 244,087 of NZ_JBFAPT010000008.1, forward strand.
GACGGCCACCCGGTCGAAGTCCGCGTCGTCGGCGTCTTCCGGCTCGACGACCCGCTGGGCGAGCGCTGGGCCGGCGAGGAGCTGCTGAGCCGGGGCGTGGAGCGCGGCGAGTACACCACGTACGGGCCCCTCACCGTGACCCCCGAGACCTTCGTCGCCGGCTTCGCCACCCGCGTCAGGGCCGTCTGGGCGGCCGAGCCCGGCTTCGGCACGCTGACCGCCGAGCGGCTGCGCCCGCTGGCGGCGGCCGTCGGCGGGCTGAGCCGCGGGCTGCCGGCGGCGGGCTGCGTCACCTGCCTGACCGCCACCGAGCTGCCCGCGCTGCTCACCCAGCTCGACAGCGCGTCCCTGGTGACCCGCTCGGTGCTGCTGATCTCGATGCTGCAGCTCATCCTGCTGGCCGGCTACGCGCTGGTGCTGACCGCGCGGCTGCTGACCGACCACCGCCGCATGGAGACGGCGCTGCTGCGCTCGCGCGGCGCGGGCACGGGCCGGCTGGTGGCGCTGGCGGGCGGCGAGGCCCTGCTGATCGCGCTGCCGTGCGCGGTGGTCGCGCCGCTGCTCGGGCCGCCGCTCATCGCGCTGATCGGCCTGCTGTCCGGGACTTCGGTGCGGCCTGAGCCGGACGCGGGGGCGTACCTCGTCTCGTTCGGGGTGGCGCTGGCCGCGGCCGTGCTGCTGGCGCTGCCGGCCGTGGCGGGCGGGCGGCGCACGTACGTGCAGGAGCAGTCGGCGCGCGGCCGTGGCCTGCGGCGCGCGCTGATCCACGGCGCGGGCGGCGACCTGGCGCTGCTGGCGGCGGCCGGGCTGGCGATCTGGCAGCTGCAGCGCTACGGCGGCCCGGTCACCGCGACGGCGGCGGGCGGGCTCGGCATCGACCCGCTGATCATCACGGGCCCCGCCCTGGCCCTGCTCGCGGGCGGGCTGCTGGGGCTGCGGCTCGTGCCGCGCGTGTCGCGGCTGGCCGAGCGGGTCACCGCGCGCCGCGCCGGCCTCGCGCCCGCGCTGGGCGCCTGGCAGGTGAGCAGGCGGCCGCTCAGGTACGCGGGCCCCGCGCTGCTGCTGACCCTGGCCATCGCGATCGGCGCCATCTCCCTGGCCACCACCGCCACCTGGCAGACCTCGCACCGCGACCAGGCCGACCACCAGGCGGGCGCCGACCTGCGGCTGCGCGGGCCCTCCGAGGGCCCTGAGCTGGGGGTGCTCGGGCGGGGGACGGCGTTCGCGGCGCTGCCCGGTGTCACCGCCGCCTCGCCGGCCTTCCGCGCGCAGACCGAGGTGGGCGGCGAGAGCGCGCTGCTGCTCGCGCTGGACGCGGGCCGGCTGCCCGAGCTGCTCCACCTGCGTCCCGACCTGTCGGCGAGGACCGTCCCGCAGCTCGCCGCCGCGCTCACGGGTGATCGGGGCGGCCGGCTGGAGCTGCCCGGCAGGCCGCGCGCCCTCACCGTGCGGGCCGACGCGCGCGCCGCCGGTCCCGGCAGGCTGGTGCTGTCCGACGCGCTCGGCGTCTGGCACGACCTGCCGCTCGGCGAGCTGCGAGAAGGCGCCAACACGGTCGAACTCGACCTGGCGTCGCTCGCGGGCCGCTCCGGCACGATCACCTATCCGCTGTCCGTGCGCGGCCTCGCGGGGGCGGGGGACCCGCGGCTGACCGGGCTGAGCGCGGACGGCGGTGACGTCCCGGTGAGCGGGGCGCTCGGCACCGCGCGCAGGCCGCTGCCCGTGGTGCTCACGTCCGGCCTCGCCGCCGCGCTCAAGCTGGCCACGGGGCGGTCCGGGGAGGTGCGCTTCTCCGGACTGGTCGTGCGGATCGAGGTCGTGGGCATCGTGACGAGCCTGCCCACCAGCGACGCCGGGCAGGAGGCCGTGCTGGCCGACTGGGAGTCGCTGCACGCGTACGAGCTGGCCGCCGCGCAGCCGTCCAGGCCCGCCACCGAATGGTGGCTCGCCACCCCCGACTCGGCGCCCGCCAGGCAGGTGCTGCGCCGCAACCCGCAATGGGACGTCACCGCGGTGGACCGGCACGAGCTGGCGGCGAAGCTGCGCGACGACCCGCTGGCCGGCGCGCTGCGCGGCGGGCTGACGCTGGGGTTCGCGGCGGCGCTCGGCTTCGCGGTGCTCGGCTTCCTGGTGAACGCGGTGGCCGCCGCGCGGGAGCGGCGGGCCGAGTTCGCCGTGCTGCGGGCGCTCGGCACCGGGCTCCGGCAGATGGCCGGGCTGCTCGCCACCGAGCAGGCGTTCGTCATCGGGTTGTCGCTCGCGTCCGGCACCGGGCTCGCCGTCGCCGTCGGCGGCCTGGTGGTGCCGCGGATCGTGCTGAGCGGGCAGGCGGCGGCGGTGGTGCCCGACGTGCTGTTCCGGTTTCCTTGGGCGTCCGTGGCGGTGCTGCTGGCGGTGGTGACGGCGGTGCTCGCGGTGATCGTCGCGGGGCTGGCCAGGCGCATGTGGCGGGGACAGAGCTTGGAGGAACGGTGAGGATCCCCCTGGGCGTCCGCACGCACGCGGGCACCGTCGCGCTGCTCGCCGTGCTGACGGCGGTCGCCTGCCTGCTGGTCTCCGGGCTGCCGCGGACCATGCAGGCGTCGTACGACGAGGCGCTGCGCAGGTCGCTGGCCGGGGCCGACGTGACGGCCGCCGATCTGACCGTCACCGGCGCCCCGGCGCAGCAACCCGGCGAGCTGCACTCGCGCGCCGAGTTCGCGTACGCGGCGCGGCGCTGGCGCGCACTCGTGCCGGCCGCGCTGCGCCCCCTGACCGGGCCGGGCGGCCACATCAGCGCCAAGACCTTCCGCACGCCCGCCGATGGGAAGGGCCCGATCCGCGAGTTCGTCAACCTCGGCTGGCTCTCCGACGCCGTCCGGCGCGTGAACTGGGTGCGCGGCCGTGCCCCGGGCGCGCCCACCACCATGCGGTACGCGGGAAGCACGATCCCCGTCATCGAGGTGGGCGTCGTCGAGGAGGCCGAGTCCCGGATGGGGCTGCGCGTCGGCGAGACCAGGCTGCTCGGCGAGAGCGTGCACACGGCCGTGCGCATCGTCGGCGTCTTCCGCGCCAAGGACCCGGCCGACCGCGCCTGGGGCCACGACGCCGACGTCCTGCACGTCACCCACGCCGTGCCCGCCGACGGGCCGGAAGAGCTGCACACCACCACGCTCATGGCGGACGCCGGGCTGGCCGCGCTGGCCGACCCCACCCGCAACCTCACCTACCGCTGGGTGTTCCCGCTCGACCCGCGCGCCGCGAACGCCCTGTCCGCGCCCGGCGTCCCCGCCGCGGTCGCCGAGTTCCGCCGGCAGGTGGACGTCCAGGGCACCGGCCTCATCAGCTACCGCCTGGCCACCGGGCTGCCCCAGCTCGTCACCGCCTTCCTGACCGCGCTCGCCGCCGCCCAGACCGTCCTGTACCTCGTGCTCGGCGGGCTGTTCGCGGTCGCGCTCGGCGTCATCGCGCTCGCCGCGCGGCTGCTGACCGACCGCATGGAACGCACGCTCGCCCTGGCACGGGCGCGCGGCGCCGCGCTGGGGCAGGTGGTGGCCGCGGGGACCGCGCTGACCGCGCTCACGACGGGGCCCGCCGCGCTCGCCGGGTACGCACTGGCGTACCTGCTGCCGGGTCCCGCGCCGCCGATCGTGCACATCGGGCCCTTGGCCGTGGTCGTCGTCACCGTGGCCTTCGCCGGGACGCGCGTGGCGCTCGCCCACCGCACCCCGCTGCGCGAGCGGCGCGGCGACCTGGCCGCGGTCCGGCCGTCCGCGCGGCGCGTCACGATGGAGGCGCTGGTCGTCGTGCTCGCGCTGGCGGGGGCGTACCTGCTGCGGGCCAGAGGGGTGCCGGGGACCGCGCAGCAGGATCCGTACCTACTGGTGATCCCCGTCGCGCTGACGCTCGCCGCCGCGCTGATCACCCTGCGCTGCCACCCCTACCCGCTGCGGCTGCTCGTCCGGCTGGCCGCGCGCGGGCGGGCCGCCGTGCCGTTCCTGGGGCTGGCCAGGGCGGCCAGGCAGCGCGCCACGGGGGCGCTGCCGGTGCTGATCCTGCTGCCCGCGCTGAGCCTGTCGGTGTTCGCCGCGGTGATCCACGACGGGATCACCACCACCCAGCAGATCGCGTCCTGGCAGAAGGTGGGCGCGCCCATCAAGCTCACCGCGGCCGGCCTCACGCCCGAGACGATCCAGCGAGTACGCACCGCGCCCGGCGTCGAGCGGGTGGCCCCCGCCATGACCGGCCGCGCGCAGATCACGGGCACCGGCGAACAGCCGTACGTCGTCGCCGTGGACCTCGCCCAGTGGCGGCGGGTGAACGAGGGCGCCCCGATCAGCCTGCCCGCCCTGTCAGCCGGCACGTCAGCCGGCACGTCAGCCGGCACGTCAGCCGGCACGTCAGCCGGCACGTCAGCCGGCACGTCCGCGCTGGTCTCGCCCGCGCTCGGCCCGCGCGGCGCCTTCGACCTCACCTGGCTTTCACCCGTACGCCTGAACGCCGAGGGCGTCATCGACGCCGTGCCCGGGTTCTACTCCAGCGGACAGTTCCTCCTCGTGCCGTGGGAGGTGCTGCCCTGGCACGCGGCCGACACCCTGCTCATCAAGGGCGACATCAGCCCCGCCGAACTGGCCCGGCTCGTCCCGTCGGCCACCATCGAGACGCAGGAGGCGGCGCTGCGGGCCATCCAGGCCGATCCGCTGACCGGGACCGTCCGGACGACGATGGCCGTGGTGACGGTGGCGCTGGGGGCGTACGCGCTGGCCGCGATCGTGCTGTCGCTCGTCGCCGGGGCCGAGGGGCGGGCGCGGACGGTGTCGCTGCTGCGCACGCTCGGGCTGTCCGACCGGCAGGCCAGACGGCTGACCCTGCTGGAGCTGCTGCCCGTCGTCGTCATCACCGCGCCCGTGGGCGTGGCCCTGGGCATGGGGCTGCCCGCCGCGCTCGGCCCCGGTGTTGACGTGTCGGTGTTCGCCGGCGGTCTGCCCGTCGCCGACCACACCCCTGGCCTGCTCACACCCGTGGCGCTGGCGGCGGGGCTGGCGCTGTGCGCGGTGGCGGGGGCGTACGCCCACACCGCCATGACCCGCCGCCGCGAACTCGACGCCGCACTCCGCGTCGGCACCGACTGACCGGACTCGAGGGGGACGCGGCCACGGGCGCGGACCGACGTGGCTCGCCGGCGTGCGGTCGCGGTCTGACCGGGCATCAAGGGGTGCGGCGGTCGCGGTCGCGAACCTCCTGCGGAACGTCATGCGCTCCGCCGGCTCGAGCCCGCTGGGCGTGAGCTGCGCCGGTTGGGGCCTGCTGGGCGTGAGCTGCGCCGGCCTGAGCTGGGGCCTCCTGGGCGCGGTCGTAGGCCTGCTGGGACGCCGACACGTCGCCGAGGTGCGTGACCGCCCATTCCTGGAGCGCGCGCAGCGGCTCGCCCAGGGTGCGGCCCGCCTCGGTGAGCGCGTACTCGACGCGGACCGGCACCTCCGCGTACACGGTCCGCCGCACGAGCCCGTCCCGTTCGAGCCCGCGCAGCGTCTGGGTGAGCATCTTCTGCGAGATGCCCTCGATGCGCCGGCGGAGCTCCGAGAAGCGGGCGCTGCCGTCCTGGAGTGCGCCCACGATGAGCACCGTCCAGCGGTCTCCGATGCGGTCGAGGATGTGGCGCGTCGGGCAGTCGGCGCGGTACGGGCTGCCGTGCAGCACCGTCTCGGATGAGGTGGTTACCACAAAGTGCCTTCTTCCCGTTGGAGAGCTGCACTCGTACGGTAATCGCAGCGCCTCCTCCGGCGCCATCCCCCTGGAGAAAGGCATCTCATGTCCCGTATCACCGTCGTCGGCGGCACCGGCTACGCCGGGTCGGCCATCGTCGCCGAGGCCGCCGCGCGCGGCCACCAGGTCACCGCGCTCAGCCGCTCACTCCCCGCCGCACCGGTTCCTGACGTCCACTACGTTCAGGGCGACGCGACGGACGAGGCGACGCTGGCGGCGGCCGTCAAGGGCGCCGACGTCGTCGTGGCCGCCCTCGCCCCGCGCGGGCCGCTGGCCGGCGCCTTCCGCGACGTCAACCGCACCCTCGCCCGCCTGGCCGACACCGCCGGCGCCGCCCTGTACGTCGTCGGCGGGTTCTCGTCGCTGCGCCCCGCGCCGGGGGCGGACCGTTTCGTCACCGATCTCAGCCACATCCCCGCGGAGCTCCACGACGAGATCCGCGCCGGAGCCGCCCTCATCATCGAGGACCTGCCGGCCACGCCCCCGACCCTGGACTGGGTCTTCGTCAGCCCGGCACTCAGATTCGGCGCCCACATGCCCGCCGAACGACTCGGCCGCTACCGGCTCGGCGACGACGTCGCCGTCCAGCCGGAGGACGGCGGCGCGATCTCCGCCGCCGACTACGCCCTCGGCTTCGTCGACCTCATCGAACAGTCCGACCACCACAGAACCCAGGTCAACCTGGCCGCGTAACGCGGGTCTAATTGGCCGTTGTGTCTAACTGGCCGCACTGCGTGCGGCCGGCTCGGTCGCCCTTGATGCCGTCGCCTGCCCCCGCTCTGGTCGCTGCGCTCCCGCCGCTCCTCCAGGCGCCGGCGGCTCCCTCGCGGGTCTGATTGGTCGCCTCATCCAGGCAACGGCGGGTTCCCTGCCAGTGGGTGGTCAGTGGGGGGTCAGGGGGCGGTCAGTGGGGGGCGGGAGGGTCGGGGGCATGAACATCACTCAAGTCGCGGGCGGCAGGCAGGACTTCCAGCTCGTGCGTCACATGACCGTACGGGGCGGGCAGATCGGGATCGGCAGGCGGCTCACCGACGAGGCGTTGCGGCTCGGCTGGCGGCCCCGTCCGGTGGACCCCACGGTGAACCGGGCCAGGCGGACCTGGTTCGAGCGGCACTGGCCGCAGCACCACGCCAGGATGGACGGCGCGGCCGAGGCGCTCGGCCTGGACCCCGACCAGGACGAGCTGGCCCTGGACGGGCTCGGCTACGTCCCGACCGGCTCCGCCTGCTCGGCCCTGTGGGTGCCGCCGTCGGCGTCGGCGGACGGTCACGGCAGGATGGCCCGTAACTACGACTTCTTCACCCTGACCGCGAGTGAGTTCAACGGCGGCGCACCGGGGCCGGACGAGCTGCCGATGGCCGCCCGCCCGTACGTGATCACCACGATCCCGGACGACGGCCTCGCCTCCACCGTGATCACCATGTCGGACCTCGACGGCTGCATGGACGGCATCAACGAGGCGGGGCTGGCGGTGACGCTGCTGATCGCCGACATCGAGAACACCGAGCCGCCGCAGGACACCACCCCGCAGGTCGGCCTGAGCAGCCTGCAGCTGCCCCGGTTCCTGATCGACACCTGCGCGACCGTGGAGCAGGCCAAGCAGGCGCTGCTCTGCGCCAAGCAGTACGACCACGGCGCGCCGCTGCACTACCTGGTCTCCGACGCGCACGGCGGCGCCTTCGTGTGGGAGCGCGGCGCGAACGGCACCGAGCACATCGTGGAGGTCGGCGACGGGCCGCTGTGCGTCACCAACCACCAGTTGCACCGCCACCCCGACCCGATGGCGCTGCCCGCCGACACCGAGGAGACGCTCGGCACGTACGGCCGGCTGCGCGCGCTGTACGAGCACAGCAAGGGCGTCACGATGTCGGAGCGCGACATGTGCGACGGCCTGGAGGCGGTGCGCGCGCCCGAGTTCGGGCCGTTCCGCACGCTGTGGCGTACGGTCTTCGACACCACCGAGCGGACCCTGTCGAGCTCCTTCTATCTGGGGGACGGGCGGTACACCGACGAGCTGGTCTTCAGCGCCCGCCGAGGGTGACCTGTGGCGTATGGGACCGTCCTTTACCTACGTTTGACACTGGTAGCAAAGGTGCATAAGTTGCACCGCACCACGTGTGTGGCGATCTTCGTGCCCGGTGCGGCGCGGCGAGCAGCCACCGCGCGACAGCTGGACGACGTTAGGAACGGCTCTTATGCGCAGACTCAACCGGGCCGGCGTGCTCGCGCTCACCAGTGCGGCCGCCCTCGCCGGATCCCTTCTCACGAGCGCCCCCGCGCAGGCGGCGTCGTCGCCCATCGCCGCGTGCGGCAGCAGCTATCACGTGATCGACAAGCACAGCCTGGGCGGCGCCACCGTCTACCTGCTCTACAACGGCAAGACCAACTGCGTCGTCACGTGGCGCAACAAGCCCAGCAGCAAGCGGGTCTACCTCAAGGCACTGATCCACCGCGAGCGCCAGCCGTGGAAGGTGGACGGCGGCAAATTCACCACCTACGCCGGGCCCGTCAAGATCGACGCCAGGGGCTACTGCGTCCAGTGGGGCGGCGACTACGGCAAGAAGCAGTGGACCTCGAAGTTCGGCCACTGCGGCAAGTGATCCACACCGCCTGAAGGTGACCCGGCCTGAAGTGACCCGGCCTGAAGTGACTCGGCCTGAAGTGACTCGGCCTGAAGTGACTCGGCCTGAAGTGACTCGGGTCGCCTAAGGGGCGGCGAGTGGCGGGGCGCCGGCCCACTCGGGCAGGGGCTCGCAGCGGGCCCGCCACTCCTCCGGCAGGCGCGTGGCCGCGTCGGCGGCCACGATGCCGCCGACGATGGCGCACGTGGTGTCCACGTCGCCGCCCGCCACCGCCGTCGTCCACAGGGCGCTCTCGTAGTCGTGGCGGTGCCGGGCCGCCACCCACAGCGTGAACGGCACCGTGTCGTGCGCCGCGACCTGCCGCCCGTTGCCGAGCATGCGGGCGGCCAGCTCGGGATCGCCGATGGTGAGCAGCCGCCTGGCCTCGGCGATGCCGTCGCGCACCATGCCGGGCGGCACGTGCTCCGCGACCCGGTCGAGGAAGAGCCCCGCGGGCAGAGCGGGCTCCGCCGCGGTCACGGCCGCCGCCACCGCCACGGCGACGGCGCCCGCCACCGCCTCGGGATGGGTGTGCGTGACCAGCGCCGACAGGGCCGCCTGGCGGGCCGCCTCCGCCACGTCACCGGCGAACCAGGCGCCGAGCGGCGCCACCCGCATCGCGGCGCCGTTGCCCCATGAGCCCTGCCCGTCGAACAGCTCGGCCGCCAGCGCCCGCCAGTCGCCGCCTTCGCGCACCAGCCTGAGCATCCGGTTCGTCGCCGGGCCGTAGCCCCGGTCGAAGTCGTGGCGCGTGGCGAAACCCGACGCCAGCTCGTCCTGGTCGACGCCGCCGCGATCGGCCAGCACCCGGTAGACCGAGCACGCCATCTCGGTGTCGTCCGTCCACTGCCAGGGACCTGGCGGCAGGCGGCGTGCGGAGAGCGCGGGACGGTTGGCGGGGACGAAGAACTGGGAGCCGAAGGCGTCGCCGAGCGCCAGTCCGTGCAGGGAGGCGGCGGCTCGCGCGAGGAGCTGACCTGACATCGCCTCCCATTATGGGACAGCTACGATCACGCCGCCTCGGCGCTGAGCGTCGGGGCCACCGGGCGCCGGGCCGCCAGCCGGGCGGGCAGGGCGACCAGCGCCGCCGTCACCACCACGGCCGCCGCCGCCACGGCGAACAACCCCCACGCGGGCGGCGTCACGGCGTTCCTGGCGCTGAACAGCAGGTTCATGAACGCGCCCAGCGGCACGCCGGCGAGCGCGCCCGACACCGCGGGCAGGAGCTGGGCGACGGACAGCCCGGCGGCCACCTGCCCGGGGGTGGCGCCGACGGCCTGGGCGATGGCCAGGTTCAGGCGGGCGTCCATGGCGGTGGTCCAGGTGAGGATCAGCGTGTTCACCACCGCCAGGACGACGATCAGCACGGTGACGGCGAGCAGCACCTGACGGTCGTGCTCGCCGCGCAGGTTCGGCAGGGCGGAGGAGCCGTTCAGGCCGTAGCCGCGGTCGTGCTGCGCCTGCAGGGCCAGCAGGGCGATCAGCGTGATCACGGTGACGGCGGTGGCGCACGCCTGCAGCACGGCGCGGTCCGGCCTGCGGGCGGTCAGCCGCAGCCCGAGCAGGAGCGGCGTGGGCAGCAGCGTGGACAGCGCGGTCAGCCAGGGCCGGTGCCGCGGGCGGCGCACGCCGGCGCCCAGTGCCGTGACGGTGGCCGTACGCAGGGCGTGCAGCGTGGGACGCAGCGTCGACAGCACCGCCACCACGACGGCCAGCACCGCGGTCGCGACCACGGCCGAGCCGGTCAGCGTGACGTCGCCGATCCTGCTCGCGGTGGGGCTGGCGATGGCCGGCATGGCCAGCCGGGCGGCCACGAGCCCGAGCACGTTCCCCGCCACCGCCAGCACCAGGTACTCGGTGAGCAGGACGGTGGCGATCACGCCGGGCGTGGCGCCAACGGCCTTGAGCAGCCCCGCCCTGCGCGTCTGCTCGGCCGTCCGCCCGGCGGCCAGCGCGGCCACGCCGGTGACGGCCAGCAGGTCGAGCAGCCACCCGCCGAGCACCAGGATCGGCTGGCTGTTCCTGAGGATCACCATGTCCTGCTGCGCCTTGAACCGCCAGGAGTGGAAGTTCACCCTCACGGCGTCGAGCTCGTGGTGGGCGTCGCGGAAGGTGTCGGCGGTGGCGGGGTCGCGCAGCTTGAGATCCACGGCGGTGGTCACCTTGAGGTCGCGAGCCTCCGCCAGAGCCCGCGCGTCGGACGTGGTCAGCCAGGCCAGCCCGCTGTAGTCACTGGGACCGCCGCCGGGCCCGATCTGCGCCGCCCACGGGTAGATGGAGGTGGCCGCCGTGACGGCGACCCCGACCACGGGGTACGTCCGCCCGGCGATCGTCACCCGATCACCGGGCCCGGCTTCCAGCGCGGTCGCGAACCCCCGTTCCAGAACCAGGCCGCCGGGACGCACCCACTCGCCCGAGGTCACCACCGGCCGCTCGACGGCGGCGGGCCGCTCGTCGATGGCATGCACCACGACGGGGGACCTGATCCCGTCGCGCGCGCTGAGCTCGCCGTAGACGATCCGGTACGGCCCCCGATGCGCGACGACCCGCGGATCCTCCGTCAACGAGGCCAGAGCCGGCGCCACGGCAGGGCCGGACTCCCCGGAAAGCACCACCACGTCGGGCCCAGCGGTGGCGGCACGCGTCTGCGCGTAGAGGGAGTCGCTGACACCGGGCAGAGACACCCCCACGGCCAGCGTCGCCGTGGCCACCGCCACCGCCAGCAGGAGCAGCACCCCCTGAACGCGATGCCGCCGCAGATCCGCCCGCACCAGCCGCGCGACGAGCACGAGAGAGCTCACGGCGGTCAGCCCTCCAGCCCGATGAGGCCGCCCAGCCCGCCCAGCCACCGGCCGCCGGTGCCGGTCATGACGGTGTCGCCGACGAACATGCCGTCGCGCATGGTGATCAGCCGGTCGGCCGTGGCCGCCACGCGCTCGTCGTGGGTGACGATCACCAGCGTCTGGCCCGAGCCGCGCAGGTCCTCGAAGATGCGCAGGATGTCGTTGGTGGCGGCGCTGTCGAGGTTGCCCGTCGGCTCGTCGGCGAGGACGACGCGCGGGTCGTTGACCAGGGCGCGGGCGACGGCGACGCGCTGGCGCTGGCCGCCCGACAGCTCCGACGGCAGGTGACGGGCGCGTTCTGCGAGGCCGACCCGTTCGAGAAGGCCGGCCGCGCGGCGTCTGGCCTGCCGGGGCGAGCGGCCGGCGAGCAGCGCGGGCAGTTCGACGTTCTCGGCCGCCGACAGCTCCTCCACCAGGTGGAACGCCTGGAACACGAAGCCCACGGAGCGCCGCCGCAGCCGGGCCAGGGCCCGCTCGCTCAGCGTGTCGATGCGCCGCCCGTCCACCCACACCTCGCCCTCGGTCGGCCGTTCGAGACCGCCCAGCAGGTGCAGGAGTGTGGACTTCCCGCAGCCGCTCGGCCCCATCACGGCCAGCGACTGCCCCTCGGGCACCTCCAGGTCGACCTCGTCCACCGCGCGTACCCGGCTCTGCCCTTGGCCGTGCGTCTTCACCAGGCCGCGGGTCTGCACCGCGATCATGCGTCCTCCGTCCCGGCGCCGGGTGTCCAGGCGCGTTCGCAGACGTCGAGCCAGCGCAGGTCGGCCTGCAGCCGCAGCACGACCCCTTCGAGCAGCAGGCCGGCCCCCGACCCGGGCGGCTCGGCGAGCGCCGCCTGCTGCGCCTCGCGCAGGCGGCGCAGCAGCTCGCGGCGCTGCGCGGCGACCAGCTCCACTGGGTCGGCCAGCCGGGCCGCCGCGGCGGCGGTCAGCTTGAGATGGAACTCCGCGAGGTCGGGCTTCGGCCAGCCCACCTCGCTCAGCCAGGCGGTCACCCGCTGCTGCCCGGCCGGCGTCAGCGCGTAGACCTTGCGCTCGGGCCGGTCGGGCAGGCCGTCGGCACGCTCGCAGACGACGAGCCCCGCCTTCTCCAGGCGGGACAGCGTCACGTAGATCTGGCCCCGGTTCATCGCCTCGCCGAGCGGGCCCAGGCTGCGGCGCAGCCGGGCGTGCAACTGGTAGCCGTGCGACGGCTCCTTGGCGAGCATCGCGAGCACCGCGTCCTGCATGGTCGCTCCCCTAACGGTTGGCTAATAGATAGCGGTTACCCAAGGGGAGTGTCAAAGCGGCGCACGCACCGCCGCCGTCGTACGCGCGGTGAGATCACATCGGCTGGCCGGTGAGGCGGGTGGCGTCCTGGCTGGGGGGCAGGCCGTACTGGCGGCGGTATTCGCGGCTGAACTGGGAGGCGCTGTCGTAGCCGACGCTGTGGGCGACGGCGGTGACGTCGCGGGGATGGGCGGCGAGCAGCAGGCGGGCCTGCTGGAGGCGGAGCTGCTTCTGGAACTGGATGGGGCTGAGCGCGGTCACGGTCTGGAAGTGCCGGTAGAACGCCGACGGGCTCATGCCGGCCGTACGGGCCAGGTCCTCGACGCGGAACGGCTCCGCGTAGTGCTCCTTGATCCACCGCACCGCCCTGGCGACGTGGCTGAGACTGCTGTCGGCCAGGCCGAGCTGGCGTACGGTGCCGCCCTGGTCGCCGGTGAGCACCCGCCACAGGATCTCGCGCTTGACCATGGGCGCCAGCACGGCCTGGTCGCCCGGCCGGTCGAGCAGGCGGACCAGGCGGGTCAGGGCGTCGAGGAGGTCGTCCGTCATGGACGCGACGGCGATGCCGGGCAGCGCGGGCTCCCGCCCCTGCGGCGGGTCGGCGTGGAGCAGCAGGTCGGCGATGGCGGACGGGTCGAGGACGAGCGCCAGCCCCACGGCGGGGTGGCCGGGGCCGATGTCCACGAAGTGGCCGGTGCACGGCAGGTCGATGGAGGCCACCAGGTAGCTGCCCGGCCGGTATTCGAGCACCCGGTCGCCCACCACGAGCCGCTTCGCCCCCTGGGCGAGCACCGCGAGCACCGTGCCCGACATGGAGGGCGAGGGCGGGCCGGGCTGCTCGATCCTGGCGATGTGCAGGCCGTCGACGGCGGTGGTCTCGTCGGGGCGGACGTGCCGGTCGAGCAGGGAGAGCAGCTCGTCGAGTCCCATCACTCCACCCTACGCCGAGCCGCCTCGCGCGCCCGTCCCGCCTGTATGTCCCTATCTCCCGAAGGGTCCCGCCTTTTTTACAGAAGGGTTGACCTTGTGGAAAGTCGGCTGTTACAACGTTGGAACAGCGCGTTGACAATCGTCTTTTCGGGCGGTCCGTTACCCACCTGCGGGCGGTATCGGCCCCGGCGACCCCGACCCCCACGGCGCCGCCCCCAGACCGGGCGCCAGGCCGCCATCCGCGAGGAGAAGGACTCACGCATGACCTTGGCACTGATCCACGCCCACGGCGACCGCATCACCGTGGTGCACGAGGCGAGCGGCACGGAGCTGTGCGCCTACGTCTACCGGCCGGAGGCGGCATGGGAGGCGCCCAAGCCCTACCTGCATCCGATCAGGACGCTGTCCGGCGGCCTGGTCACCGACTACCGCCCCAACGACCACCGCTGGCACAAGGGCCTCCAGCTGACCGCCTCCCACCTGTCGGGCCAGAACCTGTGGGGCGGCAACACGTACGTGCACGGCGAGGGCTACCTGCCGCTGCCCGAGCGGGTCGGCTCGATGGCGCACGTCGCTTTCGACGACGTCCACGCCCGGGTTGACAGCGCTGTCATGGCGGAGCGCCTCACCTGGCATCCGCACGGCGGCGAGCTGTGGGCCGAGGAGGAGCGCCGCATCGAGGTGCGCGACGTGGATCCGGAGTCCGGAAGCTGGTCGCTGACCTGGACCTCGGCGGTGACCAACCGGCGTGACGAGCCGCTGCGCTTCGGCAGCCCCACCACGCACGGCCGGCCCGCCGCCGGCTACACCGGGCTGTTCTGGCGCGGGCCGCGGGCGTTCCGCGGCGGCCGGGTCTTCACCGCCGAGGCGGACGGCGGCGACCTGATGGGCGTCCAGGCCCCGTGGCTGGCCTACGTCGCCGAGCACGACGGCCGCGACGGCCACGCCACGCTCGTCTTCGAGCACGCTCCCTCCAACGACCACCTGGGGGAGAAGGGCACGCACCCGGCCCACTGGTTCGTCCGCAGCGACCCGTTCGCCGCCGTCGCCCCCTCGTGGGCGTTCCACGACGAGCTGGTCCTCGACCCGGGCGAGACGCTCAGCCGCGCCTACCGTGTCGTCATCGCCGACGGCGCCTGGGACCGCGACAAGGTCGCCGCCCACCTCGCGGGGCACGCCTGGTGAGCGCGACGCCCGGCCGGCCGCTCGTCAGCCGCCGCACTTTCCTGGCCGCGGCCGCAGCGGGTCTCACCGGCTGCTCCTCGACGAGTACGACGGCGAAGCAGCAGGGCGTCACCCTCACCTTCACCTGGTGGGGCAACGACGACCGCGCCGCGCGTACCAGGGAGGCGGTCACGCTCTTCGAGCAGGCGAACCCCGGCCTCACGGTCCGCACCTCCAACGCCGAGTTCGGCGCGTACGTCCAGAAGCTCGCCACACAGGCGGCCGGCGGCGGCATCCCGGACGTGGCCCAGCTCGACTACCGGCAGATCTCCCAGTACGCGGGCGGCGGCGCCCTCCTGCCGCTGGACCCGTTCATCAAGGACGGCACGATCAGGACGTCGGAGTTCGACCAAGGTTTCCTGCGCACCGGCACCTTCGGAGGCACCCAGTACGCCCTGCCGCAGGGCCGCGGCATCACCGGCTACGCCTACGACTCCGCCCTGTACGCCGAAGCAGGCGTCCCGGCACCCCGGCCGAGCTGGACATGGGACGACTTCGAGGAGACCAACAAGGCGATCGCCGCACTCGGCCTGAAGGCGCCCGACGGCCGCCCGGTCAGGGGCGCCAACGACGGCGGCGGCAACGAGGACATCTTCGAGGTGTGGCTGCGCAGCAGAGGCGGGCAGCTCTACGCCGAGCAGAAGCGCATCGCCTTCACCGAGGACGACCTCACCGAGTTCTGGACCTACTTCGACCGGATGCGCAGGGAGGGCGCGATTGCCGCGGCCGAGGACACCGCGCAGGCCGGCAGCACCGAGACCAGCCCGATGATCAGGCGGCTGACGGCCGCCGACTTCACCTGGGACGCGCCGTTCCCCGGCTACGTGACGATGCTCGGCGGCTCCATCCGCTTCGCGCCGGTGCCGACGACCGGCGGGCACGCGGGCTCGTACTTCAAGCCCAGCATGCTTCTCGGCATCGGCGCGCACACCGAGCATCCCGAGGAGGCGGCCCGCCTGATCGACTTCCTGCTCAACGACCGGCGAGCGGGCGCCGCCCAGGGCTTCACCCGCTCCACCCCGCCCAACCGGCTGATCGCCGCGGATGTCGCCACCACGCTCGAGGGCCCCGAGCTGGAGACCTACCGGTACGCGCAGACCATGGAGAAGTACGGCATGGACGCGCCACCGACCGCCCCGCCGAGCGGCGACGTCGCCGTCCAGACCGCCTTCGGCCGCATCTACCAGCGCGTCATGTTCGAGATGTCCACGCCCAGGCAGGCGGCGCGCGAGTTCATCGACGAGGCGAACAGGGAGCTGCGGTCATGACCACCCTGACGACCCGCGCGCCCGCGCGCACCACGCCGTCGCAGAGCCCCCGCCGGGTGCGCGACAAGCAGTGGCCCGCCTACGTGTTCATGTCGCCGTGGATGATCGGCGCCGGCCTGCTGACGCTGCTGCCGATGGCGGTGTCGCTCTACCTGTCGTTCACCGACTACGACCTGTTCGACCCGCCGGAGTGGGTGGGCCTGCGCAACTACGCCGAGATGCTCTTCGAGGACCCGCGCTACTGGCGCTCGGTCGGCACGACCCTGCTGTACGTCGTCGTGGCCGTGCCGCTGAAGCTGGCACTCGCGCTCGGCGCAGCGCTGCTGCTGAAGAACCTCACCAGGGGCAGGGGCTTCTACCGCTCGGCCTTCTACGCGCCGTCGCTGCTCGGGGCGAGCATGTCGATCGCGCTGGTGTGGCGGGCGCTGTTCAACGACGGCGGCTCGGTGACCGACGTGCTCAAGTGGTTCGGCATCGACACCGGCGGCTGGGTCGGGAACCCGCATCTCGCGGTCTTCGCGGTGGTGCTGCTCGCGGTGTGGCAGTTCGGGGCGCCCATGGTGATCTTCCTCGCCGGGCTGCAGCAGATCTCACCCGAGCTGTACGAGGCCGCCGCCCTCGACGGCGCCGGCGCCTGGCGGCAGTTCGTCTCCGTCACCGTGCCGATGCTGTCGCCCGTCGTCTTCTTCAACCTGGTGCTGGAGATCATCCAGTCGTTCCAGGTCTTCACCCCGGCCTTCGCGATCAGCGGCGGCAAGGGCGGCCCGGCGGACTCCACCATGTTCTACACCCTCTACCTGTACGAACGCGGCTTCACCGCCTCCCACATGGGCTACGCGGCGGCGATGGCCTGGCTGCTGCTGATCGCCATCGGCGTGGTCACCCTGATCCTGTTCAGGACCTCGCGGTCCTGGGTCTTCTACGCCGACGAGGAGGGACGATGACCACCTCGCCCCTGAGCACCGGGCCCCTGAGCACCGGGCCCCTGAGCACCGGGCCCCTGAGCACCGGGCCCCTGACCACCGCGCCGGGCGCGGCCGTCCGGCGCGGGCTGCCGCACGTGATCGCCGCCGTCAGCCTGCTCATCCTGCTCTATCCGCTGGTCTGGCTGCTCGCCACCTCGGTGAAGCCGGCCGACGAGGTGGTGACCAGCCTCGACCTGCTGCCCAGCCACCTGGAGTGGTCGAACTACCTGACCGCCCTGGAGGGCGTGTCGGGCGTGCCGGTCAGCCGGTTGTTCGTCAACACGCTGCTGATCGCCGGCGGCTGCGTGATCGGGAACCTGCTGTCGTGCTCGCTGGCCGCCTACGCCTTCGCCCGGCTGCGGTTCAGGATGCGCAAGGTGATGTTCGGCTTCATGGTGGCGACGCTGATGCTGCCGCACCACGTCGTGCTGATCCCGCAGTACATCATCTTCAACCGGCTCGGGCTGGTGGACACGTACTGGCCGCTCATCCTGCCGAAGTTCCTCGCCACCGAGGCGTTCTTCGTCTTCCTCATCGTGCAGTTCATGCGCGGGCTGCCGCGCGAGCTGGAGGAGTCGGCGAGGATCGACGGGTGCGGGCCGTTCCGTACGTACTGGGCGATCACGCTGCCGCTGAGCCGGCCCGCGCTGATCACGACGGCCATCTTCACCTTCATCTGGTCGTGGAACGACTTCCTCACCCAGATGATCTACCTGTTCGCGCCGGAGAACTTCACGCTCACCATCGCGCTGCGCAGCTTCGTCGACCAGTCCAGCACCTCGGCGTACGGACCCATGTTCGCCATGTCGGTGATCTCGGTGCTGCCGATCGTGCTGTTCTTCTTCGTGTTCCAGCGCTACCTGGTGCAGGGCATGGCCACCTCCGGGCTGAAGGGCTGAGGGCGGGATGGCCCGCGTTCCGTCCGACAGGGCGCCCGGCGAGCCGTTCGGGCCGGGCTTGGCGCTCTTCGCCGACATGCTGCTGGCCGGGCTGCTGACCACCGTCGCGGCGCTGCCGGTGGTGACCGTGCCGGCCGCGTTCGCCGCCGCGTCCGCCGCGCTCAGGGAGTCCGCGACCGGCGGCGCGCACGTCACCGCCGCCGGGTACGCGCGGCGGCTGCGCGCCCGGCTCACCCCCGGGACGCTGGCCGCCGGGCTGCCGGGCGCCGGCGTCATGGCGCCCGCGCTGGCCCTGCTCGCGCTGGGGGCGCTGACCGTCGGGCTGCGGGCGATCGCCTCGCCGTACGGGCCGTCGGTCCGTACGGCGCTGCACCGCTCGGCCGGCGACCCGCGCGGCACGCTCCTGCTGGCCTGCGCGGTGCTGCTGGCGGTCCTGCTCGCCTGGGCGATCCCGCTGCTGGTGCCGCTGCTGCCGGGCCCGCTGGCGTTCGCCGCCGCCGTCGTGGACCTGCGTTCGGCGGGTGAGCGCGCCTGAGACCTGCGCCCCTGGTCAGGGGAGGGCGGCGAGTTTCTCGCGTACGGCGTCCGCCTGGGGCTGGCCCGACTCGGCGAGCAGGTCGAGTGCCCGGCGCCACGCGGCGCGGGCCTGTTCCCGTCCGCCGGCCGTGGCGTGCACGTCGCCCAGGTTGACGAGCGTCTGGGCGAGGAAGGAGCGGCTGTCCAGCTCCTCGAACACCGCGGCCGCCCGCCGGTAGTACGCCACCGCGTCGGAGTGCCGGCCCGCCCGGTGGTAGGCGTGGCCGATGGTGTCCCAGGTCAGCGCCTGGTTGTTGGGGTCGTCGAGCTGCTCGTACAGGGCGGCGGCCCGGCGGCAGTAACGCAGCGCCTGCTCGTACTCGCCGGTTTCCACGAGCACGTTGCCCGTCGTGTTGAGCGCCATCGCCTGCCCGATGAGGTCGTCGGCGGCCACGTACAGGCGCAGCGCCCGGGTGCCGTGGTGCAGCGCCTCGGCGTACTGGCCCTGCCGGTAGAGCAGCGCGCACAGGTTGACGTGGGTGTGGGCCTGGCCGACGCGGTCGCCGAGCCGGTCGTACAGGTCGAGCGCGAGCCTGATGTGCGGCTGCGCCTCCACGTGCCGGCCCAGGTTCGAGCAGGCCATGGCGATGCCGCGGTGTGCGATGGCCTGCGCGCGTACGTCGCCGAGCCGCTCGGCGGCGGCCAGCCCGGCGCGCTGGGTGGCGCGCCACTCGTCCCAGTGGCCCTGCCGGTAGAGGAAGTCGGTGACGACCCAGACGAGCTGCCAGGCGTGCACGTCGAACGCCTCGGCGGCGGCCCGCGAGATCAGGCCGAGCATCACGCGGTGCTCGCTCGCGTACCAGGCGAACGCCTGCTCGTAGCCGTCGAACGCGGTGACCGTCACGCCCGCCTGGCGGAGGGCGAGGGTGATGGGCTCGCGGTGCGGGTTGAGCAGGCGGGCGGCGGCGTGGCCGGTGTGCAGGTGGTGGTCGAGCAGGCGGTGCAGCGCGGCCCGCCGCTCAGCGGCGTGCGGGCGTACCAGCTCGGCGGCGTAGCTGCGCAGCAGGTCGTGCAGGCTGTAGCGGCCGGGCAGGTGCTCGGTGAGCAGGTGCGCGCTGCGCAGCTCCCCGACCAATGCGCGTAACCGTTCCCGGGTGACGCCCGCCAGGCTGGCCATCGCGGCGAGGGTGAGGTCGGGCCCGGGATGCACCGCCAGCAGCCGGAACAGGCGGGCCGTCTCGGCGCTCAGCGTCCGGTACGACCAGGAGAAGACGGCACGGGCGTCGGCCGCCGGGTCGCCCGCGTCGAGCGTGTCGAGGCGGCGGCGCCGGTCGCCGAGCTGGGCGGCGACCGAGGCCAGGGTGAGCGCGTGGGTGGCGGCGTGCGCGGCCGTGATCGCCAGCGCCAGCGGCAGCCCGGCGCAGCGGGCGATGATCGCCCCGGCCGCCTCGGGCTCGGCGGCGACGCGGGCCGCGCCCAGCCGGCCGGCCAGCAGTTCCCTGGCCTCGTCGTCGCGCAGCAGGTCGAGGGTCAGCGCGGCGGCCGCCTCCGTCGCGACCAGGCCGGTCAGCGTGTTGCGGCTGGTCACCAGCACCGCGCAGGACGGGGCCGCGGGCAGCAGCGGCTTGACCTGCTCGGCCTCCAGTGCGTTGTCCAGCACGATGAGGACCCGCCTGTCCGACAGCGTCGTGCGGTAGAGGGCGGAACGCGCGGCGAGGTCGTCGGGGATCTGCCGCGGCGGTACGCCCAGCGCCTCAAGGAACATGCCCAGGGCGTCGCGCGGGTCCACGGCGTCGCCCGACGGGCAGAAGCCCTTGAGGTTCACATAGAGCTGGCCGTCGGGGAACCGGCCGCGCGCCCGGTGCGCCCAGTGCAGCGCCAGGCACGTCTTGCCGACCCCTGCCATGCCGGAGACGACGCAGATCCGGGTGGCCGCGCCGTCCGCCTGCGGCCTCAGCAGCTGGTCCAGCTCCGCCAGCGCCTCCGTCCTGGCCGCGAACCTGGACACCCCGACGGGCAGTTGCCGTGGCACGCGCCGCCCGCCTTCGGGCTCCGCGCCGGAAGCCTCTTCGGCGGGCGGGGGAGGAGGGCCCGCCTGGGCGGCGGCGGCGAAGGCGGCCTGTTCGAGCGGGTCGAGCTGGAGCGCCTCGGCCAGCAGCCGGAGCGACCTGCTGCGGGGCCGCTCCACCGCGTCGCCCTCCAGCCGGCGGATCGTCCGTACGTTGACCCCGGTCTTGCTCGCCAGCTCCTCCTGGGTCAGCAGCGCCCTGTTGCGCCAGGCCCGGACGAGCGCTCCCAGACTCTGACCCTCCTGAACGATCCCAGCAGACATGGTGACCCCTCGATCCATGCGCATTGCCCATAGCCCCGTGCCCCCGCCGGGGTGGAGTCTACGAGACCATCCGTAACACCTAGGGGTGTCATGTCTGTTTATTTCGGAGGTGTGTCCGAAATGGCGGGATAAATGTTCTGAGCTGGGCATTGATCGTTTGATCGTGCGAAAAGCAGAGAATGTTGGCACGGTGGATCATCGCCCGGAGCCGCACGTGCGGCAGGCGGACCCCCCGTCGGCGAGAATGGCGTCACCGGCCCTTCATCTTCGCCGATGAAAGCGGCCGGCCACCAGGACGAAAACCGGTCATTCGCCGGACAGCGCATCGGGGTACGCCGCAAAGGCGGACCCCGGCGACCACGGCGTGCCCTATATGATCCGTCTTCTGCGGAGGCGGGAGTATGAACATGAATCGGGCACCGGGCATGGTGGACGTGGCACGCGAGGCAGGCGTGTCCCACGTCACCGTCTCCCGCGTGCTCAACGACCACCCCTCCGTACGCCCCGAGACCCGGGCCAGGGTCGAGGCCGCCATCGAGAAGCTCGGCTACCGGCGCAACAGCGTCGCCCGCGCGCTCAAGAGCCGCCGCTCCTCCACGATCGGCGTGGTGCTGGCCGGCGCCGAGCTGTACGAGCTGCCCAGGATGCTGCGCGGCGTGCAGAGCGCGGCCCAGCGCGCCGGCTACTGGGTGAACCTGGCGAGCTGGCAGGGCGGCAGCACCCGCGACTTCGCCGAGACGCTGCGGCGGCTCACCGACCAGGCGGTCGAGGCGGTCGCGGTGATCGGCGACCGGCCCATGGTGGTGGACGCGCTGGCCGAGATCGCCACCGACGTGCCGGTGACGGTCATCGTGTCCGGCACGGTGCCCAACCCCGACCTCGGTTTCGTCGAGCTGGACCAGGAGCTGGGGGCGCGGCTGGCCGTACGCCACCTGCTGAGGCTGGGACATCGCCGCATCGCCTACCTCACGGGCGCGCTGCGCACCTACGACGCGCGGGCCCGGGTGGACGGCTGGCGGGCCGCGCTGGCGGAGGTGCCGGAGGCCCAGGGCGAGCTGTTCGAGGGCGACTTCACCGGCAACAGCGGCTACCGGCTGGCCACCTACCTCGTGACCCGGCACGAGGCCGAGCCGCCGACCGCGATCTTCACCGGCAACGACCAGATGGCCATGGGGGTGCTGGCGGCCTTCGCCGAGCTGGGCGTGCGGGTGCCGCAGGACGTCTCGCTCGTCGGCTTCGACGACATACCGGGAGCCGCGTACCTGGTGCCCGCGCTGACCACCGTCCGTCAGGACTTCCTCGGGCTCGGCGAGCGCTGCGTCGAGCAGTTGCTGGGACGGATCAAGGGCGACGCGCCCGCGACCGAGCGCATCCCGCCCGAGCTGGTGGTCCGCCGCAGCACCGCCCCGCCCAGGGATCAGGCCGGCTCGTAGTCGAACCAGCCGAACCTCGCCCGCCCGCCGCCGGAGGCATAAAGGCCCAGGTAGACGCCGACGAACCCGCCGGCGCGCTCGGTGCTGAGGAGGGCGCGCCCGACCGTGCCGAGCGCGGTGGAGCCGACGCGGAAGGTGTAGCCGGTCTCGTCGCCCTCCACCTCCAGCACGACCTCCCCGTGCACCGGCGCGGCGGCCACGCGGGTGGGAACGCCCGACTCGCGTACGGTCAGCACCGCCTCGCCGTCGATGAGCGCGAGCGTCGCGTGCTGGTCCTGGTTCTGGAAGACCGCCAGCCCCGCCTCGGCGCCCGTGAAGGTGAGGCTGGTGCGGGCGCGGAACCGTACGTGCTGCTGCCGCCGCCCGACGAACGCCGGCACGCCCAGGGTCGAGAGCGGCTCAGGACCGGCCTCGATCTCCAGCCCGTCGCCCGTCAGGTGATCCACCGGGCCGCGCAGGCTGTTCCACTCCGGCCCGAGCACCGGCCCGTCGAAGTGCTCCCGCCCGGCCGGGGGCTCGTCCTCGGGGAGGGCGGCGGCGATCGAGGGGAGGCGTTCGTCCAGGCGGACCCCGCCTGACTCAGGGGCGAAGACCGGCCCGGCGGGCGTCCAGGTGACGGGCACCAGGAAGGTCTCGCGGCCCAGCGTGTGGGTGCCGTCGATGGGGCGGACGCCCAGCGTCACCGCCCACGTCTCGCCGTCGGGCGTGTCCACCAGGTCGGCGTGCCCCACGTTGTGCACCGGCTCGCCGGGGCCCCGGTGCCGGTGGGTGAGCAGAGGGCTGCGCGGGTCGGTGACGTACGGGCCGGTGACGGTTTCCGCGCGGGCGGCGGTGACGCTGTGGTTGCGCTCGGTGCCGCCCTCGGCCGCGATCAGGTGGTACGTCCCGTCCCGCTTGTACAGGTGCGGCGCCTCCACCCACGCCCCTCGTACGGCGCCGTGCCACAGCACGTGGGTCGGCCCCACGAGCTTCAGCCGCTCGAGATCCAGCTCCCGCATCCACAACTCGCCCGGCCCGACGTCACCGGCGGCGTCCCGGCAGGCGGTGAACCAGCAGCGGCCGTCGTCGTCAAAGAACAGCGAGGGGTCGATGCCCTCGGCCTCCAGCGGCACCGGGTCCGACCACGGCCCGGCCGGGTCGTCGGCGGTGGCGACGAAGGTGATCCGGCCGCGCCGCCGCACGGCGAGCGTGGACACGACGTAGAAGCGGCCCTCGTGGTGGCGGATGGTCGGCGCCCACAGCCCGTCGGAGACGTCGAGCCCCTCCAGCGGCAGCAGGCCCGGCCGGTCCACCACGTGGCCGAGCTGCCGCCATCGCACCAGGTCACGGCTGTGGAAGACGGGCAATCCAGGGAAGTACGCGAACGACGAGGTGACCAGGTAGAAGTCGGCCCCGACCCGGCAGATCGACGGGTCCGGATGGCAGCCGGGCAGGACGGGGTTGCGAAAGGTGGGCACGGGGGCGGGCTCCGGTGGCGTGTTACAAAAAAGGTCTTGACAGAATGACAACGTTAACATCAGGTTAGAAACCCCACGCAAGACCCGGCCCCCCGCCGGAGAGCACCTGTCCGAGGAGACCGCCATGACCCCACACTCCCTGCCCTCGCGCCGCAGGCGCAGGACGCTCCTGGGCGCCGCCGCACTGGTCGCGGCCCTGACGGCGTCGCTGGCCGCATGCGGTTCGAACGAGCCGGAATCCTCGGGCACGGCGGCGAGCGCGGACGGCCCGATCACGCTGCAGTTCTGGACCTGGAGCCTCAAGGGCAGCGACCCCGGCGCGCAGGCGATCGTGGACAAGTACCACGAGCTCAACCCCAACGTCACGGTCAAGCTCTCGGAGGTAGGCGGCACGTCCGACACCGCCGCCAAGCTGCTGGCCGCCGACCAGGCGGGCGACACCCCCGACGTGGTGCAGATCGAGTACCGCGGAGTGCCCGCGCTGGTCGTGGCGGGCGCCGTCAAGGACATCACGGCCGACGTGGCGTCCGTCAAGGCGAACGTCGACCCGAACATCTGGGCCCAGACCACCTTCAACAACCAGGTGTACGGCGTCCCCCAGGACATCGGCCCGATGGTGCTCACCTACCGCAAGGATCTGTTCGACAAGTTCGGCGTGAAGGTCCCCACCACGTGGGCCGAGTACGCCGACGCCGCCGAGAAGATCCACAAGAAGGACCCCGAGGCCTACATCGCCAGCTTCGCGGCCAGCCAGCTCGAGTTCTTCGCCGCGCAGGCCGCCCAGGCCGGCGCGCAGTGGTGGAGCACCGACGGCAACAGCTGGAAGGTCGGCATCGCGAGCGAGCCGTCGCTGAAGACCGCCGACTTCTGGCAGGACCTCGTCGAGCGCGACCTGGTCAAGGTGGAGCCGCTGCTCACGCCGGAGTGGAACGCCCAGGTCAACAAGGGCAAGATCCTCAGCTGGGCGGCCGCGGCATGGGCGCCGAGCGTGCTCTACACGGTCGCGCCCGACACCGCGGGCAAGTGGGAGTCGGCGCCGCTGCCGCAGTGGACGAAGGGCGACCCGGCCGTGCCGTTCCTCGGCGGGTCGGCGTTCCTGGTGCCGGAGAAGTCGAAGCACGCCGCCGAGGCGGCGAAGTTCGCGGCCTGGCTGGGCGCCTCGGACGAGGGCTCGAAGCTGCTGCTCGGCCTCGACCTCTTCCCCGGCGGCAACGCCGGCCGGCAGGCCACGCTCGGGCACGAGCCGCCTAAGCTGATGCCGCAGCAGAAGGACTTCTACCAGGTCACCGACCAGGTGATCAAGAACACCACGATCCCGGTCACCTGGGGGCCGAACGTCAACGTGGCTCAGAGCGCCTTCGGCGACGCGCTCAACAAGGCCGCGCTGGCCAAGTCCTCCTTCCGGGAGGTGTACCAGGCCACGCAGCAGGCGGTGGTCGCCGATCTGCAGAAGTCCGGTTACACCGTCACCCAGTAAGACGCGCGGGGCCCGCCCAGGGCCCCCGCTCGATCCCACTCTGGACGTCTCATGCCCGCCTCCTCCGCCGGCCGCCGCACCCGCCTGCGCGCCGTCGCCACCCCATGGCTGTTCGCCTCGCCGGCGATCGTGCTGTTCACGCTGTTCATGGTCATCCCGATCGGTTACGCGATCTACCTGAGCTTCCGCGGCTTCCGCGTCGAAGGCGGCGGGGCGTTCGGGCGGCGCGTGCAGACCTTCGTCGGGCTGGACAACTACACCGCCGCGCTCAGCGACCCCGAGTACGCCGCCGGGCTCGGCCGCGTGCTGCTGTACGGGGTGATCTCCATCCCGAGCGTGCTCGGCCTGGCCCTGCTGTTCGCGCTGCTGCTCGACACCCCGAGGGTGCGGGCGCGCGGCTTCGCGCGTACGGCGATCTTCCTGCCGTACGCGGTGCCCGGCGTGATCGCCAGCCTGCTGTGGGGCTTCCTCTACCTGCCCAGCACGAGCCCGGTCACCTACATCGCCCGCGAGCTGAACGCGGGGCCGCTGGACTTCTTCGGCTTCCCCGCCCTCTACTTCTCGCTGGCCAACATCGCGCTCTGGTCGGGCGTCGGCTTCAACATGATCATCATCTTCACGTCGCTGCGCGCCATCCCCACCTCGGTCTACGAGGCGGCCCGCATCGACGGGGCCAGCGAGCTGCAGATCGCCTGGCGGATCAAGATCCCGCTGGTGGCGCCCGCGCTCGTGCTCACCGGCCTGTTCTCGGTGATCGGCACCCTCCAGCTCTACAGCGAGCCGGCCACGCTACGGCCGATGACGACCACGATCAGCTGGACGTGGGTGCCACTGATGAAGATCTACCAAGAGGCGTTCGCGAACGACAACCTGGGCGGGGCCGCCGCCGCGTCCGTGGTGCTGGCCGTCGGCATCCTCGCCATCTCGCTGCTGTTGCTGCGCTTCTTCCAGCGCCGGACCTTCGGAGACAACGCATGACCGCCGTCACGAGCACCGGCGACCGCCAGTTCGGCCGGCGACGCGGGGTGCAGCGGCGCAGGCCGCGGCTGGCGCTGGTCGTGCTGCTGCTCGGCGCGCTCTACTGCCTGACCCCCGTCGCCTGGGTGGTGCTGGCCTCGTCGAAGACCTCGCGTGAGCTGTTCACCACGTTCTCGTTCGCGCCGGGCACCGGGCTGATCGACAACCTGATCGACCTCAGCACGTACGGGGGCGGCCAGTTCTGGAAGTGGGGCCTCAACTCGCTCATCTACGCGGGGCTCGGCGCGGTGCTGTCGACCCTGGTGGCGGCGATGGCCGGTTACGCCCTGGCGAAGTTCCGCTTCCGCGGCCGGCAGGTGCTGTTCTCGGCGATCCTGGCCGGCGTGCTGGTGCCGGGCGTGGTGCTGGCGGTGCCGCAGTATCTGCTGCTGGCCGCCGTCGGCCTGGCGGGGACGCACTGGTCGGTGCTGCTGCCGGTGATCATCAACCCGTTCGGCATCTTCCTGTGCCGGGTGTTCGCGGTGGCGTCGGTGCCGGAGAGCACGCTGGAGGCGGCCCGCCTGGACGGCGCCGGCGAGCTGCGGATCTTCGTCACGATCGTGCTGCCGATGATGATCCAGGGCCTGGTGACGGTGTTCCTGCTGCAGTTCGTCGGCATCTGGAACAACTTCCTGCTGCCCTTCATCATGCTCTCCGACCAGGACAAATACCCGATCACGCTGGGCCTGTACACGTTCCTCGGCAAGGGCGCGGGCGACGGCGACCTCTACTCGCTGGTCATCACCGGCTCCGCCGTCGCGGTCATCCCGCTGATCATCCTCCTGCTGGTCCTGCAGCGCTTCTGGCGCGCGGACCTGCTCGCCGGCGGCCTGAAAGGTTGATGGGCATGAAGTTCACCGACGGGCTCTGGCAGCTGCGTCCCGGCGTCACCGCGCTGTACGCGGCCGAGGCCTACGACATCGACACCGGCGCCGACGCGATCACCGTGACCGCGCCCACCACCGTCATCACCCGGCGCGGCGACACCCTCAACCGCCCGGTGTTGACCCTGCGGCTGTCGTCACCGCTGGAGAACGTGATCCGCGTCCGCATCGACCACCACAGGGGCGGCGGCGAGCAGCGCGGCTTCGACCTGCCGGGCGACGGCCCGGCCAAGGCCGACGGCACGACGCTCACCAGCGGCGCGCTCAGCGCCACCGTGACGCCCGGCGCCCCCTGGAACCTGGCCTTCCACGCCGACGACCGGCCGCTCACCACGAGCGGGCACAAGTCGATCGGCTACTTCCAGCTCGCCGCCGACGCCCAGACCGACCCGGGGCCGGTCGGCAAGCCCAGGACGGGGCCGTCCGCCCACCTCGCCCAGCAGCTCTCGCTCGGCGTCGGCGAGGTGGTCTACGGGCTCGGCGAGCGCTTCGGACCGCTGGCGAAGAACGGGCAGACGGTCGACATCTGGAACGCCGACGGGGGCACCTCCTCCGAGCAGGCGTACAAGAACGTGCCGTTCTACCTCACCAACCGCGGCTACGGCGTCTTCGTCAACCACCCGGGGCACGTGTCGTACGAGGTGGGGTCGGAGGTGGTGCAGCGGGTGCAGTTCTCCGTCGAGGACGAGAGCCTGGAGTACTTCGTCATCTACGGGCCCACCCCCAAGCAGATCATCGAACGCTACACCGCGCTCACCGGCCGCCCCGCCCGGCTGCCCGCCTGGTCGTACGGGCTGTGGCTGTCCACCTCGTTCACCACCGACTACGACGAGCGGACCGTCACCTCCTTCATCGACGGCATGGCCGAGCGTGACCTGCCGCTGTCGGTCTTCCACTTCGACTGCTTCTGGATGCGCGAGTTCAACTGGTGCGACTTCGCCTGGGACCCGCGCGTCTTCCCCGACCCCGAGGGCATGCTGGCCCGGCTGCACGCCAAGGGCCTGCGGGTCTGCGTGTGGATCAACCCGTACATCGGGCAGCGCTCGCCGCTGTTCGCCGAGGCCGCCGAGCGGGGCTACCTGCTGCGGCGGCCGGACGGCGGCGTCTGGCAGTGGGACATGTGGCAGGCCGGCATGGGGCTGGTCGACTTCAGCAACCCCGACGCGACGCGGTGGTTCCAGTCGAAGCTGCGCGGCCTGCTCGACCAGGGCGTGGACGCGTTCAAGACCGACTTCGGCGAGCGCATCCCGCTCGACGTCGTCTACCACGACGGCTCCGCGCCCGAGCGCATGCACAACCTCTACACCCAGCTCTACAACGAGGCCGTGTTCGAGGTGCTGGAGGAGCGGCGCGGGCGGGGCGAGGCGGTGCTGTTCGCCCGCTCGGCCACGGCCGGCGGGCAGCGGCTGCCCGTCCACTGGGGCGGCGACTCCGGTTCCTCGTACGAGTCCATGGCCGAGAGCCTGCGAGGCGGCCTGTCGCTGGCGTTCTCCGGCTTCTCGTTCTGGAGCCACGACATCGGCGGCTTCGAGGGCACGCCCGACCCCGGCGTGTTCAAGCGGTGGGTGGCCTTCGGGCTGATGTCATCCCACTCGCGGCTGCACGGCTCGTCGTCCTACCGGGTGCCGTGGGCGTTCGACGAGGAGGCGGTCGAGGTCACCCGGCTGTTCACCAAGCTCAAGCTGCGCCTGATGCCGTACCTGTACCAGGCGGGCGTCGAGGCGCACGAGAGCGGCACGCCGGTGATGCGGCCGATGGCGATGGAGTTCCCCGGCGACCGCACCGCCGCCCACCTCGACGCCCAGTACATGCTCGGCCCCGACCTGCTCGTCGCGCCCGTCTTCACCCCTGACGGGACGGTGGAGTTCTACCTGCCCGACGGCACGTGGACGAACTACCTGACGGGGGAGCGGGTCGAGGGCGGGCGCTGGCGTACCGAGCGGCACGGCTTCACCTCGATGCCGATCTACGTCCGCGAGGGCGCGGTGCTGCCCGTCGGCGCCAGGGACGACCGGCCCGACTACGCCTACCTCGACGGGCTCACCCTGCGCGTCTACCCCGGGCCCGACGGCGAGACCACGCTCACCGTCACCGACCCCGCGACCGGCACGCCGGCCCGCTTCACGGTCACCCGGTCGGGCGGCGAGGTGTCGGTCACCTCCACGGCCCCCTCGGGCTGGCGTCACGAGCCCGCCTGAGCGATCGGGCAGTGCGTGCCCCGGTAGATCGTGGGCATGCAGCGGTTGCAGTGGATGCAGGTGGAGGTGACGCCCGGGTCCTGCCTGATGCGGTCGATGAGGCCGGGCTCCTTGAGCAGGGACCGGCCCATGGCCACGAAGTCGAAGCCCTCGGCCATGGCCCGGTTCATGGTCTCCAGGCCGGTGACGCCGCCCAGCAGGACCAGCGGCAGGTGCAGGGCGCGGCGGAAGGCGCGGGCCTGGTCCAGGAGATAGAGGTCCTCGTACGGATATGTCCGCAGGAATCGCCCGCCCATGGCGCGGACGCCCCACCGCTGCGGCGGCCGGAACGCCGCGGCGAACTCCTTGACCGGCGCGTCGCCGCGGAACAGGTACATGGGGTTGAGCAGCGAGCTGCCCGCCGTCAGCTCCAGCGCGTCCAGGCTGCCGTCCGCCTCCAGCCAGGCGGCGACCTGCAGGCTCTCCTCGGGGCGCAGCCCGCCGCGGACGCCGTCGTCCATGTTGAGCTTGGCCAGGATCGCCAGCCGGCCGCCCACCGCCTCGCGGACGGCGCGGCAGATCTCGCGGGCCAGGCGGGCTCGCTTTGACAGCTCGCCCCCGTACGCGTCGTCGCGGCGGTTGAGTCTCGGGCTGAGGAAGGCGCTGGCCAGGTAGTTGTGCCCGAGGTGGATCTCCACGGCGTCGAACCCCGACTCGGCGGCGACGCGAGCGGCATCGCCGTGGGCCCGCACGATGCGTTCGAGGTCCTCCCGGGTGGCGGCCCTGGTCATGCTCATGCCGAGCAGGTTCGGCCGCCTGCTGGGCGCCAGCGCGGGAAGCCTGGTGGAGGCCGGGTTGGCCACCGGGCCCGCGTGCCCGAGCTGGGCGGAGACGGCGGCGCCCGCGCCGTGCACGGCGTCGGCCAGCCGCCGCAGCCCGGGGGCCGCCTCGGGCCGCATCCAGAGCTGCCGCCGCTCGGTCCTGCCCTCGGGGCTCACCGCGCAGTACGCCACCGTGGTCATCGCCACGCCGCCCTCGGCGAACGCGCGATGGAAGTCGATGAGCGCGTCCGACACGAGCGCCTGCGGCGTGCGGCCCTCGAACGTCGCCGCCTTGATGATCCTGTTGCGTAAGCGCAGCGGCCCGAGCCTGGCGGGCGCGAACACCTCGTTCATGCCGCCCACTCTCGCCAAGCAAGCGCTTGGACGCAAGCGTACCGCCTCCCACCTGGGCGTTCGCTGCTCGACGCGCGGGGTAGCCGTAGCCGCATGACCACTCCTGATGAGAACGCGGCGAAAACCGACACTGAGCCGCTGCTGGACGCGGCCCAGGAAGACGAGCGGAACGCCCGCGAGCCCGCGGACGAGCCCAGGCACGCCGGCCAGGTGGCGATGGAGGAGGCCCTGCGCCAGTCCGGCCAGACGGCCGAGGACCTCACCTCCGGCACGGAGGACGGCGAGCCGGCGGAGTGAGGCGGCCCCGCGCTCCTGGCGGCCCGCGCTTCGCCTGGCGGGGCGCGGGCCGCGTTACTGCGGAGACCTTGGGGGCAGCGGGCGACATGAGGGAGTTGAGATGAGTCATCACGTACCAGAGCACGATCCTCGTTCGCGGTTCGAGGACGAAGGCATACCGGATCTCCAGGACGGCACGCCGCAGCAGCAGTGGGCGGTCGATCCGCAGGAGGCGCCCCTGCCCGCCGACGAGCCGGTGGCCGTGGAGGAGTTCGGCACCACCGACGACGAGCAGATCCAGGGCGAGTCGCTGTCCGGGCGGCTGGATCGGGAGGTGCCCGAGGACCAGCCCCAGTTCGGGGTGGAGGAGGGCGCGACCGCCGGGCGCCGGGACGGTGACGACTTCGACGCGCCCGCCGTGGACCGGGTGACCGAGGAGGGCGGCCTCGGCGTCGGCTCCGACCTCGACACCCGCCGCGAGCGGGACAGCGGCATCGACCCCGTGCCGGGCGCGCAGCCGGAGGAGCCGTCCGGGCAGGTGTGGGACGAGCCGCGGCCCGCCGGTCGCCTCGTCGCCTCCGACGAGGGCGCGCACGGGGACGACGAGCCCGACGAGATCGCCACCGAGGTCGGCCCCGACGGCGGCGGCTTCACCGCCGAGGAGGCCGCCATGCACATCGAGCCGGAGTGAGGGGAGGACCATGGCGAGCAAGGACGACGACGACAAGCGCCGGGAGCAGGACAAAGGCACGACGTTCGACCCCGACCTGCACAACATGGGCGGCGACGTGGGGCCCGCCGGCATCCCCGGCTCCGACGACTCCGGGTACGCCGAGCCCATGGGATACGTCACGGGCCGCGACGACGAATGGTCGGTGACGGCGGGGTCGGGCGAGAAGTCGGTCGCGGCCCGTACGGACGAGATCGAGGACCACGTCGCCACCTACGGCCCGAGCCCGCACCCGATGCCGGAGGACCGGCGCGAGCAGCGGGGCGAACCGGGCGACCCGGGTTTCCGCGTGCAGGGGCCGGTGGACGAGTCGGAACACGGCCTCATCGTGGACGACGAGGGCGAACCCCCGTCGGAGCCGGAGGGCGCGCTGCGCGGCGGCGAACACATCAGCGCCGACGTCGACTGGGTGGCCTCGGACGAGGAGGACGACCCGGACGGCGGCTCCGGCCGCACGGGCGCCGACGACGGCGGCTACCTCCCCGGTGAAGGCACCGGCCGCCCCTACTGACGCACCGCGACGGCGCGGGCCATGGCGCGGCCCCGGCCGGTGGTGTGCGCGTTCAGCGGTGGGGGTGCAGATGGGCGGAGAGCCAGTCCGTGACCCTGGTGACGTAGCTGACGCGGTTGGCGATGCGGCGGATCTCGTGGCCCTCGTCGTCGAAGACCAGCGACTCGCAGGGCAGGCCGAGTGCGGCGGCCGCGGCGATCACCTGCTCGGCCTCGTACAGCGGGACGTTGGTGTCCTGGGCCCCGTGCACCACCAGCAGGGGAGCGGTGAGGCGGTCGAGGGCGCGCAGGGGTGACAGGGCGCGCAGCAGGTGGCGGTCGGTGTCCGGATGGCCGTACTCGCCGACCGCCGCCGCGGCGATCCACGGTTCGGTACGGGCGTAGAAGGTCTCGAAGTCGGCGATGCCGCTCACGGTCACGCCGGCCCGGAACAGGCCAGGATGGGTGACGAGCGTGGCCAGCGTCAGGTAGCCGCCGTACGACCAGCCCATGCAGGCCAGCCTCGACGGGTCACCGGCGCCGATGCGGGTCAGCTCGGCCGCGCAGTCGGCGACGTCGTCGATGGCGCGGAAGCGCAGCTCGCGGTCGTCGGCCTGGCGGAAGGCCCGCCCGTACCCGCCGGAACCGCGCACGTTCGGGGCGAACACCCCGATCCCGGCGGCCAGCAGGCTCTGGTAGAGCGGGTTGAAGGCGGGCCGCTCCTGGTCCTCGGGCCCGCCGTGCAGGAACAGTACGTACGGCGCGGGCCCCTGCGCGTGCGGCGGCCGATAGAGCCAGGCGGCGAGCTCCAGCCCGTCGCGCGCCGGGAAGCGCACCAGCTCGGCGGCGGCCGCCGTGGGCAGCCGCCCCGCGCCGGCGGCGTAGCGGTAACGGCCCTGGTCGA
Organism: Nonomuraea sp. NPDC049504; assembly: GCF_040676845.1. NCBI lineage: Bacteria > Bacillati > Actinomycetota > Actinomycetes > Streptosporangiales > Streptosporangiaceae > Nonomuraea > Nonomuraea sp. NPDC049504. The sequence continues at coordinate 276,717 of NZ_JBFAPT010000008.1, forward strand.
GGTCGCAGAGCACGACGTGCGACGGCTCCTGCGGGCACTCGGCGGCGAGCGCGGCCAGGGCGCCGTCCCAGCCGATGCGGGCGGAGGTGACCACGTCGGCCGGCGGGGGCGGGAGGTGCCGGAGCCGGCCGCGTTCGAGGTCCATGACGTCCAGCTCGGAACGGCCGTGCGCGTTCCACACGAGCAGCGCGCGGCGCCCGTCGGCGCTCAGCGCGAACCGGTCCAGCTCGGCGTCCCGCCGCTCGGCCAGCACCACGGCCTCGGCCCCCTGGTGCACGGCGAGCAGCGCGGCGCGGTCGCGGCCGGCGTCCGACACCAGGTACGCGGTCCTGCCGTCGGGGGAGAGCGCCCCGTCGTCGGTGGAGCCGGGCAGACCGGGCAGCAGGAGCCGCTCGCCGCTCGGTTCGTGCCCGCCGAGCGCCTCGGAGCGCAGGTCCACCACGTACATCCGGCGGCGGCCCCGCGGCCCGCGCCGCAGCAGCATCCTGGCGTGGTCGCGGCTGATCGCCACCGGCCGCAGCAGCGGACCTGCCGCGATGATCTGCCGCCCGCCGGTGACGGCGTCCACGAGCACGGCCCTCGACACGCCGTCCGCCGACGTCTCGGTGACGAGGACCGTCTCTCCGCGCGCGGTCCAGCGCACCAGCGACGCCGACCCGCCGTCGGGCGCGGCGAGCAGCCGCAGGTCGCCGCCGTGCGGCTGAACGGTCCACACCTGCGTGTGCTCGCCGCCGCCCGGCGCGACGAGCACGGCGAGATGTGCTCCGGTCGGCGCCCAGCTGACGTCCACCACCGGCTGCGGCCCCGTGTCCACGACCCACTCCTCGCCCGTCCCGAGCAGCGGCCTGATCCACACGCGCGGCGATCCGTCGTGGTCGCTGACGAAGGCGACCGCACTGTTGTCGGGCGCCAGAGCGGGCGCCAGGCAGCTCCACGCGGTCAGCCCGGACACCCCTGGCACGTACGACGGCCCGCCGAGCAGGAACCCGTCCGGATGCGGATGCTCCTGCCAAGCCAGGTGGTCCAGGCGGGGGAGCGCGAACGGGTACACCGGCCCGGCCCCGCCCACGGGCAGGCGGGGTTCGCCGGCGGGGCGGGTCATCACAGCCCGTGCGTCTGCAGCCACAGCTCCAGCAGGCCGAGCTGCCACAACGTGTTCACGCCCGTCGGCGTCCTGTCCCGTTCCGGGTCGGCGAGCAGCCGGTCCACGTAGTCGCGGCGGAACAGCTCACGCTCGCGCGCCGCCCGGCTGGTCAGCACGTCACGCACGAGGTCGAGCAGCGCCCCGTCCACGTGCCGGATCGCCGGTACGGGAAAGTACCCCTTCGGCCGGTCGATGACCTCGGCGGGCAGCAGCCGCCGGGCGGCGTCCTTGAGCACGCCCTTGCCGCCGTGGGCCAGCTTCAGCTCGGCGGGGCAGGCCGCGGCCAGCTCCACCAGCTCGTGGTCGAGGAACGGGGTGCGCGCCTCCAATCCGTGCGCCATCGTCATGTTGTCCACCCGTTTGACCGGGTCGTCCACCAGCATGGCGGTGGTCTCCAGGCGCAGCACGGCGTCCAGTGCGGTGTCCGCCCCGGGCCGGGCCAGGTGCTCGCGCACGAAGTCGCCGCTGGCGTCGTGGCCGAGCAGGCGTTCCTTGGGCAGGATCGCGGCCAGCCCGTCGTGCGGCCGGTCGAAGAACGCGCGCGCGTAGACGTCCGCGGCCTGCTCGCGGGGCACGTCGGCCAGCGGCGGGAACCAGCGGTAACCGGCGAACACCTCGTCGGCCCCCTGCCCCGACTGCACCACTTTGACGTGCTCGGCGACCTCCTGCGCCAGCAGGTAGAAGGCGACGCAGTCGTGGCTGACCATCGGCTCGCTCATCGCCCGCACCGCGCCGTGCAGCCCGTCGAGCAGCCGCTCGTCCGGGATGCGGATGCGGTGGTGGTCGGTGCCGAAGCGGCGGGCGACCAGGTCGGAGTACGCGAACTCGTCGCCCCGCTCGCCGCCCGCCGCCTCGAAGCCGATGCTGAACGTGACCGGCGGCTCGTGCTCCTCCTCGGCCAGCAGCGCCACGATGAGGCTGGAGTCCAGGCCGCCGGAGAGCAGCACGCCGACGGGCACGTCCGCGACCGTCCTCCTGCGTACGGCGGCGCGCAGCGCGTCCATGACGGCGTCCCGCCACTCGCGGCCGTTCAGCCCGGCCGCCTCCGGGAGCGCGCCGCGGGTGTGGGGCGGGTCCCAGTAGCGGTGGTCGGTGCGGGCGCCGTCCGCCTCGATCACCCGTACGGTCGCCGCCGGCAGCTTGCGCACCCCCGCGAGGATCGTGCGCTCGCCGGGCACCAGCGCGTGGAAGGTCATGTAGTGGTGCAGCGCCACCGGGTCGATGGCGGTGTCCACGCCGCCCGCCGCCAGCAGGGCGGGCAGCGAGGAGGCGAAGCGCAGCCGGCGGCCGTCCTCGGCGAGGTACATCGGCTTGATGCCGAGCCGGTCGCGGCCCAGGATCAGCCGGCCGGTGGCGCGTTCGTACACGGCGAAGGCGAACATGCCCTTGAACCGTTCGACGCAGCGCGGACCCCACCGGTGGAACGCCTTCATCAGCACCTCCGTGTCGGAGGTGGAGGAGAAGCGGTAACCGGCGCCGCGCAGCTCGTGCCGCAGCTCGGCGTAATTGTACAGGCAGCCGTTGAACACCACGGCCAGCCCCAGCTCGACGTCCACCATCGGCTGGGCGCCCTTGTCCGACAGGTCGATGATCTTCAACCGCCGGTGGCCCAGCGCGACGGCGCCGCGCGACCACAGGCCGGAGCCGTCGGGGCCGCGCGCGTCCATCGTCTCCGTCATCCGCCCGACGGCTTTGATGTCGGCCTCTTCACCGTCGAAGCGCAGCTCTCCGCTCAATCCGCACATGGCACGCTCACGACGCCGACCGGTACGCGGGCGGATCGCCTGGACGATCCCACCCGTACGCCCTGGTCTCGGCCAGCAGCAGGTCCACCACGTCGGTCAGCCGCCCTCGCCTGGCGAACGCGCGCCGCTGCCGCTCCGCGGACGTCCCCCTGGCCAGCGCCTCCTTGAGCAGCACGGATACGAGCTCCGCGTCGCCCGCCTCCTCCAGTTGCGGCCGCAGGCCCTCGACCAGCCGCCTGATCACGACCGGCGCCAGGCGGGGCACGCCGCTCACCGGGTCGATCAGCTCGCCCTCCAGCCCCGAGCGGGCCGCCTGCCAGGAGGCCGCGCGTACGGCGGCGAGCTGCACGGTGCGCTCCACGCCCTGGCGGATCTCCTGCAGCTCCCTCGCGACCATCGCGCGGAACAGGCCGGCGATCAGCACGATGTCCTCGACGCGCGGGCAGGAGTCGCAGATGCGCAGCTCGACCGTGGGCACGTGCTGCGAGGGACGGATGTCGGAGTAGATCATCCCGGGGTCGGTGATGACGCCGGTGCGGATCAGCTCCTTGATCATCTCGTCGTACTCGGCGGCGGAGTCGTACTTGTCGATCGGGCCCGCCGTGGGCCAGCGCTGCCAGATCAGGCTGCGGTAGCTGGCGTACCCCGTGTCCTCGCCGTCCCAGTACGGCGAGCTGGCCGACAGCGCCAGCAGCGGCGGCACCCACGGCGTCAGCCGGTGCGCCACCGCGACGGCCAGATCGGGGTCGCGCACCTGGGCGTGCACATGCGTGCCGCAGATGAGCTGGTCCCTGGTGAGCTGCTGGTAGTCGCTCAGCATCTGCTCGTAGCGGGGCTCCTGCGACACCTTCTGCTCGCGTCTTTCGACCAGCGGCGCGCTGCCGGCCGCGACGATGCCCAGCTCCACCGCGTCGGCCTGCTCGACCAGCCCCCGGCGCAGCTCCCCGAGGTCGCGCGCCAGGTCGTCCAGCTTCATGAACGGCGCGCTGTTGGACTCCACCGTCGAACGTTGCAGCTCACGCGCGTAGCTCTCCGGAGGCAGCGAATCCAGCAGGAGGTCGGCTCGCGCGGCCAGGCGGCGGGTGGAGAGGTCGACGACGTGGAACTCCTCCTCCACCCCCACCCGAATCGCTTCCTCGTCTCCCTCCACGACCATCACCCCTTGTTCAGTGGAATCCTGTGGACCTCTCCACTCCCCACAGAAAGGGCAAATGCACCTAATTCCCCGAGGTCAAAGCTCACGGACTACCCGTCCGCGCCCGGGGCAGGGGAACCGGATGCGACCCCCGCCGTCACCCCGCGTGCGCCGTCCGGTGATGTACCACCGGTGGACGCGGATGACGTTCCTGCACTGGCGCTACCACCCGGACCAGGTGCAGGCACGGCTCCCCGCGGGGCTGGCGGCCGAGACGTTCGACGGGTCGGCGTGGGTGGGGCTCACGCCGTTCCTCATGCGCGACGTACGGCTCCCCGGCCTGCCCGCGCTGCCCTGGCTGTCCGCGTTCCCCGAGACGAACCTGCGGACGTACGTACGCGACGAGCGCGGCCGTACCGGCATCTGGTTCCTGTCCCTGGACGCCGGCCGCCTGGCCGCCGCGCTCGGTGGGCGTGGTGGCTACGGGTTGCCCTACGCCTGGTCGGACATGTCGGTCGAGACCCGCGACGGCCGCACCCGCTACCGGTGCCGCCGGCGGCTGCCCGGCCCGTACGGCACCCGCTGCGACGTGGACGTGACGCTCGGCGTGCCGCTGCGGGAACGCGAGCGGGACGACCTGGCGCACTTCCTGACCGCCAGGTTCCGGCTGTTCAGCCTTGTGGCGGGCCGCCTGGTCACGGCCGAGGTGGAGCACCCGCCCTGGCCCCTGCACCATGCTCGGCTCGACGGCCTGGACCAGGACCTCGTACGCGCCGCCGGTCTGCCCGCTGCCGAGGGGCCGCCGCTGGTGCACGGCTCACCGGGCGTCCCGGTGCGGGTCGGCCTGTGGGGCCGGTGAGGGTCCGGTGGGCGCTGGTGGGTCGCCGGTCCTGCGGGCGACGACGCTGATCATGCCGTTGGGCTCCAGGTACGCGCATTCGACCTCGGAGATGTCCTGGAGGCCGTGCAGCCGCAGCTGGCTGAGCACCTCTTCCCTGGTCATGAACTCGCGGCGCATGACCCGGTGGTCCAGCCGCCCGTCGGCGATGAGCGGCCGGGGGCGGGCCTTCAGCAGCCGGGCCGCGAGCGGCCAGCGGTAGGCGATCGCGTCCACGGCGATGCTCCACAGCAGGATCGTCGCCACCAGCAGCAGCCCGTCGGCGATCGACTCCGAGCCGCCGCTCAGGCCGCCCGCCGCGGCCTGGGCGACGAGCACGACCAGCAGCACGTCCGTGAGCCCCAGCCCGCCCGACTCGCGCTGACCGGCGAGGCGCAGCATGACCAGCAGCGCGAGGAACGTCACGGTGCCGCGTACGAAGATCTCCAGCACCGGCGTGCTGAGCAGGAAGATCGCTCCCCAATCGGGCATGCGTGCCGCCTACCCGCTCGTTCGCGCGGGAAATCCCGCCGCCGGGTGAATTCTGCGGGTGCGTGGCCTACGCGGGCGCCGGACGAGCCCGAGCCCGGCGCCGCAACCGGCGTCAACGGTTGCGGTCAGCGGGGGGCGGAGCGGAGGACGCCGAGCTCCTCGTTCAACGTGTCGAGGAAGGCGGCGATCGTGCGCAGCTCGCCGGTGCTGAACCGGCTCAGCACCCGCTCGGTGCCGTGCCCGAGCGGCCGGAAGAACGCGCCGGCCAGCTCTTGGGCGGCCTCGCGATAATGCAGGTGGACCACCCGCCGGTCGTGCGCGTCGCGGACCCGGCGGATGTGCCCCGCCCGCTCCAGCCGGTCGAGACAGGCGGTGACCGCGCCCGAGGTGAGGTTGAGCTCCTCGCGCAACTTGCCCGGCGTGATCGGCTCGGCCGCGTCGAAGATCATGATGAGCGCCTGGACGTCGGTGGTGTGCAGCCCCTGCGCCTGGGCGAACTCGTGGGCGATGCGATTGAACTCGGCGGTCATCCGGCGCAGCCGGGCCGCGAAGGATCGCAGGTCGATCTGTGTCTCGCCGTCCCCGTCGCCGCCGTTCATGCGGACCATGCTACATTAGCTTGATAATTGAGAATCTCACTGATCGAGCTACTAGGCATGGCGAAAGGGTGACCCCGCATGGCGCGGCGATCGATCCGCTGGCTCGTCCCGGCACTGCTGGTGCTGGCCTGGCTGGCCGTGGGCGGCGGTCTCGGACCGTTCGCCGGCAAGCTCTCCGAGGTCGCCACGAACGACCAGGCCGCCTTCCTGCCCGAGAGCGCCGAAGCCACACGGGTCCTGGAGGTGCAGGAGAAGTTCCGGCAGGGAGACGCGCAACCCGTCATCGTCATCTGGACCTCCGGCGGCGCCGCCGTCACCCCCGAGCAGACCGCGGCGGCGACCAAGGCGCTCGCCGCCCTGCGCGGCACGTCCGGTGTCGTCGGCGCCCCTTCGCCCGCCTTCGCCTCCGACGACGAGAAGGCGCTGCAGGGCATCGTGCAGCTCAGCCCCGACATCAGCAGCGGCGGCCTCGGCGACGTGCTGGACCGCATCCGCGAGGCCGTCCCCGTCGAGGGTCTGACCACGCAGCTCGGCGGCCCCGCCGCCACCAGGGCCGACCTGGGCGACGCCTTCTCCGGCATCGACGGCCTGCTGCTCGGCGTCGCGCTGATCACCGTCCTGGTCATCCTGCTGGCCGTCTACCGCAGCGTGCTGCTGCCGCTGGCCATCATCTCCGGCGCCGTCTTCGCGCTCGGCCTGGCCTGCGCCGTGGTCTACTTCCTGGCCGACCGCGACATCGTCCGCGTGGACGGTCAGGTGCAGGGCATCCTGTCCATCCTCGTCATCGGCGCGGCCACCGACTACGCGCTGCTGCTCACCGCCCGCTTCCGCGAGGAGCTGGCCGCCGGGCGCGACAGGTTCGCGGCCGGGCGCATCGCGCTGCGCCGCTCGATCGAGCCCATCGTGGCCAGCGCCGCCACCGTGGCGCTCGGCCTGCTCGCCCTCCTGCTCAGCAGCCTGACCAACAACCGCGCGCTCGGCCCGGTCGGCGCCATCGGCATCGCCTGCGCCGCGCTCAGCGCGCTCACCTTCCTGCCCGCCACCCTGGTCCTGCTCGGCCGCGCCGCCCTGTGGCCGGCCAAGCCGCGCCCGGCCGACGCCGGCGCGGGCGGCATCTGGGGCCGCGTGGCCACGCTCATCGACCGCAGGCCGCGCCTGGTGTGGGCCGCGTCCGTGCTGCCGCTCGCCGCGCTCGCCCTCTTCGCGCCCCAGCTCAACGCGCGCGGCGTGCCGCTGGAGGAGACGTTCGTCAACGACGCGCCCTCCGTGGCCGCGCAGGCGGCGCTCAGCGAGCACTTCCCCGGCGGCTCCGGCCAGCCCGCCGTCATCGTCGCGCCGGAGGACCGCGCCGCCGACGTGACGGAGCGGGCGAAGGCCGTCGACGGCGTCTTCGAGGCCGCGCCGGTCAGCGAGAGCGGCCGTCCCGGCGGCGCGGCCAAGGTGGTCGACGGCAAGGTGCTGATCGAGGCCACACTGCGCGACGAGCCCGACAGTGACGCCGCCAAGGACACCGTCAAGCGGCTGCGCGACTCACTGCACTCCGAGGGCGGCGTGCTGGTCGGCGGCTACAGCGCCCAGCAGCTCGACACCACCGACACCGCGAAGAAGGACACGCTGCTCATCGTCCCCGTCGTGCTGGTGATCATCCTGCTCATCCTCATCGTGCTGCTGCGCTCGCTGGCCATGCCCGTGCTGCTGGTCGCCACCGTGGCGCTGAACTTCCTGGCCACGCTCGGCGTCTCCACGCTCGTCTTCGAGCACCTGTTCGGCTTCACCGGCTCCGACGCGTCGGTGCCGCTGTACGGGTTCGTCTTCCTGGTGGCCCTGGGCGTCGACTACAACATCTTCCTGATGTCCAGGGTCCGCGAGGAGACGGAGCTGCACGGGGCCCGCGAGGGCGTGCTGCGCGGCCTGGTCAGCACCGGCGGAGTGATCACCTCGGCGGGCGTGGTGCTCGCGGCCACGTTCGCCGCGCTGGTCGTGATCCCGCTGACGTTCCTCGTGCAGACCGCGTTCATCGTCGCGTTCGGCGTGCTGCTCGACACGCTCGTCGTGCGGTCGCTGCTGGTGCCGGCGCTCGTCCGCGACCTCGGCGGCCGGGCCTGGTGGCCCAGCAGGCTGGGCCGAGCGCACGAGTCGCGGCCGGCCGCCGAGCCGTCACCCGCTCAGCGGCACTGACCAGCTGCGGCGGGCGTTGAGCGTGGCGGGCTCGAACCCGGCCAGCCTCTTGTAGTGCAGGGCGATCTCCTCGCGCTCTGCCCGCGGCATGACGTACTCGATGTCGGAGAAGCCCAGCGGCGCGCGCTCGTCCGCGATCTTCAGGATGACCTCGGGCCCGTCCTTCCTGTTGGCCAGCACGATCTCGCCGGTGACCGGGCGGCGCTGCTCCTCGTAGAAGGCGAGGCCCAGGTCGTTGGCCAGCGCGTACGCCAGCACCCGCGCGTCGATGACCGCCTGCGTGCCGCCGTTGGAGCCCGTCGGGTACATCGGGTGCGCCGCGTCGCCGAGTAACGTCACGTTCCCCTTCGACCAGTACGGCAGCGGATCCCGGTCCACCAGCGGATATTCGAGCACCTGCGCGGCCCCCGCGACGAGCCCGCACACGTCGAGCTCGTCGCAGTGCCAGCCCTGCACGTGGGGCAGCACCTTGGAGACGCCGATCGGCTGGTTCCAGTCGCCGGTGGGCACGCCCCGCACGTCCGTCCTGTGCTGGACGGCCCAGTTGATGAGCTGGGTGCCGTCCTCCGACGGCGGCGCTATGGGGTAGATGACGAGCTTCTGCCCGCGGTCGCCGATCATCAGCATGGACCGGCCGGTCATGAACGGCCTGCCGTAGGTGGTGCCGCGCCACAGCACGTCGCCGCCCGGCACCGGCCCGCCCTCGCCGGGGAACATCGCCCGCCGCACGTCCGACACGATGCCGTCGGCGCCGATCAGCAGGTCGGCGTCGTGGTCGAGAGCGGTGATGCGGGAGCCGAGCACGACCGCGCCCGGGCCGAGCCGCTCGCGTACGGCGTCGAGCAGCAGGAGCAGCAGCCGGCCCCGATGGATCGAGTATTGGGGCCAGCGGTAGCCGGCGGCGCGGCCGCGCGGCTCGGACCAGATGCGCTGCCCGCGCGGGTTGAGGAAGGTGAGGTCGGCCGTGGCCACGCCGGTCTCGGCCAGCCGGTCGCCCAGGCCGAGCTCCATGAGCTCGCGCACGGCGTGGGGCAGGAGGTTGATGCCGACGCCGAGTGGCTGGATCTCCTCCGCCGCCTCGTGCACGGTCACGTCGGTGATGCCGGCGGCGTGCAGGCTGAGCGCGGCGGTGAGCCCGGCGATGCCGGCACCGGCGATGATCACGCGCATCGAGCTGGGTCCGGTCATGAACGCTCCCCGGGACACATGATCCTTGTCAGGAGCGTAGAGCGGAACCAGGAAGATCGCCATGCCCGCCGGCCGGGCGGGACGGCCGGGGGAGCCGGATCACGGGAGGGCGGGGACGGCCGGTGGCGTGTCGGTCCAACCGGCCTCGATCATCGTGCTCTCTTCCCTGCTGGCCGGCTGCGCATCAGGGCCGTCGGTCGCGCTGCCGGACGACAGCAGCATCATCCGCTCGGTGTCCACGATGAACCGCTGGGTGGTCGTTTTCTTACCTCCCGAGCGGGTGTGCACGACGGCGCTGCCGGTGCGGCCGAGCGCGTCCGTGGCCTGGCCGTCGGCGCGGACGTCCGGCATCGTGAGCAGCAGCCGGTACGCGGCGGTGCGGACCTCCTTCGGAGCCGGCAGCTCGTGCAGGAGCATGGGCAGCGCCGACATCACCCACGAGTCCAGTCCGTTCTCCGGGACTCGGAAGACCCGGCCGGCCTGGCGCAGCCAGTCCTTCAGCCGCTCGGCGTCGGCGGGCAGGCGCTGCACCTCCTCGTACGTCAGCCGCTGCCCCGCCAGGAAGAACTGGGTCGTGGTCCGGTTCGGCCTGACGTGCCCGTTGGCCGGCTCGGTGGACATCCTCACCGTCTTGCCGTCGATGGACTCGCTCCACTTGCCGGGGGAGCCGTCACGCTGCCATGCCTGCTCGTCGGCCGCGCTGCTCGGCCGTGCCCCCAGCTCCCTGCCGCCGTTCCAGAACCGGCCGTCGCGCGTGGCCCACTGCTCCATGATCTGCCGCTCGGTCAGCCGGTAAGGGTCCGCCTTGGTGCCGAACCGCCACGGATGCTCCGACGCGTAGATGACCCGGGTGTGCCAGTAGGCGCCCCCGGGGGACACGGCGTCAGCGGTCGAGGCGGTCATGATGCCGGCGCCCAGGGCCAGTCCGCCGGCGACGGCGGCCGCCAGGAGGCCCACGAATCTCGTACGTCTCGTCACGCCCTCCTATACGCCCGAGCCCGGCCGGAGGTTGCCCCGCGAAATAATCGCCGGCCTCCGGGCAACGCGGCTCCCCGCCCGGGCGTATCAGAGGGCGTGACATTGGACAGACGATCGTGAACGGCGTGGAACACGACTTCGGAGCGTTCGTGGCCGCGCGCGGCACGAGCCTGCTGCGCGTGGCGTACCTCGCCTGCGGCGACGCGAGCGAGGCCGAGGACGTGCTGCAGACCGCGCTGGAGCGTACCTATCGGAACTGGGACAGAGTCCGCCACGACAGCCCCGAGCCCTACGTGCGCCGCACCATCATCAACCTCTCCATCAGCCGCGCCCGCCGCCGCGCGATCCTCAGCTTCATCCCCGTGCACACCCCGCCGGAGCGCGCCGCCCGCACGACGGACGCCGACCTGCGGCACGTCCTCATGGAGGCGCTGCGCAAGCTGCCGCCACGGCAGCGCGCGGTGGTCGTGCTGCGCTACTGGGAGGACCTCAGCGAGCAGCAGGCGGCCGAGGTGCTGGGCTGCTCGACGGGGACGGTGAAGAGCCAGGCGTCGAAGGCGATGGCGAAGCTGCGTGCGGCGTTCGGCGGCGCGGACGTGGAGGGAGTGATCAGCAATGCCCACGCTTGAGAACGAGCTGCGCCGGCTCATGGCCGAGGAGACCGCGGACCTGCACGCGGCGCCCGACCTGCTGGACCGGGTGGTCGCCGGCGTCAGGAGCAGGCGCAGGAGGCTCACGGCGACCGCTGCGGCCCTGTCGGTGGCGGTGATCGCGGCCATGCCGGTCGGGTACGTGGCCGCCGGCTCGCTGGCGACCTTCCCCGACCAGGTGACGGCCACGGTGGAGCCGCCGGCCATCGACGACACCCCGCCGATGCGTTCGGATCCGCCGGACCTCGGGGATCTGGGCGACGGCCGGGAGTTCGGCCACGTCAAGGTGGGCTACCTGCCCAAGCGCCTGCAGTGGAAGCACTGGTCGATCGACTTCGGCGACAAGTACAGCGTCACCTACGACTACAAGGGCGACAAGAACGGCTTCTACTGCGTCCAGGTCTACATGTACGAGAACGACGCCTCCTTGGAGCTGACCGACCGGATCCAGATGTACCGGAGCGAGGAGGACGGCGAGGACGTCACCGTCGGCGGCCGGGCCGGCTACCTGGTGATCCAGAACGTCGGCGAGGACGGCATGAAGGGCACGCCGACGCTGTTCGTGCAGCTGAAGGAGCGGCAGTGGGCGGAGATCTCGTTCAGCCCCACCTACGCCAAGGACCTCAGGAGCGCCACAAGGGTCGAGGCGGAGCTGCGCAGGATCGGGCAGGGGCTCAGCTCGACGCTCTGACCGCCGGCCTGGCCACCAGCCGGCGGCCGAACGCGTGGGCCGGCCGCTCGACGTACCGGTAGGACAGGGCGGCCGACCCCACCACCGTGCAGCACACCACCAGCGAATAGCCGATGCGGGTGGGCAGCGGCACCGGGCCTGGGTCGGGGACCAGCCGCCGCAGCACCTGGATGAACAGGGGGTGCAGCAGGTAGACGGAGTAGCTGATCAGCCCGAGGCGGACGAGGGGCTGCGGCATCTCGTACGAGCGCACCAGGCGGCAGGCCAGGAACGTCAGCCAGGCCGCCGCCACCGCCGCCGACCAGCTCCACCGGAACGCCATCGCCTCGTCGTCCGGCATGCCCCAGCCGGGGCCGTACCAGAAGGCGGCGGCGATGGACGCGGCCGGCACCAGCCCGATCATCCAGCGCCCCACGCCGCGCCTGAGCTGCCCGTGGTCGAGCCGGTAGAGCGCGGTGCCGGCGAACATCGTGCCCAGGATCGCCACGCTCTGCCAGGCGCCGATCCTGCTGTTGACGCACAGCAGCACGATGGCCAGCGTCCCCACGGCGGCGCCGCCGGCCAGGCGGAGACGGTGACCGCCCATGAGGACGGCGGCCAGCCCCAGCACCCCCACGCCGGTGGCGGCCACGACGGTCACCTCGACGCCGAGCGCGCTCGACAGCGCGCCCGCGGGCAGCACCCCGCCCACGAGCACGCCCGCCACCGCCACGCCGAGCACGCCGGTCGTGCGGGGGCGTCCCCGCCCGAGCAGGAAGAGCGCGGTCACCAGCAGGTAGAAGACCATCTCGTACGACAGCGTCCAGAACACGTTGACGACGCTGGGCACCTGGAGGAAGTCCTGCATCATGGTCACGTGGGCGACGGCGCCCGTGAGCGGGTGGTCGGCGACCTGGTCGGGCAGCTCCCAGTAGACCGGCACCAGCCCGAACAACGTCCCGGCCAGCGCCACGAGGATCCACAGCGGATAGAGCCTGAACAACCGGCCCGTCCAGAACCCGGTGACGCTGCCCCGCCGCTCCAGCGAGGCCGGCACCACGTAGCCGCTGATGAGGAAGAACACCATCACGCCGTACTGGCCGAAGTCGAACCACGGGCTGACGTTGGCGCGGACCTCGGGGAAGAGCGCGTCAAGCAGATGCTCGAAGAGCACGGCCAGCACGGCCACACCGCGCAACGCGTCGAGCCAGGTCTGCCGCCCGGCCGCTGGCCGTTCGTGCCCCTGCAGGCCGCTGCCCTTCTCGGCGGCCACGTTGGTAACCATCCCATAACGCTAAAGGGTCAAGCTGGGTGAATGCTGAGAGTCAAGACCGGAACCCTCCGCCGGGCACGCTCGTGAGATCCTCGACCGCGTCCGCCGCTCACCGGATGACCTGGGGATTCACGGCGGCGTTCGAGGCGAGCGCGCGGAATGTCGTGACGGCGGCCACGCGATCGAATCCCGCGAGCGTTTCGGCCGCCCGGAACCGCACCTGCCCGTCCTGGGCCTCGTGTCACGGACCATCGATCGAGCGGGCCCGTGACCAGGTGTCATGCCAGGGGCACGGGGCATGAGGGGAGGGCGGCGGCATCTCGGGGGGTGGAGGTGAGCGAGCAGGGGCGCGACGACGGCGCGTACGGTGCGGACCTGGGCCCGCTGGGTGCCGAGAGTCTCCAGCGGTTGCGGGCCGGCCTGCGTCAGATCCAGGAGCTGCACGGCCGGATGGAGCGGCTGCTCGACGCGATCCTGGCGATCAGCTCCGAGCTGGAGCTGAACCAGGCGCTGCGCACCGTCGTGGAGGTCTCGGCCGACCTGGTGGACGCCCGCTACGGCGCGCTCGGGGTGCTGGACGAGCGGGGGCAGTTCAGCGACCTGGTCACCTACGGGGTGCCCGACGAGGTGGTCGACGCGATCGGCCGCATGCCCACCGCCCACGGCCTGCTGGCCGAGCTGGTCTCGCGGCCCCGCCCGATGCGGATCGACGACGTGACCACGCACCCCTCCTTCCGCGGCTACCCCGCCTCACACCCGATCATGAAGTCTCTGCTGGGCGTGCCCGTCCTGGTACGCGGCACCGTCTACGGCAACATGTACTTCGCCGACAAGCGCGGCGGCGGCCCGTTCACCGGCGACGACGAGCGGCTCATCGCGGCCCTGGCCAGCGCGGCCGGCGTGGCCATCGAGAACGCCCGCCTGTACGAGCGCATCCGCCGCAGCGCCGAGACCTTCCAGCGCAGCCTGCTCCCCGAGCTGCCCGACATGAACGGCCTGCGGGCGTGCGCCCGCTACCGCCCCTCCACCGCGATCCCGCCGATCGGCGGCGACTGGTACGACGTCGTCATGCTGCCCGACGGCGTGGCCTGCCTGGTGGTGGGCGACGTGATGGGTCACGACGTGCGCTCGGCGGTCGTCATGAGCCAGATCAGCAACATGCTCCGGGTGATCGCGTACGAGCGGTGCCGGCCGCCGTCCCGCATCCTCGCCTGCCTGGACGAGGTGCTGCACGGCCTGCACGGCGGGCCGATGGCGACGGTGCTGGTGGCCCGCCTGGAGGAGCGCGGCGCCGCGGAGTGGCTGCTGGGCTGGTCGAGCGCAGGCCATCCGCCGCCGCTGCTGGTCACCGGCGACGGCGCGGCCTTCTACCTGCGGGCGGAGGCCGGCCACCCGCTGGGGGTCGCACTCGACCTGCCGCGTCCCGACCACGAGCAGGTGGTCCCGGCCGGCTCGAACCTGATCTTCTACACCGACGGCCTGGTGGAGGAGCCGCCGGAGGGGATCGACGCGGGCATGGCCGACCTCGCGCGCGCCGCCGCCGAGCTGCGCGACCTGCCGCTGGAGGAGATGTGCGACCGGCTGCTCGCGCACCGGGGCGAGCGGTTCTGCGACGACGTCGCCCTGCTCGCCGTGCGGGTGGCCGCGCCCGCGGCGCTGCGGTCATGAGCCGGGACGGCGCTCGCGCAGGATGAGGAAGACCGCCATCGAGCCCAGCGCCCACACCGCGAGCACGAGGAACGGCATCAGCCGCTGGTGGCCGCCGAAGTAGACGGCGGTGTGCTGGGCGTTGACCGAGGCGCCGGGCGGCAGCCAGCGGCCGATGGCGCCGAGCGGCGAGGGCAGCAGCGGCCACGACACCGCGCCGCCCGACGACGGGTTGCCGAGCAGCACCATCAGTCCCCAGGTCGGCAGCATGGCCCAGCGCCCGACGAGGGTGTCGAACATGGTGAACACCATCCCCGACGCGAACATGGTCAGCGCCAGGATGAACCACGACTCCATGATCGGCAGGATGAGCGCGCCGAGCACCCAGTCGACGATGGCGACGATGGCCAGCGCGCCGAGCATCGAGTACGTGACGACGGCCGCGATGCGCTGCCAGGGCGTCAGCCCGCCCGCGTGCACGTTGAGCTGGACGGCGCCGATGAACCCCATGACCACCGCGGCCAGCGTGATGTAGAACAGCGCGAGGCCGCGCGGGTCGCCGCGCTGCAGCGGCTTGATGTCGCGCACGGTCATCCGGACCCCGATGCGCGCCGCCGCCACGGGGGCGGCCTGGGTGAGCACCTGCGCGACCGACGCGCCCGCCGCGCCGGAGACGTCGAGCCTGACGTCCGAGCCGCGCACCACGAGGATCCCGAAGACCCGCTGCTCCTCGACCAGCTGCCGGGCGCGCGCCGGTGACGGCTGGTAGATCAGCGCGAGCGAGGCGTTGAGCTGCCGCTCCAGGCCGGCGGCGAACGCCCTGCCGCGCACGGTCTCGTGGCTCACCCCGACCACCGCGACCGGGATCCGATGCGGGGTGGGGTTGGCCATGGCGTAGGTGTAGGAGCCCGCGAACAGCCCGGCGCCGGCCGAGACGATGAGGATGAGCACGGTGGCCGGCCCGTACGGCGACTCCTTGAGAGCCGCCCAGCGGTGCCGCAACCGTTCGTGCATGCCCTCACGCTAGGCATGCGCGGCCTGCCGCCCCGGCGGTGACACGCGCCCCTTGTGCAGGTTTGATCCTCCGGCGGCGGATAGGCTCGCGCGGTGAACGAGCCAGAACCTTTGACCGACGACCTGCTGGAGATCGCCGACGCGCTGGTGCCGGGCGCGCCGCTGGACCGGGCGCGGCGCGGTCCCGGCGGGGTGCACGACGTGGTGCTGCTGCCGGGCGTGGCCGCGGTACGCGTCTCCCGCCGCCCGCTCGGCGCGGCGCAGATGCCGCGCGGGGTCGAGATCCTGCGCGCGGTCCGGGCGGCCGGGCCGCCCTTCGAGGTGCCTGAGCCGCTGACGCCGGTGACCGACTTCGGCGAGCGCAGGGCCGTGGCGGTCTCCTGGCTCGACGGTACGGGGCTGCCGGAGGGCCAGGGCGATCCCGGGCAGATCGCCGGGCTGTTGGCGGCGCTGCGCGAGCTGCCGGTGACGGAGGAGCTGCGCGGGCTGCTGCCCGCGCCCAGGGCGCACGACGGGCACTGGGCGCGCGTGCTGGAGCACGAGGTGCTGCCCCGGCTGCCGGAACGGCTGCGGCCCGAGGCGGAGCGCAGGCTGGCCGCGGCGCTGGAGCTGGAGACGGTGCCCGACGTGCTGGTGCACGGCGACCTGGCCGGCGACAACGTGCACTGGGCGCAGGACGGCACGCTGGTCGGGGTGCTCGACTGGGACCGGGCGCAGCTGTTCGACCCGGCGATCGACGCCGCGTTCATGGCCTGGCACGGCTGGGAGAACGTGCGGGCGGCCGTGGACGCCGACACCTGTCGCCGGGCCAGGGTCTGGGACCGGTTGTTCGGGGTGAACATCCTCTGCGCGGTGTTCACCATCGGCGGCGATCCGCTGCCTCTCCCGGACAGTTACGCCCGGCACATCGCGGCCTGGATGGAGGCGGAGGCGGGCGCGGTCCGGTAGCCGCTTTACGTAGTGATATTGCCGTCAAGACACCGTGAAATCGCGAAATATGCCCCGGTTTGTGGTGATTTCCGGCCTAGCCTGAACACGAAGGGAGCAAAGCTACGGGGGGAGGGACGACCATGGCTGGAGGTCCCGGATTCGAGCAAGGGGGCGGCTGCGGCCGACGCGGCTGGCGATGCCGCTGGCGGAGGCGCCGCTGGCGCTGGAGGAGAAGGCGCTGGTGGGGCTGGGGCGGCCCCTGGGGAGGCGGCGGCTGGGGCTGGTGACGGCTCCTGACCGTACGAACGATCATGATCGTCCCGGGCCCGGGGGTCCCGGCACGGTCACGACCGCTCGACCCCGGCGCACCACACCCGCAGCACGTTGCGCGTGGCGGTGATGTCGGCGAGCGGGTCGCCGTCGATGAGCAGCAGGTCGGCCCGCAGGCCCGGCGCGATGACGCCGCGGTCGGCCAGCCCGAAGTGGCGGGCGGGCAGCGAGGTGGCGGCCCTGAGCGCGGCCGCCGTACTAAGCCCGGCCTCGACGAGCAGCGCCAGCTCGTCGTGCAGGCTCGTCCCGTACGGGACGGCGAGCGCGTCGCCCAGCTCGTCGTTGGCGTCGGTGCCGGCCAGGATCGGCACCCCGGCCCGGTGCAGGGCCTCGACCGTGGCCCGCGCGGCGGCGAAGCCCTCGGGCCGGCCGGAGAAGCTCGCGATGGCCCGCATCATCGTCAGCGTGGGGACGGCGACGCGCGTCCGCTCCACGTCGGACGTGCCGGCCGGTATCCCCAGCGGGGCATGGGTCACCACGTCGGCGCCCGCGTCGATCGCCATCGTGTAGGCGCCCGGGGATGCCGCGTGCGCGACGACCTGCTTGCCGTGCCGATGCGCCGCCTCGACCAGCGCCCGCGCGACCTCGACTCCCGGTCCGCCCTGGCCGGGCGCCTCCAGGATGACCTTGATGTAGTCGGATCCCTCCGCGACCCGCGCCGCGACCCACCCCTCGGCGGCAGCCGGTTCGGTCACGATGGCCTCCGCGGGCAGGCCGAGCAGCTTGGCGTGCCGCCCGCCGGGCCCGATGGCCGGCAGCCCGGCACTGCGCAGGTCCGTGGTGCCCGACGCGCGCCGCAGGGAATCCGGCAGCTCCGGTGGCCATGAGGCCATGTCGAGCGCCGTGGTCACACCGTGACGGGCCAGCACGTCCAGCGTTTCCCGCCGGCGTACGTGAACGTGCGCGTCGATCAGACCCGGCAGGAGGACGGCGCCACGCGCGTCGACGACCCTCCCGCCACCCGGCCCGCCCTCGATCACCCCGTCGCGCACGGTCACGGTCACCGGCGCGGTCAGCTCCCGTCCGTCGAAGACCCGCACATCGACCACCGAGAACGCTTCAGCCATGTCCACTCCCTTAAGAGACAGTTTTGTCCTCTAACAGAGTGTACGGCGGCGTCCGCTATAACCGGGGGGTGACCTTCCGTCCTGGCACCGAGCCGTCCACGCGGCGGCGGGGCAGTGAGCTGACCAGGGCCATCTACCAGGCGGCCTTCGAGGCGCTCGCCGAGCAGGGGTTCGGTGCGCTCGCGTTCGACAAGCTCGCGCCGCGTGCCGGCACCGGCAAGTCGGTGCTGTACCGGCGCTGGTCCTCGCCGGACGAGCTGCTGCTCGCCGCACTCCGTGACCCGGTCGTCGGGTTCGGCGGGCAGCACGTCCCTGACACCGGGTCGCTCCGCGGCGATCTGCTGGAGCTGCTGAACAGGTTCGCCGCCGTCCTGTCCGAGCCGCGGGGGCGGGCGCTGCACCAGCTCCTGAACGACCGCGGGCGGCCGCCCCGGCTGGCCGCGGCGATCAAGGAGCTGGTGATCGTCCCGCATCGGGACATCCTGCTCGGCTGCCTCAGGGCCGCCGCCGAGCGGGGCGAGGCCGACCCGGCGCGCGTGACCCCGCTGGTGGCCTCGGTGGGGCCGCGCATGCTCCTCGGCGAGTCCGCCGACAAGGGGTTCGTGACCGCCGAGGACGTCGTCACGCTCGTGGACGAGATCCTGCTCCCTCTGGCGGCCCCTCGCTGAGCGGCCGGCGGCGGGCCCCCGGCTCAAGGGCCCGCCGCCTCCCCCGGTCCGGCCGCGGCGGAAGGGCACAGGCGGCGCGGCCGGCCGGGGTGGTTCGCGGAGGGCGTCAGCTGGTGCGGCAGGAGACCGAGGGCCAGGTCCAGTTGCCGCCATGCAGGACGGTGAAGCCGAAGGTGTTGCCGTTGCCGTTCGGCCGCATCGTCATCACGCGCCCGCTGGAGTCCCAGGACGGGCTGCCGTTCCACGTGGCGATGACCCGCTGCGGCTGGTTCAGCGTCACCGTGACGATCCACGAGCTCGACCCCGACGCCGTCACGGACAGGTTGAACCGGTCGCCCCACTGCTGCCCCGGCGTGATGGTGGCGGTGCAGGAGCCGCCGGGCGGCGGGGTGGTGGGGCCGCCGCCGCCGTCGGGGGCGACGGCGCGGCCGGTGCTGGGGGAGATCATGCCGGCGCACAGGTTGCGGCTGCTCAGGTTCGCGGCGATCTGGGGGATGGCGGCCAGAGTGGTGGCGTACTGGTCGTGCATGAGGATGACCTGGCCGTTCTGCAGGCGGCCCGCGGCCTGGACGATCTGGGCGGTGCCGGCGCCGTTCCAGTCCTGGGAGTCGACGTCCCACAGCACCTCGGTGAGGCCGAGCTGCTGCTCGATGGATCGGACCGTGCCGTTGGTCTCCCCGTACGGCGGCCGGAACAGCCGCGGCGCGCTGCCCGTGACCTGCTGGATGATCTGCTGGGTGCGCTGCAGCTCGGAGGTGATCTGCGAGCTGCCGAGCTGCGTCAGGTGGGGGTGCGACCAGCTGTGGTTGCCGATCCACATGCCCGCGTCGCGCTGCGCCCTGACCAGGCTCTGGTTGTTCTGGGCGTTCTGGCCGGTGTTGAACATGGTGGCGCGCAGGCCGTTCGAGGTCAGGGCATTGAGCAGGTTGAGCGTGTTGCCGGGGTTGGGCCCGTCGTCGAACGTCAGCCCGACGTACCCGGCGCTGCAGTCCGCTGCGGCGGCGTGGCGTTGGGCCGCGACGGCTGAGGTGGCGGTGACGGCGAGGCAGGTGGCGAGGATCGCGCCTAAGAGCGCGGTGACGAGCGCGCTGCGGCGTTTCCGGTCGATCATGCTGGTCCCTTTGATCGTCTGAGAGGGCTGCACCTGCGGTCATTGTGAGAACGGCACCGAAAGGTGTCAACGTTCGGCAGAAATGTTTCGGACACGCGTCGGTAATGTGGCGGGCAGCAGATGCTTTCACATGCCTCTACAGCTACCGAAAATTATCGGGTCCATGAAAGCTTCTTCCACGGCCACGGCAGGTCTCGGTCAACGGTGGGCCCCTAGTCGGTCACAGCCGGAGGCGGGCAGAAACCGGTGGGTATATTCGGCAGGAGAGGGCGTTTTATGCGTCTTTTTCAGCTTCTGTCGCAATGTCGCGTGCAGGGGGGTGATCAGGAAGGCCGTCGAGAACCGTACGCCCGTCACCTTCTGAAGAGGGGGAGTTCCCCATGCCCGGCAACAAGGGAGTCGTGTACGAAGGCCCAGGAAAGGTCGAGGTCCACGAGCTCGACTATCCCGATTTCGAGCTGAAGGACGGTCCCGGCGTCAACCCGGGCAACGTCGGGCGCAAGCTGCCCCACGCCGCCGTCGTCAAGACCGTCGCCACCAACATCTGCGGCAGCGACCAGCACATGGTCAGGGGCCGTACGACCGCGCCCCAGGGCCTCGTGCTCGGCCACGAGATCACCGGCGAGGTCGTCGAGACCGGCCCCGGTGTGGAGTTCATCAAGGTCGGCGACCTCGTGTCGGTGCCGTTCAACATCTCCTGCGGCCGGTGCCGCAACTGCAAGGAGGGCAAGACCGGCATCTGCGAGCACGTGAACCCGGACCGGCCCGGTTCGGCGTACGGGTACGTCGACATGGGCGGCTGGATCGGCGGGCAGGCGCAGTACGCGCTGGTGCCGTACGCGGACTGGAACCTGCTGAAGTTCCCCGACAAAGACCGGGCGATGGAGAAGATCCTCGACCTGGCCATGCTCTCGGACATCTTCCCGACCGGCTACCACGGCTGCGTGACCGCCGGCGTGCAGCCCGGCTCGACCGTCTACATCGCCGGCGCCGGCCCGGTCGGACTGGCCGCCGCCGCGTCCGCGCTGCTGCTCGGAGCCGCCGTCGTCATCGTCGGCGACCTCAACGAGCAGCGCCTTGAGCAGGCGCGCAGCTTCGGCTGCGAGACCGTGGACGTCTCGCAGGGCGAGCCCAAGGACCAGATCGAGCAGATCCTCGGCGAGCCCGAGGTGGACTGCGCCGTGGACGCGGTCGGCTTCGAGGCGCGCGGCCACGGCCGCGAGGCGCAGACGGAGCACCCGGCGACCGTGCTCAACACGCTGATGGACATCACCAGGGCGGGCGGCGCGCTCGGCATCCCCGGCCTGTACGTGACCGGCGACCCGGGCGCCGCCGACGAGGCCGCCAAGCAGGGGTCGCTGTCGATCAGGATCGGGCTCGGCTGGGCCAAGTCGCACAGCTTCACCACGGGACAGTGCCCGGTCATGCGCTACAACCGCCAGCTCATGCAGGCGATCCTGCACGACCGCGTCCAGATCGCCAAGGCCGTCAACGCGACGCCGATCCCGCTGGACGAGGCGCCGCGCGGCTACCAGGAGTTCGACCAGGGCGCGGCCCGCAAGTACGTCCTCGACCCGAACGGCTACCTCGGCGCCGCCGCGTAGTTCCGGAGGTACGGTGCCGGGCGTGCTGTGCGGCTCGCCCGACACCGTCCTCGTCCTCATCCGCGGCGACCCCGGCCATTTTGTGGCCTCCCGTCAGTCCCCCTAGCAGGCTGTTCAGCGCTCGACAGCGGCTTTGTCGGGATAAAACCCGTTGAACGAGCGAGTACTCACTCATTAGCCTCCTTCGCATGAGTAAGAGGCGACGGGTGCCGGCCATGGCCCCGGAAGACCGGAGGGCCGCGCTCATCGCCGCCACGCTCCCGCTGCTGCGCGAACACGGCACCGCGGTGAGCACCAGGAAGATCGCCGAAGCCGCGGGCGTGGCCGAGGGCACGATCTTCGGCGTCTTCCCCGACAAGGCGTCACTCGTACGGGCGACGCTCATGCACGCGTTCGACCCGCGACCGGCCGTCGCACGCATCCAGGCCGTCGGCACCGAGACCGACCTGCGCACCCGGCTGAGCCAGGTGGTCAAGCTGGTGCGCGACGGCATGAAGACCAACGAGCGGCTCCACGCCGGCGTCGGGGAAGTGGCGATGCGCGACAAGGAGTTCGCCCAGCACCTGCTCAGCAGCCGCCGCCACATCGCCGACGCGGTGGCCGCCCTCATGGCGCCCGACCGCGACCGGCTGCGCCGTTCCCCCAAGGCCGCGGCGCACCTGCTGCTCATGCTGATCGCGGTCAGCACCCAGGCCAAGTTCGGCCCCGCCGGCGACGAGTTCAGCGACATGGACGACGACGGGATCGTCTCCGTGCTGCTTGACGGGCTGCTCGTACGGCCTTCCCCCACTCCATTCACAGAAAGCACCAGTTGATGCTGTTCCGTCTCCTGCGCGTCCAGCTCAGGCCGTACGGGAAAGAGATCACGCTCGTCGTCCTCTTCCAGTTCGTCCAGACACTGGCCACGCTCTACCTCCCCACGCTCAACGCCGACATCATCGACGACGGGGTCGTCAAGGGCGACACCGGCACGATCATGCGCATCGGGCTGCTGATGCTGGGTGTGACGCTCATCCAGATCGTCTGCTCGATCGTGGCCGTCTACTACGGCGCCTACATCTCCATGGCCCTCGGCAGGGACCTGCGGGCCGCCGTCTTCCACCGCACCCAGGCCTTCTCCGTCCAGGAGGTCAACAGGTTCGGCCCGCCCTCGCTGATCACCCGCACCACCAACGACGTGCAGCAGGTCCAGCTGCTGGTGCTGATGACGTTCACGATGATGGTGGCCGCGCCCATCATGTGCGTCGGCGGCATCGTGCTGGCGCTGCGCCAGGACACCGCGCTGTCGTCGCTGCTGCTCGTGGTGCTGCCGCTGATGATCGTCATCGTGGGCACGATCGTCGTGCTGATGCGGCCGCTGTTCCGTACGATGCAGGAGCGCATCGACCGGATCAACCAGGTGCTGCGCGAGCAGATCACCGGCATCCGCGTGATCAGGGCCTTCGTCCGCGACACGCACGAGCGCGAGCGCTTCGGCGTGGCCAACGACCGGCTCACCGACGTCTCGCTCAAGGTCGGGCGGCTGATGGCGCTGATGTTCCCCTCGGTCATGCTGGTCGTGAACGTCTCCAGCGTCGCCGTCATCTGGTTCGGCGGCCACCGCATCGCCGACGGCACCATGCAGGTGGGCGCGCTGACCGCGGTCATCTCCTATCTCATGCAGATCCTCATGTCGGTGATGATGGCGATGTTCATGTTCATGATGATCCCGCGCGCCGAGGTGTGCGCCGAGCGCATCAAGGAGGTGCTCGACACCGAGCCGACCGTCCACCCGCCGGCGAACCCCGTCACCCCCGGCCGCAACGACGGCGAGCTGGAGCTTCGCTCGGTCGGCTTCCGCTACCCGGGCGCCGAGGAGCCGGTGCTGTCCGGCCTCACCTTCACCGCCAGGCCGGGACGTACGACCGCGATCATCGGCAGTACGGGCAGCGGCAAGACGACGTTGCTCAACCTGGTGCCGCGGCTGTTCGACGCCACCGAGGGCGAGGTGCTGGTCGACGGCGTCGACGTCCGCGACCTCGACCCCGCCGCGCTGTCCCGCGCGGTCGGCCTGGTCCCGCAGGCGCCCTACCTCTTCACCGGCACCGTGGCCTCCAACCTCAGGTACGGCCGCCCCGACGCCACCGACGAGGAGCTGTGGCGCGCGCTGGAGATCGCGCAGGCCCGCGAGTTCGTCGAGGCGATGCCAGGACAGCTCGAAGAGCCCATCGCCCAGGGCGGCACCAACGTCTCAGGAGGCCAGCGCCAGCGCCTGGCCATCGCCAGGGCCCTGGTGCACCGGCCGGAGATCTACCTCTTCGACGACTCGTTCTCGGCCCTCGACTACGCCACCGACGCCCGGCTGCGGGCCGCGCTGGCCGAGGAGATCACCGACGCGACCATCGTCATCGTGGCCCAGCGGGTCAACACGATCCGCGACGCCGACCTCATCCTCGTCCTCGACGACGGCCGCCTGGTCGGCAGCGGCACCCACGCCGACCTCATGACGAGCTGCCCGACGTACAGGGAGATCGTCCTGTCCCAGCTCACCGAACAGGAGGCCGCAGCATGACGGCCCAGGCGCCCGCGCGCCGACCCCAGCCCGGCTTCGGGCCCGGCCGCATGATGGGCGGGCCCGCGGAGAAGGCGCTCGACTTCCGCGGCACGCTGCGCAGCCTCATGCGGCTGCTGCGGCCCGAGCGCGCGCTGCTGATCGTCATCCTCGCGCTCGGCGCCACCAGCGTCGCGCTCACCGTGATCGGCCCCAAGATCCTCGGCTACGCCACCGACCTGATCTTCTCCGGCGTCATCGGAGCCCAGCTCCCGGCGGGCGCCACCAAGGAGCAGGCGGTCGCCGGGCTGCGCGCCCAGGGCCAGGACACCTTCGCCGACATGGTCTCCTCGATGCACGTCGTGCCGGGCCAGGGCATCGACTTCACCGGGCTCGCCCAGGTGCTCGCCTGGGTGCTGGCCGTCTACCTGCTGGCGGCGGCGCTCGGCATCGTGCAGTTCCGCATGACCACGACCGTCGTGCAGCGGGCCGCCGCCCGGCTGCGCGAGCGCATCGAGGCCAAGCTGGGGCGGCTCCCGCTCAGCTACTTCGACTCCCAGCCGCGCGGCGAGATCCTCAGCCGCGCCACCAACGACACCGACAACATCGCCCAGAGCCTGCAGCAGACGATGAGCCAGCTCATCACCTCGCTGCTGACGGTCGTGGCGGTGCTGGTCATGATGTTCGTGATCTCGCCGGTCCTCGCGCTGATCGCGCTCGTCACGGTGCCGGTGACGGTCTGGGTCACCGCGCTCATCGGCAAGCGGTCGCAGCCGCAGTTCATCGCGCAGTGGTCCTCGACCGGCAAGCTCAACGGCCACATCGAGGAGATGTACGGCGGCCACACGCTGGTCAAGGTGTTCGGCCGGCAGAAGGAGGCCGAGGACACCTTCACCGAGCACAACCAGGCCCTGTTCGGCTCCAGCTTCCGCGCCCAGTTCATCTCCGGCGTGATCCAGCCGGCCATGATGTTCATCGGCAACCTCAACTACGTGCTGGTCGCCGTGGTGGGCGGGCTCAAGGTGGCGTCGGGCTCGATCTCGCTGGGCGACGTGCAGGCGTTCATCCAATACTCCCGGCAGTTCAGCCAGCCGCTCACCCAGGTGGCCGGCATGGCGAACCTCGTCCAGTCGGGCGTCGCCTCCGCCGAGCGGGTCTTCGAGCTGCTGGAGGCTCCCGAGCAGTCGGCCGAGCCCGCCAAGCCCGCGCGGCCCGACCAGGTCAGGGGCCGGGTGGCGTTCGAGAACGTGTCGTTCTCCTACAACCCCGACCGCCCGCTGATCGAGAACCTGTCGCTGACCGTCGAACCCGGCCAGACCGTGGCCATCGTCGGCCCCACGGGAGCGGGCAAGACGACGCTGGTCAACCTCATCATGCGCTTCTACGAGGTGACCGGCGGCCGCATCACGCTCGACGGGGTGGACATCTCCGAGATGTCCCGCGAGGAGCTGCGCTCCAACATCGGCATGGTGCTGCAGGACACCTGGCTGTTCGGCGGCACGATCGCCGAGAACATCGGCTACGGCGCCGAGAACGCCACCCGCGAACGCATCGAGGCCGCCGCCGAGGCCGCCCACGTCGACCGCATCGCCCACACCCTGCCCGACGGCTACGACACCGTCATCGACGACGAGGGCGCCGCGGTCAGCGCCGGCGAGAAGCAGCTCATCACCATCGCAAGGGCGTTCCTGGCCGAGCCGGCCATCCTCATCCTGGACGAGGCCACCAGCTCGGTCGACACACGCACCGAGGTGCTCATCCAGCGCGCGATGAGCTCACTGCGCGAGGGGCGTACCAGCTTCGTCATCGCCCACCGCCTGTCCACGATCCGCGACGCCAGCCTGATCCTCGTCATGGAGAACGGCCAGATCGTGGAACAGGGCACCCACGAGTCCTTGGTGGCGGCCGGCGGCGCCTACGCCCGCCTCCACGAGGCCCAGTTCGCCCAGGCCGTGGCGGAGGTCGAATAACGCGACAGGGGAGGGGCCGCGCGTCCCCTCCCCTTACGTCGTCCCGCGCAGCTCGAAGCCTCCGTGTCGATCCGTGTCGATCCGTGTCGATCCGTGTCGATCAGGGTCGATCAGGGTCGCTCAGGTGAGGGCCTGGTCGAGAGGGATGAAGGTGGCGCCGTGGGAGACGGCGCGGGCGCCCAAGATGTGGCCGGCGCACATTCTGGTCTCCGTGCCTGCGGGGTCGATGACCTTCCAGGTCACCGGGGCGCCGCACGGTTCGCCTGGTTGTGGGGTGGGTCTGCGTTGGCCGCAGACCCGGCAGGTCGAGACGCCTGCCATGGAGGTCAGGGTGTTGCCGTGGTCCGGGCAGACGGCCCAGGTCATCGCGCAGGGCTCCACCTGGGTGCGGGCCAGGTCCGTCGCCGCTTGACGCAGGTCGTCGCCGGCGCGGGTCAGCCAGTCGGCGGCCTGGCGGGCCCCCACCAACGGGTCGGTGGCGCCCGGCCGCACGTCGGCGGGGGTGTCGCAGGCGGCCCGGACCTCGGCGGCGAGCGCCTCGGCCCGGCTCGCGAGGGCCCGCAGCTGCGCGGGGGTGACGGTCATGGGCGCCTCCACGGAAAGACCGGTGTGGTGGTGATCCCGACCCTACGTCCTGGCGGTCAGGCGGGCGTGAGCTCGATGTCGCCCGAGTCGCTGGAGAGCTCGATCGTCCGCTGGGCGGCCGGGTCGTGCGCGGTCTTGACGTTCGCGTCGCCGGAGTCCGTCGTGGTCTTCACCTTGTACGGCCCCTCCGGCACCCGCACGGCCGTGTCGCCCGAGTCGGTGAAGGTCGTGAGCACCTGCGGCGGCCCGGCGAAGGCCAGCCGCAGGTCGCCCGAGTCGGTCTTCGTGACGACCCGCCCGGCCGTCAGCCCGTCGCCCTTGATCGAGCCGGAGTCGCTGGTCACCTCCACGTCGCCGGCCAGGCCCCTCAGCGTCGTGTCGCCCGAGTCGGAGGCCAGCTGGACGCGGGTCGCCTTGGGCACCTCGACCCGGTAGGCGACGTCACAGTTGACGCCGATCGAGCCGAAGCCCCAGGTGGTGGGGCAGGTGAACGACAGCTCCAGCGTGTCGCCGCGCACCTGGTGCTCGGTGGTCGGCTTGCTCTTGCGCCAGCTCAGCAGCTCGGTCACGCGGATGCCGGGGCGGTCGGACCCGATCACCTCGATCGTTCCCGCGTCGGTCGTGACGCGCAGCGCCGCCACCTGCTCGGTCACGTCGTACGCGGCCGAGTCCTCGTTCAGTGCCCCCGCCGCGCCGCAGGCCGTCGTCAACGCCGCCATCCCGGCGAGACCCGCGATCAGCGCCGCTCTCCTCGTCCTCATGAGGCACCATTCTCCGCGAACGCCCACGTACCCGGCCTCGGGGTGATCCCTGGATTCGCCCCTGAGACCCGGCCCGGGGGGCATCAGGACAGCTGGCATTGGGCCGACGGCATCCACGGGTTGGCCGGGGGCTCGGCGGTCGCGTTCGCGTAGTCCGGGTACTTCCACCGGCACACCGACGCCGGGTCCACCGCCGACTCCGAGCCGTTGCACCGCGTGTAGCCCCAGCCCGCGTTGTACGACCCCCTGTAGCCCTTGGCCTTGCAGTACGCGTTGACGTCCGACCACGTGATCGTGGCCGTGCTGGGCTCGGGGGCGGGGGCGCTGGTCGTGCGCCTGGCGGCCGGCGACCTGGTCGGTTTGGGGGTGGGCTTGGGCGTACGGGTCGCGGGCCTGCGGGTGGCGGCCGTCGCGGATGGGGTGGGGGTGCGCTCGGCGGGGGTGGGCGGCGCGGTGGACGTGGGCAGGCGGCGCGACGCGGTGGGTGTCGCCGTCTTCGGGCGGGAAGTGGCGCTGGCCAGGTCCTTCGCCTTCCGCGGGGGCGGCTCCGTGGATGTCGGCGTGGGCTCCGGCGTCCTCTCGGTGAGCGTCGGGACGGGGGTGCGGGCCGCCGCCTCAGGCTGGGAGACGGCGGGCGACAGAGTGTGCCAGCCGATCCCGGCCGCCGCGATCAGCGCCACCGCTCCGACCGGCACCGCCACCTTGAGCACCCGCACCCGGCCTCCACCCCGAACGGGCCCCGTTCCGAGCGCCGTCTCCCCGCGCGGCGCGGTGTCGCCGGACCGCCCGCCGGGCAGGGTGCCCGGCACGGAGGCGGTGGCGGGGAAGCCGTGGGGTGGGGTCAGCGGGCCATTCGGAGGCGAGGTGGCCGGGAAGCCATGAGGCGGGGTCAGCGGGCCGCCGGGGGTCGTGACCGGTGGAGCGGCGGGGGTCGGTGGCGTGGCGGGGGCCGGTGGAGCGGCGGGGGTGGGGGACGTGGTGGGGCTGGGGCGGTCCGTCACTCCCGTCGAAGCTCTCAAGCGTTCGACCACCTGCGCCGACGTAGGCCGGCGGGCCGGGTCCTTGGACAGGCAGTCGCGCAGCAGCCACCGCAGCCGCTCGTCCACCGGCGTCAGGTCGGGCTCGCTCGACAGCACCGCGTGCAGCGTCGCGGGGATCCCCTCACCGGGGAAGGCGCGCCGGCCGGTGGCCGCGTAGTACATGGTGGCGGCCCAGGCGAACAGGTCGGCGGGCGCCCCCACGTCCCCGTTGCTGATCTGCTCGGGCGCCATGTACGCCGGGCTCCCGAACGGCTGGCTGGAGATCACCGACTGGCTCTGGTCGAGCGCCTTGGCGATGCCGAAGTCGATGACGACGGGACCGTCGGGCCCGAGCAGCACGTTGGCCGGCTTGAAGTCGCGGTGCACGACCCCGGCGGCGTGGATGGCGGCCAGCGCCGTCGCGGTGTTGATCGCCAGCCGGTGCAGCGCCGCCGCGCCGCGCGGCCCGTCGTCGCGTACGGAACTCTGCAACGAGGGCCCGGGGACGTGCTCGCTGACGATGTACGGCCGCGTCCAGGCGAACCCGGAGTCGAGCAGCTGCGCCGTGCAGAACGGCGCCACCCGCTTGGCCGTCTCCACCTCGCGCAGGAACCGCTCGCGGGCGAGCCCGTCGGCGACCAGGTGCGGATGCAGCAGCTTGATCGCGACGAGCGGCCCGTCGTGGGCCCGACCGGCGTACACGACGCCCTGACCGCCGCTGCCGAGCCGCCGCTCGATCCGGTACGGCCCGACCGTCGCGGGGTCGTCGGGGAACAGGTTGCCGTCGGTGTTCAGGGCGTCTTCTCCGTGATCGGGATCGTCGCGGGACCCCCGGCGGGTGCCTGCGGCTGGTCGGGCGCCGGGATCGGCGCGCCGGGCGGGAGCCTGGCGACCAGCCCCTCGGCGGCGGAGGTGAGCAGCAGCATGAAGTAGTCCTCGCTGGTGTGGTGGGGGATGCCGGCCTTGGCCTGCCGCAGCAGCGCCGAGCCGGCGATCGCGGTGAGCGCGTGCTCGACCACCTCAGACCCGGCGACGGCGGCCTGCTCCTGCTCGGCCACGCTGACGCCGAGCGCGATGGTGGCGATGCCGGAGGCGATCACCGTGGCGGCGGCGGGGTCGTAGCCGCGCTCGCCGAGGGCGCGCAGCTCCTGCTCCATGAGCCTGATGCCGGACTGCCCGCGCGGGAACAGGCGCAGCATGTAGCCGGCGGTGCCGGGATGGTCGTGGGTGAAGCGGCGCAGCTGGAGGGCGAAGCCCACCAGGTGGGGGACGAGCGGCTGCGCGGGGTCGTCGGTCAGCCGCAACTCGTCGAGTATGGCCTCGCCGACCAGTGTCTCCAGGGCCGACCTGCTGGGCACATGGCGGTAGATCGCGGCCGTGGTGACGCCGAGCGCGTCGGCGACGCGCTGCATGGTCAGCTCGTTGAGCCCGATCCGCTTGCCGGCCGCGATGACGTCGGCGACGGTGAAGCTGGCCGGGCGGCCACCCGTCCGCACCGGATCACCCCCCGAAGTTATGGACCATAAGTTAGAGGAATGATCATTCGTGCGCAAGCGGTTCAGGGCGCCGCCCCGAATGGTGGAACGCTCCCGAGTCCGCCGCCCGTCAATGGCGTCCTGCGGCGCCCGCACGTCTTGAGGAACCGTTGAGTCCGCGCCGCCGGTCACGGGCCGACGTGACGAGTTCGCCTATGTGCGAGGCCGAACCGTGTCCTTTGAATTGCTCTTCAACACCGCCGTTTCAGCGCCATTGAAGCCTGGATCGCGCACGCTGCCGGGCCTGGACCGGAATCGGGAGGTGGGCGGAGTGAAGGGGGATGACCAGGGCAAGCGCCGAGGTGGCGGGCGGCCGGAGCCACGCCACGCCCCTAAGATGCACTTCCTGCTGAAGAGCGTTACAGTACCTGCAACGTAAACGTATTTGGAGCACCCTAATGGCGAAGCGCATTGTTGAATCCTTTATCGATGACATCGACGGCAGTGACGCCGAGGGCACGACGAGGTTCGCGCTCGACGGCACGAGCTACGAGATCGACCTCTCCGGGTCCAACAGAGAGAAGCTGGAGAAGGCGCTGGCGCCGTTTATCACCAAAGCCCGCGCCGTCCGCGCCGACAGGGGCACCCGCGGCCGCCGCGGCGGTTCTTCGCGCGCGGTGAGCCGCGAGAAGGCCACCGAGATCCGCAAGTGGGCCAAGGCGCAGGGTCTGCCGGTGAGCGAGCGGGGCCGCATCGCCTCCTCCGTCGTCGAGCAGTACGAAGCCGCCCACTAGAGCACCACCTGACGGACCGGCGGGGAGCGGGTTTCCGGCCGGTCCGGCAGCGCAGGTGGGCTGATCCCTCGTGCCGGAGGCGTCCGCTTCGCCGCCTTCCGCAAGAAAGCCCTTCGACCTGGGCAAAAACCGGGGCAGGATCAGCTCAGGCAGGCTACGGCGCGTCCCGCCCCGGGTAGGTCACCGCGGGCCGGGCCCGCCACCGCCGAGCGAGCCCAGAGCGTGTTCGCTCGACGGGGGAGTGACCTGCGGTGAAAGTCGTCGTCGACCTGACGCGCTGCCAGGGATACGGGCAGTGCGCGTTCCTCGCGCCCGACGTCTTCACCATCCGCGACGAGGCGCTCCTGTACGACCTCGACCCGGCCGACGAGCGGCGCGAGCAGGTGCTGCGGGCCGCGGCGGCCTGCCCGGTGCAGGCCATCCACCTCGACGCGGCCGAGAGCCCGTACGTCCCCCGCCAGAGCGCCCCGCAGAAGGGCCACGGCAAGCGCATCGTCATCGTGGGTGCCTCGCTGGCCGGGGCGCGGGCGGCGGGCGTGCTGCGGCGCGAGGGCTTCGCGGGCGAGCTGACCGTGATCGGCGCGGAACGCGACGCCCCCTACGACCGGCCGCCGCTGTCGAAGCAGGTGCTGACCGGCCAGATCCCGCCCGACCACACCTTGCTGCCGAGCGTGCGCGAGGTGGAGGCCGAGTGGCTGTGGGGCACGGAGGCGACCGGCCTCGACATCGCGGCCAAGCGGGTACGCCTGGCCGACGGCCGCGAGCTGCCGTTCGACCGGGTCCTGCTGGCCACAGGCACCCGCGCCCGTCCCTGGCCCGATGAGACGGAGGCGGCGCTGCTGGGGGTCCACACCCTGCGCACCCAGCAGGACGCCGCCCGCCTGCGCGAGGCGCTGGCCGCCCGCCCGAACCGGGTGCTGATCCTCGGCGCCGGGTTCACCGGCAGCGAGATCGCCTCGGTCTGCCGCGAGCTGGACCTGCCGGTGACGGTCGTCGAACGCGGCCCCGCCCCGCTGGTCAACGCGCTGGGCCGGGTGATCGGCGACGTGGCGGCGCAGCTGCACCGCGACCACGGCGTGGACCTGCGCTGCGACACGACCGTCACGGCCCTGGAGGACGACGGGACCGGCCGGCTGCGCGGCGCCCGGCTCTCCGACGGCAGCACCGTGGAGGCCGAGGTGGCGGTCGTCGCGCTCGGCTCGATCCGCAACGTCGAGTGGCTGCGTGACTCCGGCCTGGCGGCCGGCGTGTGGGGCGTGACCTGCGACGCGGGCTGTCGCGCCGTGGACACCAACGGCCTGGTCATGGACGACGTCTTCGTGGCCGGCGACATCGCGCGCTTCCCGCACCCGCTCTACCAGTACCAGTTCATGACGCTGGAGCACTGGGGCAACGCGGTCGCCCAGGCCGAGATCGCCGCCCACAACATGGTCAGCGACCAGGCGCACCGCTGGCCGCACCTGGCGGTGCCGGTGTTCTGGTCGAGCCAGTTCGGCGTCAACATCAAGTCCGTCGGCGTGCCCACGTTCGCCGACCAGCTCGTCGTCACGCAGGGCTCGGCGGCCGAGCGGCGCTTCGCCGCCGTGTACGGCTACCAGGGCCGCGTCACCGCCGCCGTCACCTTCGACCAGGGGATCTGGCTGGAGTTCTACCAGCGGCTGATCGAGCGGGCCGCGCCGTTCCCGCCGGACTTCCGGCACGTGGACCGGCGGGAGGAGGCGGGGCCCGTGCCGGCGGGGGTGCCCGACCGGGTGGTGGCCACGGCGGGCGCGACCGTCGTGGTGACCGGCCACGACCCGGCGGAGCGCCGCGCCACGCTGCTGCATCCACCCCAGGGGGCGTCATGAGCGTCTTCGACCGCGTCCTCGACCCGGCGAACAGGGCCGACCCCTACCCGCTCTTCGACGAGCTGCGCAGGACTCCGGTGGCGCGCCAGGAGGACGGCACGTACGTGGTGAGCACGTACCGGGAGATCGTCGAGCTGCTGCACGACCCGCGGGTCAGCTCCGACCGCCGCAACCTGCGCGTGCCCGGCGAGTCACCGGACCCGGCGCCGTCGTTCATCGGGCTGGACCCGCCCGAGCACGACCGGCTGCGGGCCCTGACCATGCGTCACTTCGGGCCGCCGCATTCGCCGCGGCTCATCGACGGGCTGCGGCCCGCCATGCTGGAGGTGACGACCCGGCTGATCGACGGTCTGGCGGACCGGCGGCAGGCGGACCTCGTGGACGAGGTGGCCTACCCGCTGCCGGTGGCGATGATCTGCCGGATCCTGGGCGTGCCGGAGGCGGACGAGCCGCGCTTCCACGCCTGGGCCGACCGGATCGTCGACACGCTGGGCCCAGGCGAGCACGACAGGGCCGAACGGGAGCGCGCGCGGCAGGCGGTCGCGGACCAGCTGCGGGGCTACCTCGGGGAGCTGGTCGAGCGGCGGCGCGCGCAACCGGAGGACGACCTGCTGTCCGGGCTGATCACCCAAGGCGGCATGGAGCAGCGCGAGGTGGTCGCCACCGCGGTGCTGCTGCTGATCGCCGGGCACGAGACGACGATCAACCTCATCGCCAACGGCATGCTGACGTTCCTGCGCGACCCGGCCCTGCTCGACCGCCTGCGCGCCGACCCGGGGCTGATCGTGCCCGCGGTGGAGGAACTGCTGCGGTACGAGCCGCCGGTGCAGCTCATCTCGTCGCGGGTGGCGCTGGAGGACGTCGAAGTGGCCGGCGTCACCATCCCGGCCGGGTCACCGATCGTGCTCGCGCTGGCGGCGGGCAGCCGGGACCCCGCCCACGTGTCCGATCCAGGAACCTTCGACCCCTGCCGGCCGGGCAACGAGCACCTGGGCTTCGGCGGCGGCGTGCACTACTGCTTCGGTGCGCCGCTGGCCAGGCTGGAGGCGCAGATCGTGCTGACCGAGCTGATCCGCAGGCTGCGCGCGCCCCGGCTGGCCGCCGACCCGCCGCCGTACCGGCCGAGCCCGATCCTGCGCGGCCCCCGCCACCTGTTCGTCGACTACGACGGGGTCGAGCCCGTGAGCAGCTGATCGGGCACCACCTTGGGCAGGCCGCCGAGCCCCGCGACCACGTCAGCGGCCCCGTCTCCGGCCACCGCGACCACCGTACGGCTCAAACGCCGCATGACCGGCAGTTCAGGCGGCACGTGAACCGCCGGTGCGGCGTGGCGCTGCCGGTGCGACGGAGGCGTTCGCCAGCATGGGGGGAGTCACAGGAAGTGAGGGGGACGGATGCGGGCGATCGCGGCGATGGTGGTGACGGTCGCGCTCACCGCCGCCCCTGCGTCGGCGGGCGAGGACGACGGCAACGACGACAGCGACGACAAGACGCCCAAGTGGCGCAAGCTCACGTCCTTCTTCGTCTCGCCCGAGTCACCTCACCAGAACGACGTCATCCGCGTCCTCCTGCATTGCCCGGACGCCGCGAACCACGCGATCGTCGGCTCCACCGCCTTCCCCCTGAAGGGCTCGTGGCGCACCTTCCGCGAGGTGGGCGTGGGCCTGACCGGGCGGAACTTCGGCCGGCGCGGCGTCATCATCTCCCGCTACGCGCCGCCCGGCCACCACGACGTGTCCATGAAGTGCGTCAAGGTGCGCATCGACAAGAAGACGAAGATCAGGAAGGTCAAGGTGATCAGCCGCGCGTCCGCGTCGCTGTTCGTCCGTCCCTTCCGTATCCGTCAGTATTTCTGAGCCTGCTCGGCCAGCCACTGCTCGAACGTGGTCGGCGCGATGCGCACGCGCTCGCCCGGCAGCATCACGTCGCCGGCCATCGACGCGTCGAAGACCCCGTGCCACGTCGGCACCAGCTTCACCTCGCGCCCCCGCGCCTGGTGCGTGCGCCTGGCCATGTCCACGAGGTCCTGCGGGTCGGGGCCCGCGACGTCGGCGTAGCGGCCCTGCGGCTCGCCGAGCGCGACCTCGGCCAGTACGGCCGCTATGTCGGACGGCGCGATCGGCTGGACGAGCAGCGGCGCGAGGGTGGCGACGCCGTCCTGCTCGGTCCAGCTCGCGACCATCTCGGCGAAGTCGTGGAACTGCGTGGCAGGCACGATCGTCCACGGCACGGGACCGGCCTCCACCAGCCGCTCCTGCTCCCGCTTGCCCGCGTAGTGCGCGTTGCCCGGCACGCGGTGCACGCCCACGATCGACAGCAGCACGTGGTGCCGCACGCCGGCGCGCTGCTCGGCGGCCAGCAGGTTGGCCGTGGTGGTGCCGAAGAGCTCGACGGTCTCCTCCCTGCTGACCGGCGGGGCGCTGATGGCGTCGACGACCGCGTCCACGCCGGTCAGCGCCTGGTCGAGGCCCTCGCCCGTCACCAGGTCCACGCCCAGCGACCGGCTGACGCGGACGACCTCGTGCCCGTCGCCCTCCAGGAAGGCGACCGTACGGGAGCCGATGTTGCCGGTGGCCCCGGCGACTGCGATGCGCATGATGACTTTCCTCTCCTCGTGCTACGGCGTCACCATATCTCGGACTAAATAGATCCTCAATCTCCCCGATATGATGGTCGGCGTGAAGCTGCCTGTGAGCACCGAATGGTTGTTGCACTGCGCGTCGACGCTGGCGCAACTCGATCCCGGAGCGACCGCGTCGGCCGCACAGCTCGCCGACTACTACGACCTTCCCGCTCCCTACCTGGCCAAGCAGCTTCAGGCGCTGGTCAGAGCCGGAGTGCTGGCCGCCACGACGGGGCCGAGGGGAGGGTTCAGGCTCGGGCGGCCGCCGGGGGAGATCACGCTGCTGCAGATCGTGGAGGCGGTCGATGGGGCGGCGTCGCCGTACGAGTGCCGCGAGATCCGCATGCGGGGGCGCGGCGCGCTGCCGGAGGAGGACTGCCAGGAGACGTGCGTGCTCGCGGCCACGATGTACGAGGCCCACGAGGCGTGGCGGCGCAGCCTGGCGGGGGTCACGCTGGCCGACATCCTCGCCGGCCTCCCCGAGGCCATCCCGGCGCGCACCCGGTCGATCATCGCGGGAACGCCGAGGGCGCCCCGCTGACGTCGGTCAGCGGGGCGCCCCGTCGTGCGGGAGCCCGCCCGGTCGCCACGACCGCCGGGCGGGCCCGGTATCAGCCCGCGTCAGTCCGCGAGCTCGATGGCGGCCCCCGGGCACACGGCGGCCGCCTCGCGCACCACGGCGTGCTGGTCGGGGCCGGGCGAGTCGTCCAGCAGGATCACGATGCCGTCGTCCTCACGCTGGTCGAACACCTCGGGCGCGAGCAGCACGCACTGCCCCGCGCCACAGCACTTGTCCTCGTCGACGATGACCTTCACGATGTCGTCTCCTTCTCGATTCAGGGGTTCACCAGCGGACGGGCAGCGTACGCAGGCCGCCGACCGCCAGCCCCTCCACCCGCTCCAGCTCCGCCACCGGCACCGCCAGCTCGAGCGAGGGCAGCCTGCGCAGCAGCACCTCCAGCACGACCTGCAACTCGGTGCGCGCCAGCGACTGCCCCAGGCACGAGTGCGCGCCGGAGCCGAAGGCGAGGTGCGGGTTGGGGCTGCGGGTCAGGTCCATCTCGCCGGCGTGCTCGAACGCGCTCTCGTCCCGGTTGGCCGCGGCCATGCTGCAGATCACCGTGGTGCCCTTGGGCAGCACCTGCCCGCCGACCTCGCTCTCGACGGGCAGGTAGCGGGGCAGGCCGAACCCGGAGTTCGCGTCCATGCGCAGCGACTCCTCGACCGTCGTACGGATCAGCGCGGGCTCGTCCAGCAGCCGCTCCCACCTGCTCCGGTCGGCCAGCAGCATCGCGACCATCTTGCCGATCATGTTCGCGGTGGTCTCGTGCCCGGCCACCAGCAGCCCCATGCCGGTCACCAGGATCTGCAGGTCCGACAGCCCGCCCTGTTCGGGGCCGCCGGCCGCCAGCAGCTCACTGAGCAGGTCCTCGCCCGGCTGCGCGCGCCTGGCCTCGACGTGGTCGGACATGTACTGGAAGAACTCCGCCTGCGCGGCGTCGATCTCCTCCTTGGTGTAGCGGGTCAGGTTGAGGAACGTGTCCGACCAGTACGAGAACCGGTCGCGGTCCTCGGCGGGCACCCCGAGCATGTCGCAGATCACGTACACCGGCAGCGGGAAGCCGAGCGACGCCTTGAGGTCGGCGGGCGCGCCGCGCTTGACCATGTCGTCGATGAGGTCGTCGGCGATCTGCGCCATCGCGGGCCGCAGCGCCGCCATCCGCTTGGCGGTGAACCACCGGCCGACCAGCCGCCGCCAGTGCTGGTGGCCCTCGCCGCCGTCGGGGATGATCTGGGCGACGTCGCTGTTGAACACCCCGCCGCCGTCCGCCGACAGTCGCGCCGCGTCGGGGGCGGTGAGCCGGCGGGTGAAGCGCGGGTCGGCGAGCACCGCCTTGACGTCCTCGTAGCGGGTGATGAGCCGCGCGCCGTCGCCGCTCGGCAGCTTCACGTGCGCCACCGGGCACTCGCCGCGCAGCCGCGCCCACTCCGCGGGCGGGTCCAGCGCCGCGTCGTTGGGGATCGGGTAGTTCAGGACCTGCTCATTGACGCTCATGCGGCCTCTTCTCGTGAACGGATCGGCTTCTATGCCGGGGTGAGGTGCTGCTGGCGGAGCACGCGGGCCTGCTTGGCCATGTTCCAGCCGAGCACGCCGGTGACCCGGCCCTCCTCGCGGTAGACGGCGGCGAAGCGGTGCTGCTCCGGGTCGCCGTCGGTGACGCTCGCCACGGCCTCCTGCGACGGCAGGCCGTGCGCCTGGATCTTGACGTCGTACTGGTCGGTCCAGAAGTAGGGGATGGGCGTGTACGGCCGGTCCGCGCCCAGCAGGTTGGCCGCCACGACCTGGGCCTGCTCGGTGGCGTTCGTCCGGTTCTCCAGGCGCAGCCTGCGGCCCATGACCTCGTGGTGGAAGGACGCCACGTCGCCGACCGCGTAGACGCCGTCGGCAGCCCGGCAGCGCGCGTCGCACTCCACCCCGTCGCCCAGCCGCAGCCCGCTGCCCGCCAGCCAGCCGGTCGCCGGGCGGGAGCCGATGGCCGCCACGACGGCGTCGGCGTCCAGCGTCTCGCCGGTGGCCAGGCGCACGCCCCTGACCCTGCCCGCCGCGCCGGTCAGCGCCTCGACGGTGACGCCGAGCCGCAGCCGCACGCCGCGTTCCTCGTGCGTACGGGCGAGGTGCCCGGCGATGACGTCGCCGAGCTGGTCGGCCAGGATCGCCCGGCCCATGCCCACGAGCGTCACGTCGAGGCCCATGCTCCTGGCCGTCGCCGCGATCTCCGCGCCCAGCACGCCCTCGCCGACGACCACCAGCCGCCTGGCCGCGGTCAGGCCGAGGCGCAGGGCGAGCGAGTCGTCCAGGCCGCGCAGCACGTGGACGCCCGCCAGGCCGTCCTGGCCCGGCAGCCGGCACGGGACCAGGCCCGTCGCGATGACGACGGCGTCGGCGCGCACCACGCGGCCGGACGCCGTGGTGACCGCCCGCTCCCGCGCGTCCAGTGCCGTGGCGGGCTCGCCGCGGACGAAGGCGGCGCCCAGCGCGTCGAGCTGCTCCTGCGTCCGCAGTTGCGCGCGGGCCGGTTCCCACGCCCCGGCCAGCACCTGCTTCGACAGCGGCGGCCGGTCGTAGGGCAGGTGCGGCTCGGCGTCGAGCAGCGTCAGACGGCCGGTGTAGCCCTGGCGGCGCAGCGCCTCTGCGGTGCCCAGGCCCGCGGCGGAGGCGCCGACGATCAGGATGCTCTCTGGCGGTGTCACTCCGCCTTCCTCCCGTGCCCAGCTGCGTGTATGCGCATATGTCCTGGTCCTTTCCGGCATCTCGCCCTGAAGATTACCCTACACATGTAGGAAAACCTTCACCTGTAGTCAGAAGGTAGGGTGAAGCGCGTGGCGACCACAAGAGCAAGCAACACACCGTCGGGTGACCGGCGCGTCCGCCGCACCCAGACCGCCCTGGCCCGCGCCCTGCTGCGGCTCGTCGAAGAACGCGACCTGTCCCGCATCGCCGTCGCCGACGTCGCCGAGCTCGCCGGAGTCAGCCGCTCGACCTTCTACGACCACTACCGCGACGTGCACGAGCTGGCCGAGGCCGCCTGCACCGCGATGATCGACCGGCTCGTCGAATCCCTGCCCATGCCGGCCGTCGACGCGGAAGACCCGCTCGCCGAGGCCGCCGCGTCCCTGGAGGCGTTCTTCGCCAGCCTCGCCGAGCACGCGGGGCTCTACCGTGCGCTGCTCGGGCCCCAGGGCAGCGCCCGCGTCGCCGACCACATCCGCCGCCGTACCGCCGCCGCCATCCACGCCCGCCTCAGCGAGGAGCCCACCGCGCAGGACGACGACCCGCACGACGTGAGCGCCGCGTTCACCGCGGGAGCCCTCATCGGGGTCGCCTCCGACTGGCTGCACCGCGGCTGCCCCCGCACCCCGGCCGAGATGGCCGCCCTGACCTGGCCGCTGATCACCGCCGTTCACCCCCTCCCGCTCCGGCCCCGCTCTCGCAGCTGAGTGGTTGATCCACTTAGGATGCGGTTCATGCCGCTACACCTCCCTCCGCCCGACGACCGGCTGTCCGGACACACCGGCTACACCCGGGCCCACTGGGAGGCGATGGCCGACCACCTGCTGGCGTCGGTGGCGCCGTACGCGACGGAGGGCTTCTCGCAATACCGGCTGCCCGGCGAGCCCAGCATCTCCGGCACGGTCAGCGACGGGCTGGAGGGCTACGCCCGCACGTTCCTGCTGGCCGCCTTCAGGATCGCCGGCGCTCAAGGCGACGTGGCGCCGGAGCTGATCGAACGGTACGCGAGCGGCCTGATCGCCGGCACCGACCCCCGCCACCCCTTCGCCTGGCCGCCGCTGACCGACATGGCGCAGCCGCTGGTCGAGGCCGCCTCGATCGCGCTGGCGCTGCACGAGACCCGGCCGTGGATCTTCGACCGGCTCTCACCGGAGCAGCGGGAGCGGGTGGTGAGCTGGCTCGCCGGGTTCATCGGGAGGCGCACCCCGGACAACAACTGGGTGCTGTTCCAGGTGATCGTCGAGCAGTTCCTGGCCGAGGTTGGCGGCCCCTACGAGCCGGACGAGATCACCGGCGGCCTGGAGCGCATCGAGGAGTGGTACGCCGGCGACGGCTGGTACACCGACGGCAAGGGCAAGAACTTCGACTACTACTGCGGCTGGGCGCTGCACCTCTACCCGTCCCTGTGGGCGCGGATGGCCGGCGACACCGCCCGCGCCGAGCGCTACGCGGGCCGCCTGCGCCTTTTCCTTGAGCAGTACCAGCACTTCTTCGCCGCCGACGGCGCTCCCGTGCACCAGGGGCGGTCGCTGACGTACCGGTTCGCGACGGTCGCGCCGCTGTGGCTGGGCGCGCTGACCGGCGCCACGCCGCTGCCGCCGGGCCGCACCCGCCGCGTGGCGAGCGGCGTGCTGCGGCACTTCGCCGAGCGCGGCGTGCCCGACGAGCGCGGCCTGCTCACCCTCGGCTGGTACGACCCCTTCCGCCCGGTCGTGCAGCCCTACTCGGGCCCCGCGTCGCCCTACTGGGCCAGCAAGGCGTTCATCGGCCTGCTGCTGCCGCCCGAGCACCCGGTGTGGACCGACCCGGAGGAGCCGGCCCCGATCGACCTGGCCGACCAGAGCGTGGCCATGCCGGGGCCCGGCTGGCTGCTGCGCGCCACCCACGAGGACGGCGTCGTGCGCCTGCTCAACCACGGCAGCGACCGCGACCGCGTGCGGAGCGGGGACGGCGTCCCCGACCCCCACTACCTCCGCCTGGCCTACACCAGCCACACCGGGCCGGAGGCGAGCGGCGTGGACAACAACCTGGCCGTCATCGCGCCCGGCGGCGACACCTGCCTGCGGCGATCCATCGAACCCCTCGCCGTCTCGGACGGCTTCGCCGCCTCGGCCTACCAGGACGGCGACGTCCGCGTGGTGACGGCCGTCGTGGTCGCGGGGGCGTCTGAGATCAGGATCCACCAGGTGACCGCGCCCGCCGGGCACCACGTACGTGACGGCGGACACGCGCTGGCCGCCGAGACCCCGCCCGAGCTGCGGCAGGGCGACGGAGTGGCGTCGGCCAGGCGCGCGGACGGCCTGACCAGCGCCGTCCGCGCCCTGCACGGCTTCACCGGCACCGGCCTGGCCACGGCCGAGCACGCCAACGCCTTCGGCCGGCACTCCGCCACGCCGTACGCGGTCGCGACCGGCCACCCCGGCGGCACCGCCGTCTACGTCAGCCTCGTCCACCTGTCGGGCACCGGCGAGGAGCCGCCCACGCCGTCGGCCGAGGTGACGGACGGCGCGGTCGTCCTGGGCCTGAAGGACGAGACGGTCACCGTCCGCCTCGGCCCCGTCCCCGCCCGCACCCGGTGAGCCGCGTCACTTCTTCTTGAAGGTGTCCTTCACCTTCCTGCCCGCGTCCTTGATCTTCTCGCCGGCCTGCTTCAGGCCGCCCTCGGTCTGGTCGGCGCGCCCCTCGGCGCGCAGCTCCTCGTCGTCGGTGACGTCGCCGACGTTCTCCTTCGCCCGTCCCTTGAGCTCCTGAGCCTTGTTGCGGAACTTGTCGTCGGTGCCCATGTCCGTGCCTTCCTGCTCGATTTGCCGCAGGCCCTTGTCCTTACCGAGCGGGAAGGGCGGAAACGTGGTCCCAGGACGCGAGCCGGGCGTGGATCTCCTCCCGTACCGGAAGGGTGAGCGCCTCGGCGTGGGCGCGGGCGAGCAGCTCCTCGATCGAGACCCGCTCGCCCGTCTCGGCCGCCCGCACCGCCGCCTCCACCATGGCCAGGCTGCCGATGTTGCGGGCGATCGCCCCCGAGGGCACCGTGCCGTCCCGCACCGCCGCGACGAACTCCACCAGCGCCCCCGCGATCTGCTCATGCTCGCCGGGCGGCACGAGCAGATCAGCGCCGGCCCCGTCGAGGCTGGAGCCGACCCGCTGCTCGCCGTCCCAGGTGGCGCTGCCGCCGGGACCGACGGCCCGCCACTCGCCGTTCCACGAGGTCTCCAGCCCGTCGGCGCACCAGCTTCCGTTGTAGACGTAGCGGACGCCGCCCTCGAACTGGAAGGTCGCGGTGGCGGAGGCATCGCCGCGGTACCAGCTCCATGGCGGGTTCCAGCTCTCGCACGTCACCGACACGGGATCGGCGCCGAGCAGGTAGCGGGCCGCGTCGAAGGCGTGGATGGCCATGTCGACCAGCAGCGGCTGGTCCATCTCGTCGCGGAACCCGCCGAAGCGCGGCCCGCGGAAGAACGACGTGGTGAGCAGGCCGGGCGGGCCGAGCCGGCCGATCAGCCGTCGGTACTCGGCCAGCGCCGCGTAGTAGCGCCGCGACTGGCTGATCATCAGCAGCCGCCCCGACGCCTCGGACGCGGCGGCCTGCACCAGGGCCTCGGCCAGCGTCGGCGCGGCCGGTTTCTCGCACAGCACCGGAACCCCGGCGAACAGCGCCTCGACGCTGACCGCGGTGTGCGCGGCGGGGACGGTGACGTTGACGACCGCGTCGGGCTCGACCGCAGCGAGCAGCTCGCCGAGCGAGCCCGCGACCGGGGCCGCGCAGCCCGTCTCGCGCAGGGCCGCCCGCGCCCGCTCGACGTCGAGGTCGGCCACCCCGGCCAGCTCGACGTCGCCGGAGGCCGCCAGCGTACGCAGCCAGGCCAGCCCCATGGCCCCCGCGCCGACCTGGACGACGCGCAGCGGCCGGGTCATCCGGCGTCCTTGTTGTGCATGGCCCCCCGGTAGCCCTGGCCGTTGAAGAAGTCGTCCCTGTCGTAGCGCAGCAGCGTCGGCAGCGCCCGCCGGTCGGGGTCGCCGGCCGCCCACTCGACGCCGTTCGCGATGACCTGCAGCACGTCGGGATGGTGGTAGACGGGGTAGTCCTGGTCGCCGGGGCTGAAGTAGAAGATCTTGCCGTTGCCGCGCAGGAAGGTGCAGCCGCTGCGGAACACCTCGCCGCCGCTGAACGAGCTGATGAAGATGAGCTCGTCCGGGGTGGGGATGTCGAACTGCTCGCCGTACATCTCCTGGGCCGGGATCTCGATCGGATGCGGCACGCCGCGCGCGATGGGGTGCGCCGGGTTCACCGTCCAGACCAGCTCGCGGTCGTTGTCGCTGCGCCAGCGCAGCGTGCAGGTGGTGCCCATCAGCTTGGTGAAGATCTTCGACCAGTGGCCGGAGTGCAGCACCACCAGGCCCATGCCGGACAGCACGTGCCGGTGCACCCGCTCGACCACCTCGTCGGCCACCTCGCCGTGCGCCGCGTGCCCCCACCAGGTGAGCACGTCGGTGCCGGCCAGCACCTCCTCGGTCAGTCCGTGCTCGGGGTCGTCGAGGGTGGCGGTGGCGACCTTCGCCCGCTCGCCCAGCCGGGCCTCCACGCCCCGCCTGATCGCGTTGTGCATGCCGTCGGGGTAGATCTCGGCCACGTGGGGTTCGGCCTGCTCGTGCCGGTTCTCGCCCCACACCAGGACATTGAGGGTTCGAGTGGTCAAGGGGACATCCTTTCCATAGATCACTTGACGGCGCCGCTGACGGCGCCGGCCGCGATGTAGCGCTGAGCGAAGATCAGCAGCAGCCCCGCCGGGACGGACGCCAGCACGGCCGTGGCCATGACGGCGGCCCAGTCCTGCGAGTTCGCGCTGATGTAGTCGTAGATGCCGAGCGTGATGGGCCTGACCTCGGGCGTGCTGGTCAGGGTGAGGGCGAACAGGAAGTCGCTCCACGCCGACAGGAAGGTGAACAGGGCCGCCGTGACGATCGCGTTCCTGCTGATCGGTACGACGATCGCGAGGAACGCCCGCAGGTTGCCCGCCCCGTCCACCATCGCCGCCTCCACGAGCGCCGGCGGGATCGACCCCATGAACGCCCTGATGAGCAGCACCGCGAAGGGGATGCCCGCCGCCGAGTTGGCCAGGATGAGGCCGAAGACGCTGTTGATCAGGAACAGCGAGTTGAACAGCGGATAGAGCGCGTTGGCGATGACCATCGCCGGGATCATCTGGGTGATCAGCAGCACGAGCAGGAACACCGTGCCCGCCTTGGTGCGGAAGCGGTACAGCCCGTACGCGGCGGGCGTCGCGATCGCCAGCGTCAGCACCACGGTCCCGAGCGCGATGACCAGGCTGGTGACGAAATTGCGGCCCTGCTCGGTCACGGCGGTGGCGTAACCGGACAGATCTGGGTGAACGGGGAAGAAGTCGGCAGCGGCGGCGCCCGAGGCGGCCTGGAGGCTGGTGTTGACCATCCAGTAGACCGGGAAGATCATCACGGCCAGGAAGACGACGCCGAGCACCGTCATGGGCAGTTTCCGCGCGGTCGAGTTCCGTGCGGTCGAGTTTCGTGCGGTCAAGGTGTGGTTCACGTGCGGCGCCTCACTCGTGCGGCTCGCGGCGCGAGATGAACAGGTAGACGAGGGCGAAGACCAGCGAGACCACGATGAGGACGTTGCTGATGGCGGCGCCCTGGCCGAAGTCGAACTCGACGAACGACTTGTTGTAGGCGTTCGTGGCCAGCGTCTGGGTGGAGTTGGCGGGGCCGCCGCCGGTCAGGCCGAGGATGATGTCCACGACCTTGAGCGTGTAGACCACGCCGAGCACGATGACGACGCTCACCACCGACCGGATGCTGGGCCAGGTGATGTGCCGGAACGCGGTCCAGCCGGTGGCGCCGTCGAGCGCGCCCGCCTCGTACAGGTCCTTCGGCACCGCCTGCAGGCCGCTGTAGAGGATGGCGACGTTGAACGGGATGCCCAGCCAGATGTTCACCCCGATCACGCCGGCCAGCGCGAGCGTCGGATCGACCAGCCACGGCACGGCCGGGATCCCGAACAGGCCGAGGAACTGGTTGAGCGCGCCGCTCTCCTGGTCGAGCAGCCACTTCCAGACCGCGCTCGAGGCGATGAGCGGCAGCAGCCACGGCAGCAGCAGCAACGCGCGCAGGAAGCCGCTCAGCGGGAAGTTGCGCTTGAAGAACAGCGCCAGCGCCAGCCCGATCACGAACTGGAAGGTGATCGAGCCGATCGTGAACAGCGCGGTGTTCGCCAGCGTGGTCGTGAACAGGTAGCTGGACAGGATCGTCACGTAGTTGGTGAGCCCGACCCAGGGTGCGTGCCCGCTGTAGAAGGTCGAGGTCGTGTACTCCTGGAAGCTCATGACGACGTTCTGGACGATCGGATAACCGAAGAACATCGCCACGAAGGTCATCGCGGGCAGCGTGAACAACCACGGCGTGGCCCGCTTGAGCAGGCGCGCCCACAGCAGGTCGCGCCGGCCGCGCGCGGCGGCCGCGGAAAGGCTGAGATCGGCTGAGGTCACCACGCGGCTCCTTGTCACTCGCCCTGCGCCTGGCGCAGGGCCTCGGCGGGCGCGGCCTTGCCGGTCAGCGCGATCTGCACGGCGTTGTAGATCTTGGTGGCCGCCTTCGGCCAGTCGGGGCCGAGGGCCGCGGTACGC
This sequence comes from Nonomuraea sp. NPDC049504, assembly GCF_040676845.1. Taxonomy (NCBI): domain Bacteria; kingdom Bacillati; phylum Actinomycetota; class Actinomycetes; order Streptosporangiales; family Streptosporangiaceae; genus Nonomuraea; species Nonomuraea sp. NPDC049504. The sequence continues at coordinate 321,566 of NZ_JBFAPT010000008.1, forward strand.
GAGCGCGCGGTGCGTACGGTGGTGACGAACGTCGCGATCGCCGGGTCCTCGGCCGCGGCGCGATCGGCGACCCCGGGGTTCGTCGGGACGGTCTGCGTGACCTTCGCGGTCTCACGCTGCAGCTCCGGCGAGACCAGACATTTCACGAACCGCCCCGCCTTGGCCATTCTCGCCTTGTCGCCGGTGCGCGGCACCGTGAAGAGTTCGCCGCCGAGCGGGGCGACCGTGGGTTGCGTGGCCAGCCGGGTCGGGATGGTGAACGTGCCCCAGTCGACCTCGTGCTGCTTCCTGAGCGCGGGGATCTGCCAGGGCCCGTTGACCACCATCGCGGCCTTGCCGGCCATGAACTGGTCGATGACGTCGTCCTGGCTCCAGATGATCGAGCTCTTCGACATCGAGCCGTCGTTCTGCAGATCGACGAGGAACCGCAGCGCCTGAGCGGTCGGGGGAGTGGTGATGTCCTGCTCGGTGCCGCCGTTGCCCCACATGAACGGCAGGAACTGCCAGGAGCCCTCGTAGGTGTTGACGTTGCTCATCGCGAAGCCGTACCGGCCGGGGGCGGTCAGCCTTTTCGCGGTGGCGCGGAGTTCGTCCCAGGTTCTGGGGACTTTCGTGATGCCGGCCGCCCGGAACAGCGCTTTGTTGTAGAAGATGCTGAGCGTGTTGACCGAGGGGGCCAGGCCGTACACTTTCCCGGCGTACGTGCCGGCCTTCACCACGGCCGGCGTCATTCCCTCGCCGTGCAGGCCGTAGTCGGACAGCGGGGTGAGCGCGCCCGACTCGGCGATCTGCTGCACGTCGGGATTGTCGAGCATGAGCACGTCGGGCAGGGTGCGCGAGGAGCTCTGCTGGAGCACCTTCGGGATCAGCCCGGGGCCCGCGACGTGGTCGATCCTGATGTCGAGGCCGGTCTGACGTGCGCACGAGTGGTAGAGCGGGTCGTGCAGCTCGTCGTAGTAGTCCTGGATGACGAGGGGGCCGGTGGCTTGCGCGCCGGCGGCGGTCCCGCCGCACGCCGACAGGGTGAGGGGGAAGAGAACCGCCGCGACAGTCACTTTGGGCGCCTTCCCGTGACGCTTTTGTGCTGTCTCCATGTGAGCTACTCCTAGGGGGTCGCCACGGAGTCGATGAAGGGTCGTTTACCGGGAGAAAGGGGCTGCGGGAAGTGATGCCGCCACTCGCGGGGCGGCCAGGGCAGTGATCGAAATAAAGCGCTTAACCGCGCTGGCTTGACCGATATGTTGCGCCTGTCCGACGGCGATGTCAACAACAAGTTAAGCGTTTTACGAAACGCGGGCGGGCGATATAGTCGCAGATGCTTCGCGCGGCCCTGACGAGTCGGGAGGCGGCATCCATGGTCACGATGCGCGACGTCGCCGAGCGGGCGAACGTCTCGATCGCCACGGTCTCGTTCGTCATCAACGGCACCAAACGGGTCGCGCCCGAGACCCGCGCCCGCATCGAGGCGGCCATCCAGGAGCTCAACTACCGGCGCAACGTCGTCGCCCGCGCCCTGGCCAGCTCGCGCACCCGCATACTCGCGCTGCTCCACCCCGACCTCGAGTCCAAGCCCAACGCCACGGTGATCCAGTTCGTCATGGGCGCGGCCCACGGCGCCCGCGAGCGCGGCTACGACCTCGTGCTGTGGCCGGTCAACGACGACGAGCAGATGTCCCACCTGCTGGCCGGCGGGCTCGTGGACGGCGTGCTGCTGATGGAGGTGCAGATCCGCGACGCGCGGGTGGCGCGGCTGCTGGCCTCACGGGTGCCCTTCGCGCTGATCGGCCGCACCGAGGACGACGACCTCCCGTACGTCGACATCGACTTCGCCACCACCATCCACCAGGCCGTCGAGCACCTGCGCGGCCACGGCCACGAGCGCGTCGCGCTGGTCGCCCAGCAGACCGACGCCACCACCGAGCCCGGCCGCATCATGCGGGTCGAGTCGGCCTACCTCGACGCGATCGCGCCGCTCGGCCACCCGCCCGCCGTCATCAGGGTCGAGAGCACCTCCGCCGGAGGCCGGGCCGCCGCGCGCCGGCTGCACGACGACTTCCCCGAGGTCACCGCCGTCGTGCTGGTCAACGAGGGCGCCGCGGCGGGCCTCGCCAAGGGCACGCGGGCGCTCGGCCGTCAGGTGCCGGGCGACCTGTCGATCATCTCGGCGGCGACCACGCGCGAGCTGGGCGAGATGATCGAGCCGTCGCTGACGGTCATGGCGGCGCCGGCCGCCGAGCTCGGCCGGATGGCCGCCGACGCGCTGATCGACCGGCTCGAAGGGGCCGAGGAGGCGCCGCCGCGGGTGCTCATCCCGTGTGCTCTGGTGCCGGGGGAGTCGGTGGGGCCGCCGCCGGCCCGCTGACGTCGAGGCCCGCCTGGGGGCCGACGAGCCGGGCCAGCGCCTCCTGGGCGGTCGCGCGCACGGCGGCGGGGTCGTCGAGGTCGAAGCCCACGACGAGCCCGTCCCTGAGCATCAGCAGCAGGTCGGCCGTCTGCTCGGGGTCGGGGTGCCCGGCCTCGGCCAGCAGGTCGCGGTAGAGGTCGCGGTTCCAGCGGCGGTGCTCGACGATGGCCTGCCGCACCGGGTGGGCCGGGTCGGGATATTCGGCCGCGGTGTTGACGAACGGGCAGCCGCGATAGCCGGGCCCGCTGCCGAACTCGCAGAGGTGGACGAAGAACGTGCGCAGCCGCTCGTACGGGGCGTCGTCGCGGCTCAGCCCGGCCGCCGCCGTGCGCTGCAGCCCGCTCTGGTCGGTGATGTAGGCCCTGACCAGGTCGTCCTTGCTGGGGAAGTGGTGGTAGAAGGTCGCCTTGGCCACGCCCGCCTCGGCGATGATCCGGTCGATGCCGACCGTGTGGATGCCCTCGGCGTAGAACAGCCGCGTCGCCGTCTCCAGCACGCGCTCGCGGGCGGGGCTCGGCCGGCGTCCCTGCAACGTTCCTGCGCTCACAGGTTGACGATACCAGACAGATCTGTCTACTATCGGGCTCCACACCGAACAGACAGGTCTGTCTAGCTAAGGGGCACGACATGAGCATCTACACCGCCATCGCCACCGCGGCCGGCCGCGACGGGCGCGCCGTCAGCTCCGACGGGCGGCTCGACGTCAAGCTGGCGCTGCAGAAGGAGCTGGGCGGCGACGGCGAGGGCACCAACCCCGAGCAGCTCTTCGCCGCCGGTTACGCCGCCTGCTTCGCCTCCGCCATGCGCTTGGTGGCCGGGCAGCGGCAACTCGACGTCGCCGACGCGGCGGTCACGGCCGAGGTCGGCCTGTCGCCCAACGGCAAGGGCGGCTTCCAGCTCTCGGTGACCCTGCGGGCCGAGCTGCCCGACCACATCGGCCCCGAGGCGGGCCAGGCGCTCCTTGAGGCGACCCACCAGGTGTGCCCGTACTCCAACGCCACGCGGGGCAACATCCCGGTCGAGCTCGTCATCGAGTAGGGCGTTGCACCTTAAGCGCCTTTGTCAGGGAATCTCCCGAAGATCGCGGTCAAGGTCCCCCCTGTGATGGTGTGGCCTTCGGGGGAGACGCGTGGGCAGACTGTGGGGCCGGTCGTTGCGGACGCGGCTGGCGTTGTTCGCCAGTGTCACGATGTTGCTGCTGAACATCATCGTGAGCGCTTTCGTGCTGCTCGGCATCAGGAACGAGGTCGCCGAGATCCGCGCCCACGAGCTGTCCACCAGAGCCGTACGCGTGCTGATCCTGATCAAACGGGGGCGCCTGCCCCAGGTGCTCGACCAGGACGGCACCGACGGCATGCAGGTCCTCGACCACACCGGCCGGCCGGTCGCCTGGACGCCCAACCTGGCCGGCCAGCCGCGCCTCACCACCGTCGTGCCGCACCGCTCCCTGGCCAACGACGCCGGGACCGTGTGCGGCATCCCGGCCTTCGAGGGCGAGTGCAAGATCACGGTGACCGTGATCGCGTACCAGCCGGAGGGGGAGTGGCTGGTCTACGCCTTCGGCCCCGCCGTGCCCTGGTACGTCAGCCCGGCGACGCTGATCTTCCAGACCGGCGTGTCGGCCGCGCTGGTCGCGCTGACCTGGTTCGGCGTGTCCCGCATCGTGGCGAGGACGCTGGCGCCCGTCGGCAGCATCACCAGGAAGCTCGCCGAGATCAGCGCGGGCGGCGGCGGCCTGCGGGTGCCCGTTCCGGTGAACGACGACGAGATCAGGGCGCTGGCCGAGACCAGCAACCAGACCCTGGAGCGCCTGGAGTCCGCGCTCGCCGGGCTCCAGGACGCGATGGAGCGGCAGCGCAGATTCGCCACCGACGCCTCCCACGACCTGCGCAGCCCGATCACGGCGATGCGGGCCCAGATGGAGGACGCCATGCTCCACCCCGAGGAGGCCGACTGGGCGGAGACCGGCACGAAGGTGCTGGCCAGCCTCGACCGGCTGCAGGCCATCGTGGGCGACCTGCTCACGCTCACCAAGCTCGACGCCGGAGCGCCCGACCAGCGCGAGCCGGTCGACCTCTCCGAGCTGGTCGCCGCCGAGACCGCGCGGCCGCGCTCCAAGGAGTTCGTCACGACCCTGGAGAGCGGCGTCGTCGTCATGGGCGACCGGCTGCAGCTGGCCCGCCTGCTGACCAACCTGCTCGACAACGCCGAGCGGCACGCCGAACGGCGGGTCATCGTCACCGTGCGGCGGCAGGGCGACGACGCGGTGGTGGAGGTCGTGGACGACGGGGCCGGCATCCCTCCCGAGCACCGCGAGTTCGTCTTCCAGCGCTTCGCCCGCCTCGACGCCGCCCGCAACCGCGACGCCGGCGGCACCGGACTCGGGCTGCCCATCGCCAGGGAGATCGCGACCGCCCACCTCGGCACGCTGTCCATCGAGGACTCCGACACCGGCGCCCGTTTCGTGCTGCGCCTGCCGATCCTGGAGGAGGACTGAGCCCGCCGTGACGGGTGCGCAACCAGCGACATGACTGACTTGAGGAGGATCGGGGCACATGCAATTCCGGATCAGGTTTGTGCCACCGGAGGGAGAGCCACATGGATCAGCCGGGTACCGGTAGCCGGAACGTCCACGACGGCGCGGGTGCGGCGACCGGCCGCGTACGCTGCACGCCTCCTCCCGCCGCCGAGCTGTACGAGATCGTGGTCCTGGACACCACCGGCGGCGATCCGCACTGGCACACCATCGGCTGGGGCGTGAACCGGGGAGACGCCGACACCATCGCGCAGTCGTACGTCACTCGCCCGGTGTGCCCGTACGAGGAGGCGCGGATCCGGCAGAACGGGCACCTGGTGGGGGTGCACCGCCGGCAGCCCTGACCCTCCGTGCGGTCAGGGCGTGGCGTGGCCGGCGACCAGGACGGCCCCCAGCGCCTGCTCCACGTCGTCGTGGAAGGTCGCCGCGCGATCGGCGCCCGTGATCTCCAGCAGCCTGGCCGGCATCGGCTGCACCCCGGCCAGGTGCAGGCCGGCGCCGTGGGCGCGGGCCAGCGCCCCGGCGGCGAGCAGCACCGCGAGGCCGGAGCTGTCGATGAAGGTCAGCTCGCGCATGTCCACGATCACGTGGTCGTCGAACCGGCGGCGCTGCCCGCCGATGAACTCCTCCAGCTCGGCGGAGGTGCTGATGTCGACCTGGCCGGCCACGGTGAACAGCGTGGCCCCTGGATAGTGGCGACAGGTGAGTTTCACGGGCTCTCCTGGCGTTGGTCGGCCGGTGGCTGGTCGTAAGGGGTATCGCGGGGACGCCAACCGATGCTGCAACCTTATGCCCGCCGATCAGACACCCGAAAGAGGATTCGTCAAAGAATCTTCAGGAAGGATCCTGGGCGGACCGGTCGTCCATCACGCCGTACGCCGTCGCGCGGAAGAGGAACGACGCCCACGACCGGTAGGGCCGCCAGGCGTCGGCCAGCCGCCGGTACGCGGACGGCGGCGCGTCCTCCGCCAGCCCGTACGCCTCCCGCAGGATCGCGAACAACCGCGGCTCGTCACCGGGGAACGCGTCCGGCGCCCCCGCGCCCCTGATGAGGATCAGCCCCGCCGAGAACGGCCCCACGCCGGGCAGCGACCGCAGCTCCGCCAGCGCCTCCTCCGGGGCCAGCGAGCGCAGGTGCTCGGTGGTCAGCAGGCCGTCGAGCGCCGCCCTGGCCAGGCCGCGCAGCCACTCCTCCTTCTGCGCCGGCAGGCCGAGCCCGCCCGCGTCCAGGAGCGAGACCGGCGGCGGGAACGCGGGGAACGGCTCGCCGTCCACCACCACCTCCGCGCCGTACCGCTGCGCGATGCGCTGCTTGATCGCCGACGCCACGACCATCGACGAGCGCTGCACGATCACCGCCCAGCAGGCCGCCTCCCACGGGCTCCAGAAGCACACGGGACGCAGGCCGGGACGCAGCCGCAACAGGTCGCCGAGCACCGGGTCGGCGTCGCCGAGCTTGGCGAAGCCGGTGCCGTCGACGTCGAGCGAGAAGATCCGCGCCACCTCGCCGCGGATCGCCGGGCCCGCCGGGCGTGTGGTGCTGACCGACACGCCGCCGGGGACGCCCGTCACGCTCACGCCGATGGGCCGCCAGTCGGCCTCCGCGCAGTACGCGAAGCGCAGCGTCCGCCCGTCGGAGGGCAGCCTGCTCGTGGCCGGCCAGTCCGCCACGAAGCGCAGGGAGTCGGCGAACTCGAACGGGCCCTCGGCGGTCAGCGTGAATCCGTGCGTGGTCATGCCGCTGATGTTAGGCGGCGTCCGGCGCCTGGCGTACGGTGAAATCCTGACGCTGACGTCAGCAGCACCTGAGGGGGAGATCGGATGCGGATCGGCGAGCTCGCCGCCCAGGCCGGGGTGAGCGTGCGCGCGCTGCGCTACTACGAGGAGCAGGGCCTGCTCTTCTCCGAGCGCACGCCCAGCGGGCAGCGCGTCTATGCGGACGGCGCGGTGGAGCGGGTCAGGCTCATCCGGCAGCTCTACGCGGCCGGGCTGGCCAGTAAGGCCATCGAGCCGATCATGCCGTGCGTGATGTCGGGCGAGGTCGTGCCCGAGCTGATCGAGCGACTGCGGGCCGAGCGGGAGCGCATGGACGCCAAGATCAACGAGCTGGTCGAAGCCAGGACCAAGCTCGACTCGATCCTCGCCGTCGCCGACGCCGTCGCCCACGAGGGCGGGAACTGCCCCCGATGACCCAGGAGGGCGCGGACGCTCCCGGCGGGGGCGTTCCCAGCGGGGGCGTTCCCGGCGAGGGCTTTCCCGGCGGCCCCGGCCGCGCGCCCGAGACCGCGTTCGTGCTCGGGGGCGGGGGTGTGCTGGGCGCCCACGAGGTGGGGATGCTGCGGGCGCTCGACGAGGCGGGCATCCGTCCCGGACTGGTGGTGGGCACGTCCGTCGGCGCGCTCAACGGCGCGGTCATCGCCGCCGACCCGGCTCAGGCGGTCGCCAGGCTGACCGGTCTGTGGCATTCCGACATCGTCCGTACGGCCTTCGCCGGCTCCTGGGCGGCCCGGCTGTCCACGCTCGCGAAGACGCGCACCCACCTGCACCCCAACGAGCCGCTGCGCGGCGTGCTGCGCGAGACCGTGCCGGCCGCCCGCATCGAGGAGCTGTCCGTGCCGTTCCAGTGCGTGGCCGCCTCGGTCGAGCGCGCCGCGGCCCACTGGTTCAGCTCGGGGCCGCTGGTGGACGCGGTGCTGGCCTCGTGCGCCGTACCGGGGCTGCTGCCGCCGGTGGTGATCGGCGGCGAGCACTTCTACGACGGCGGGCTCGTGCACAGCATCCCCATCGGCAGGGCCGTGCAGCTCGGCGCCAAGCGCGTCTACGTCCTGCACGTCGGCAGGATCGAGCGCCCGCTCAGCCCGCCGCGCAGGTTCTGGGAGGTGGGCATGGTGGCGTTCGAGATCGCCCGCAGGCACCGCTTCGCCGAGGACCTCGCCACGCTGCCGCCCGGCGTGGAGGTGCACGTGATGCCCTCGGGGGTGACCACGCCCGCCTCGCCGCTGCGCTACCGCGACGGCTCCCAGGTGGCGGCCTGCATCGACCGCGCCTACCAGGCGTCTTCCCGCTACCTGCGCGAAAGAGGAGGATGAGAGTACGCCCTTGAGGAGGCCGCCGTGCTTCCACCTCGCATCCTGCGCAGGGTCGTCTTGGCGCCCCTGGTCATCGTGGTCACCGTGTTCATGCTGGTGACGCTGCCGTTCTGGCTGGTCGTCACGGCCGCCGCCTCGCTGCGCCTGCCGCCGCCGCAGCGCAGGGGCGCGCGGTTCGTCTGGTTCGCGGTGGCGTGGCTGACGCTGGAGTCCGCGGTGCTCATCGCCTGCCTGTGGCTGTGGGTGGCGGGCGGCGCGAAGCGGCAGGAGCGGCACTACGCGCTGATCGGCTGGTTCCTCACCCGCGTGTACGGCGCCGCCGAGCGCATCTTCCTGCTCACCACCGACATCGAGGAGCCAGAGCCGACCCCCGAGGAGCAGGAGGCCAGGCTCTCCCGGCCGGTCATCGTCCTGTCCAGGCACGCGGGCCCCGGCGACTCCTTCCTGCTGATCCACCACCTGCTGGCCCGCTACCACCGGCGGCCCCGCATCGTCATGAAGGCCGCGCTCCAGTACGACCCGTCGCTCGACGTCGTCGTCAACCGGCTGCCGAACGCGTTCGTGCCCCGCAGCACCGACCAGAGCGGCGTCACCGCGGAGATCCGCCGCCTCGCCGCCACGATGGGCGACAGGGACGCGCTGGTGATCTTCCCCGAGGGCGGGAACTTCACCCCCCGCCGCCGCCGCCTCGCCATCCGGCGGCTTGAGGAGAAGGGCCTGACCGGCGAGGCGGGCCGGGCCCGCGACATGGACCACCTGCTCCCGCCCCGCCCGAACGGCGCCATCGCCGCCATCGAGTCCTGCCCGCCCGCCGACGTCATCTTCGTCGCGCACACCGGGCTCGACCAGCTCGTCACCGTGGGGGACGTCTGGCGCAAGCTTCCCGTCAGCGCGCACATCACCGCGAAGTGGTGGCGCGTACCGGCCGCCGAGATCCCCAGGACCCGCGAGGAGCGCGTCCGCTGGCTGTACGACCACTGGGCGCTCATCGACGCCTGGATCACCGAGCAGCGCGGAAGCCGTCCAGAAGCCGGGACACCGTCCGATGGCGCAGGTCGTCCGGCCAGCCGCCCGCCAGCGCGCCGTGGGTGGCGGCGGTGAGCACGGCCATGACCTCGTCCAGCCGGACGTCGGGGCGTACGGTCCCGGCTTCGCGCGCCGCCTCCAGCAGCGTGCCGAACGCCTCGCCGAGCGCCAAGATCTGCTCGCCCGGCTCGATGGGCGCGCCTTCCTCGGCGAGCAGGCTCACCACGGCGCCGATCCTGGCCGAGCCGCCGACGAGGAACGCGAAGTAGTCGAAGAACGCCGACCCAGGATCCCCATCGGCGATGAGGGACTCCGCCCTGGCGATGAGCCGCCGCCGCAGGTCCTTCATGATGGCGGCGAGGAGGGCGTGCTTGGTGGGGAAGTGGCGGAAGATCGTCCCGATGGCGACGCCCGCTCGTGCGGCGACCTCCTCCGTGGACGCCGATGTGCCCCGCTCGGCGAACACCTCCTCTGCGGCGGCGGAGCGGGTCGCGGCCATGGCGGAGGAGGGCCGCGCGTCCCTCCCCGTCGCCTTCGAGGAATTCCGCGACGTGACCGTCCACGAGACCGCCGACCCGGAGGTGATCGTCACCGAGTACCGGCTGGTGGGCACCCTGCGGGGGAGCGACGTGCGCGCCCAGGCCGCGTTCGTGGTGGTGCTGCGCGCGAGGGACGGGCGGATCGTGCATTGGCGCGAGTACCAGGACCGCGCCGCCATCGCCGAAGCCCTCGCTTGATCCACCACACCGCCGCCCTTGGAGCATCCCTCGCCTTCGGCTGCTCCTCCCCGCGGCCGCGCCTTTTCGGCCGGGCTGCGGTTCTGTCCGCGGGCCCACCACCACCACCACCCACTTCCCGCGTCTCCCGTTCGGAGAATCTCAGTGATTCTCTTGCCTGCTTCGCTGGCATCTGCCTCGAGTGCTCGAGGTCTTACGTCGCCTCCACAGGCGTTTAGCGTCTCCGGGGAACTGCCCGGCGACGT